>CALVHT010000030.1 GCA_944328645.1 uncultured Clostridia bacterium
CGCGAAACAAAATTGGTGATTTCACCTTCCTCCCCTTTATCCGTCTTCAAAAACTTTGCACGGACGGGCGTATTAAAAAAAAGATTTTCTGCCGAAATTTCTGTTCCAATACCCAACGCGCACGGCTGCACCTGCCCCATTATGCCGCCATCGCAGCACAATTCGAACGCCTCCGCCGCGGATTGCGCTTTGGATCGAATCCGCATGTTTGACACCGATGCAATACTCGCCAACGCTTCACCGCGAAAACCGAGCGTTCGAATATGATCCAAATCATCCACGCAGGCAATCTTACTCGTTGCATGCGGCAAGAAAGCGGAAGGAAGTTCGCTTTTTTCAATTCCCGAACCGTCGTCTGAAACGCAGACTCGATCTTTTCCGCCGCGCTCGATCTGTATGGAAATATTTTTTGCACCAGCATCCAAACTGTTTTCGACGAACTCTTTGACAACGGAAAAAGGTCGATCGACCACCTCCCCTGCCGCGATCCGATTAAAAACGTTACTGTCCAAAATGTTTATTTTCGCCATTTTTTACCCCTTTTGCTTCACTTTCTCCGACAGATCGGACAGAAGCTGAAAAGCCTGCATCGGCGTCAAATTATTCAGGTCGATCTCGGCTAAGATGCGTTCAACCTCACTGACAGAAGGCTGTTGCGCGGCTTCTTCTCGAAATCGAACCGTATCCCGCGCGATGTCATTCTTTTCAAGCTGTTTTAAAATTTCTTTTGCGCGCGCCGTTACCGCCGCCGGGATACCCGCCAGCCGAGCCACTTCAATCCCAAAACTCTTGTTCGCTCCGCCACGCACAATCTTGCGCAGAAAAACAATTCCACCGCTGGTCTCTCGCACCGTCACCTTATAATTTTTGACCCCTTCGATCTTCCCCTCCAGCTCGGTTAGCTCGTGGTAATGCGTAGCAAATAAGGTTTTGGCACATATTTTTTCGGTCAGACATTCTAACACGGCCCAGGCAATGCTCAACCCGTCAAATGTGCTCGTTCCGCGCCCGACTTCATCTAAAATCAAAAGAGAATTTTTGGTCGCATTTTGAATGATCGAAGCGACTTCCGTCATTTCAACCATAAATGTACTCTGATCCTGAATTAAATTATCACTTGCCCCAACACGTGTAAAAATACGATCCACAACGGGGATCTGCGCGGTTCTTGCCGGAACAAAGCAGCCCAAATGCGCCATCAAGACAATGAGCGCCGTTTGCCGCATGTAGGTACTCTTGCCCGCCATGTTCGGCCCTGTAATAACCATGGTCTGCGTTTCGCCGTCCAAAGCGGTATCGTTAGGAACAAATCGCTCTTTTGAAAGAGCTTCGACGACAGGATGCCTCCCATCCGTAATACGCAATGCCTCGCCCTCTTTTACAATCTTCGGGCGAGCATAGCCATTCTCTTTGGATAAAATCGCAAAGGAAACAAGGCAATCCAACTCCGAAAGCGCGGCAGCCAGCCTTTTGAACTCGCTCAAATGCTCAGCGAGCGTTTCCTTGATTTGTTCAAACAAGGCGATTTCCATTTGCAGACTTTTTTCACTGCTGGAAAGAATCTTCTCTTCGATCGCCTTTAACTCATCCGTCACATATCGCTCAGCATTGGCCAGCGTTTGTCGCCGCTGATAAGAATACGGCACCTTATCCTTGAACGAATTTGTTACCTCAATGGAATATCCGAACACACGGTTAAACTTGATCCGAAGATTTTTGATACCCGTTTTCTCGCGCTCGTTTGCTTCCATTTCGGCAATAACACGCGCGCCATTGTCGCGCACTTCACGCAATTCGTCTAACTCACGGCAATAGCCCGTACGAATATACCCGCCGTCTTTGACACTGACCGGCGGATTATCTATAAAAGCACCGCGCAACAGATCGGTTAATGCGGAAAAATCGCCCAGCGATTCACTGATCTCTACCGCTGCAGCCGAACAAAAACCCGAAAGCTGGAACTTCAAATTTGGCAATACAGCCAAAGAAGCCCCCAAGCTCTCGCAATCACGCGGCGTCAAATTATTATTGGATATTTTTCCGGCAATACGCTCAATATCTCGAATCCCACGAAGCGTATCCGCAATTCCGTTCCGAATAACGGTCGCCTTATAGAGTTCCTCGACCGCATCCAACCGTCTTTCAATCGCCTCCCGCCGAAGCAAGGGTTCCAAGACCCAACGATTGAGTAAGCGCGCGCCCATCGCCGTACGCGTTTTGTCTAATAACCAAAGCAAAGAGCCGCGCCTTTTTCCATCCCCTAAGGTACGAACCAACTCTAAGTTCGAAACGGCTGTGCCGTCCAGCATCATCGATTCTCCGTCTCGTGCCAGCACAACCCGATCAATGATTCGAAGCGCGTGTTTCTGCGTCTCGCGCAAATACTCCAATAATGCGCCCGCAGCACAAATTGCCGCAGGGAATTGATCGATTCCAAACGGTTCAAGCGTTTTGCATCCAAGTTGTTCCAAAAGGCTCTTTTCGGCGTTGCGTAAAGTAAATGCCCATGGAACATAACAAGAAAGCGGCGGTAAAGCCCGAAGCTGTAAATTTCCCTTGGTTCCTAAGAAATAAGCGTCGTTGCAAATAATTTCTGCCGGCGCAAGTTTCACCAGATATTCAAGACTATCCGCCAACGACTTCTCCCCATGAAAAAAACGAGCTTTAAACTCTCCCGTTGTTATATCCGTCCAAGCCGCAGCGCAATTCATTCCATCGAAAAACGCACAAACGATATAATTGTTCTTTTTTTCGTCCAGCAAGCTCTCCTCGATCAAGGTCCCCGCCGAGATAACCCGAATCACATCTCGCTCGACCATGCCGCGGCCTGGGGTCGGTTCGGTCAGTTGCTCACAGATGGCGACCTTCTTACCCAACGCCACAAGTTTCGCTATATAAGTTTCTGCCGCATGGTACGGAATTCCACACATGGGCGCACGCTCCTTCAAACCGCAGTCACGCCCGGTCAGTGTCAGATCCAAAAGTTGTGAAACCTCTTTCGCATCCTCAAAAAACATTTCGTAAAAATCGCCCAAGCGATAAAACAAAACGCAATCCTTGTATTTTTCTTTTACCTCGAGATAATGCCGCATCATCGGCGATAATCCGCTCATCCCTCACCCCTGTTCTTTTTCTTCTGTATCCTCGACCGTCCCCATCAAAGAAACGCCCGATGTTTCTGCAATCTTAATCCGAACAAATTCTCCGATTCTGTTTCGTCGATCCGCAAAATACCCCATTCGACCGTATTCGTCTCGCCCCAAATACAAATTTTTCTTTTCATCAAAATCTTCACACAAAATTTCTATGGTCTGCCCACGATATGCGACGGACTTTTCACGCGTCTGCGCATTGACCAACTCGACCAGCCGCATGATCCGTTCTTTTTGTACTTCTTCGGGAATTTGCCCGTCCATTTGTGCCGCCACCGTACCGCTACGCCGCGAATAAACGAAAGTAAATGCCGTTGTAAAGTCAGCCGCTTTAACCAACTCTAACGTTTTTTGAAAATCTTCTTCGGTTTCAGTCGGAAACCCAACCATAATGTCCGTCGTAACTTGACAATCCGGAATCCTTCGACGAAGCATTTCAATCTTTTTAAGATATTCTTCCGCCGTGTATTTTCGGTTCATCTGACGCAGAATCCGATCCGACCCCGCTTGTACCGGCAAGTGTACCAAATGACAAATTTGCGGATGCGCAGCAATGGCTTCAACCAAGTCAACCCCAAAATCCTTTGGATTGCTCGTCATAAATCGCAAACGAAACTTTTCGTCGCGCGAGCAAATCTGATGCAGAAGCTGCGGAAAGGAGACTTCACCTCCCCGATCATTGCCGTATGAGTTAACATTTTGTCCTAACAGGGTGATCTCTTTGTATCCGCGATCCAATAGAGAATTGACCTCGCCGACAACTGCTTCCGGAGAACGGGAACGCTCTCGCCCCCGAACATAGGGAACAATACAATAAGAACAGAAATTATTGCATCCATACATGATATTGACCCAAGCATTGGGATAGCTCGTCCGATACGCTATATCTTGCTCGCGGATCTTTCCCTCTTGTTCCCAAATTTCAACGACAGATTTTCTCCGGTTCGCCTTTCGATCCAGAAGTTCGCCGAGATCTTCTAAGTTATGAGTTCCAAATATAACATCCACAAACGGAAATTTTCGACGCAATTTTTCCGCCGCACCGGGCTGTTGCGTCATACATCCGCCCACGGCAATCAACCTGTCGGGATGTGATTTTTTATATTTTTTTAAGGCACCAATATTCCCATACGCATGATTCTCCGCATTTTCTCGGATACAGCACGTATTAAAAACGATGATGTCGGCATCTTGTTCGGACAACGACTCCGTATACCCGCGGGCATGCAATATACCCGCAATTTTTTCGGATTCGTGTACATTCATTTGACATCCATATGTTACGATAAAATATTTTTTGTTCATAGTGTTCTGATCCTACTCTAAATCCTATCGTATTATACAATTTTTCCCCGATTTTTTCAAGTGATTGAAGTTTGTTGTCGTTGAAATAATTCCCGTAAAATTTCGAATACTGTAAACAGAAGGGAACATCATGAAAATTTTTCGAAGGATCATTGTCATTCTACTGAGTCTTACAGTGCTAGCCATCTCGATCGCTGCCGCCACCTTTTTCGTGGTGACGGCCGACATTCATTTAGACATTTCTCGCTTAGAAACAGCGGCCGAAACGATCGCCGTCTACGATGCGGAAGGCCAAGAAATCGCAGATATATCCCTGCAAAACGCAACAAAGAGCGTACGTGTCGCCGATCTTCCGGATGTCGTCAAACAAGCCTTTCTGGCCGCCGAAGATAAAAATTTTTACCGGCATCATGGATTGGATTATCTCGGCATTGCCCGCGCCTTGCTCGCGAATTTACGCGCACACTCGTTTCGTCAAGGCGCGTCGACCATCAGTCAACAGCTCGTCAAAAACACACACCTAAGCAACGAAAAGACCATTCGCCGCAAACTGAAAGAAATCAAATTGACACGGCAATTAGAAAGACGTTTCTCCAAAGATGCAATTTTGGAAATGTATCTAAATACCATCTACTTTAGTCATGCTTGCTACGGAATTGCCAGCGCATCCGATTTCTATTTTGGAAAAGCTGCCGAACAGTTATCAGCCGCGGAAGGCGCAACTTTGGCGGCAATCATCCGTTCGCCAAACAACTATTCCCCATTTGTCAACCCGGAAAAATGCCGCAACGCCCGTGATGGCGTCTTGCGGCGCATGCTTGAGCTTCGATTTTTAAACGAGACCGAATACCGGCAAGCTGTTGCGCAACCCCTTCCCCAAAGGCAAGAACGCTCCGACAGCGCGAAATCCTATTTATCTGCCGTATATGAAGAGTTAGAAAATCTGCCCTTTTTTTCTCCGTACCGTTTCTGCGGCGGTTGTAAGATCTATACCTATATGAATCCCCGCCTGCAAGAATATTTAGAGGCTGTAAAGACGGATGCCGATCGATCGGCCAAGAGTCTGTTGATCGCCGACAATCAAACAGGCGGCGCAATCGCTTGGTTCAGTTCCGCCGGAATACTACGCCGACAACCCGGATCCGTTCTCAAACCTCTGGCCGTCTATGCTCCTGCAATTCAAGAAAATTTAATTTCCCCTTGCACACCGATTCTCGACGAGCGCACAAAGTTTGGCGATTACGCGCCAGCGAACTACCGCGACGAGTACGCCGGATACATTTCGGCCCGGCAAGCCCTAGCTGAGAGCCGCAACGTTCCTGCCGTAAAAGTTCTCAATGAATTAGGCATTGAACGAAGCGAAAAGTATCTACACCGCCTCGGCCTACCGCTTCTGGACGAGGATAAAAATTTAGCGCTCGCTTTGGGAGGTCTATCCGAAGGCTATACCATGCAGGAAATTATCGGCGCATATTCTGCACTTGCACGCGAAGGAAAATATTTCCCCATTGCTTTCATCCGAAAAATAGAAAGCGCCTCCGGACAATGCCTGTACGCCCATCATCCCCAAGCAACGCAAGCTTTTTCGGAAGATACAGCCGCTCTCGTCAATGATATGTTACAATCTGCCGTTACAAACGGAACAGCAAAAAAACTTTCTTCTCTAAATTTTCCGATCTGCGCCAAAACCGGAACATGCGGAAACGAACAGGGCAACACCGACGCATGGTCGATTGCCTATACACACCAGCACACGTTTGGCGCTTGGATGGGAAATGCCGACAATACAAAAACAGACATTACCGGCGGCGGCTTGCCGGCGCATTATTTGCTTTTGCTTGCCAATCGTTTATATAATCATACTACCCCAACCCCATTTCCTGTCTGCCGCGATATAAAAGTCTGTCGCTTAGATAAAGCCGCATACGAACGAGACCACTTGGTACGCCTTGCGGCCGATGACCAGCCCGAACGATTTGTATTTACCGATCTGTTCCGCGCAAAAAATTATCCGCGGGATGTCGGAAAAATATTCCAACTACCGTCCGATCAAGCAAAAGTAAGTTACCAAGGCTCCACCATTTGCATTGAACTATGCCATACAGAATACTATGAATATATCATAAAACGAAAAAATAAAGAAAAAACTGAAACTATTTTTGATGGACACATCCAAAGGTGTTTTACCGATAAAACCGTTCAGAGCGGTCAAAAATATATCTACAGTATCACGCCGTATTATATAGACGATACGGGAAAACGAGTGTACGGAACCGAGATCCACTCACCTGCCGTTTATACAAAACCCAAAATCCATCCGCTTCCCACCGAATGGTGGAAACGCTAAATGCGCAGGAGCCGGCGTTTCGATCGTCGGCTCCTTCCAATCCCCTGCGGTATTGTGTTTTAAATCGAAAGCGTTTCCAAAGATGCCATAGCTTCTTCTATCAGAGCCGAGACATCCAAACGATCTTCTGCCGCCTCGACCTTTTTCAGCTCCGGGCGAATCAGCGGATGCTTTGGCAAAAACACGGTACAACAATCTTCGTATGGCAGAATCGACGTCTCAAATGTACCGATCGCCCGGGAACGCTCGATGATCTCTGTCTTATCAAAGCCCACCAACGGTCGAAGCACTGGCATCGACCGAACTACCGCATTGGAAGACGTCATCCCTTCCACGGTTTGGCTTGCAACCTGCCCCAGGCTTTCGCCAGTGACAATGCACTGCGCCCCAACCCGACAAGCCAATTGTTCGGCAATGCGCATCATAAATCGCCTTAAAAGGGTGATCATCATTTCTTCCGGACAATTTTTGTGAATGGCCTCTTGAATGTGCGTGACACGAATTACATGCAGTTCCAGCCCTCCCGTATACTGAGCAAGAATTCGAGCCAACTCCGTTACTTTTTCGCGCGCTTGCATATTGGTATACGGATAACTGTGAAAGTGAATGCAGTCCAATTTCATTCCGCGTTTTGCAATCATATGGCCGGCAACAGGGCTGTCGATCCCCCCCGACAATAAGAGCATACCACGGCCTGAAGTTCCTACCGGCATTCCGCCCGCACCCTTGATCAACTCACTGAACACAAGCGCAGTCCCATTTTCACGAATATCGATATATACCGTATTTTGCGGAACATGTACATCCACACATAACGCAGGCCTCTCAGCCAAAAGCCGCCCACCGATTTCTGCATTGATCTGCATCGAATGAAGGGGAAACCGCTTGTCTGCACGATTTGCCTGCACCTTAAAGCTTCCGGATTGCGGTGCAACGAGCTGTACAGCTCGGTATATTTCTTCCAAATCGGCCGGCACTTGGTATGCGACACTCAATGTATGCGTACCAAACACTTTGCATAAGCGTGCAATAATTTCTTCCGTTCGCGAAGGATCAAACGCTTCTACAATATATCTCCCGCTTGGCCGACGGATCTCATGGCGGATCCCCGTGAGAGCCTTTTCCAAATTATTCATAAATATCCGTTCAAAATAACCGCGATTTTTCCCCTTTAAATGGATCTCGCAGTAGCGAACGATAATTACTCTCTCCATTCGATTCACCTCGTCCTTTCCTTCAAGCTGGCTGCACATGCATTCATCGCCTGCAGAGCCTCCTCGATCTCTTGATCTTTTTGGCGAGCGGAAAATGAAAGACGCAATACCCCGTCGGCACGACACTCATCCAGCCCGCAAGCCAACATGACCCGACTGTATCGATTTTTGGATGAACACGCCGAACCCGTTCCGACCTGAATACCCGCATCGTCCAGCATGTGCAAGAGCACTTCTCCGCGTAATCCGCGCGCCGTAACACTCAAAATATACGGAGAAGCCCCTTCGGATGAAAGAATCTCAAATATTTCTGGATTCAGCCCCTGCCGAACTCGCTCGTTCCAAACGCGAACCCGCTTTAAGTCCTGTTCCAAGGAAGCAAATTTATGCGCAGCCGCAAATTCAAACTGTTTGATCGCAAAGGTATTTTCTGTGCCGCTTCGCAACCCGTTTTCCTGCCCTCCGCCAAAAATCAGCGGATGCAGAGAAAAACTCTTGCGCTTAATTAAGCCACCGACCCCGCGAATTCCACCTATTTTATGCGCGCTGACGGAATAAAGATCGATTGTTCGAGGCAAAACAACCGGAATTTTTCCAAAAGCCTGTACCCCGTCACTATGGAAAGCGATATTCGGCCGGTATGCTTTTACTTTGGAAGAGATCTGCGCAATGTCATTGATCGCCCCCGTCTCATTATTGACATGAATGACGGATACAAGCGATGTTTTCGCGTCGAGTTTGGAAATCAAATCGTCCGAATCCACTGATCCATCCGCACGAAGTTTCGCAAAGCGTACTTCGATCCCCCGATTTTCCAATTCCTTTGCCGCACGATAGACCGCCGCGTGCTCGCCTTCTGTCGTCACCAGATTACCGCGCCTCGCCGACGAAAACAAAGCCTGGTTGTCCGCTTCGCTCCCCGAAGCAGTGAAAATCCATTCAAAGCCGTCTGGAGCGATCTTAGCCAGCAAGTTTTTGCGCGCCTCTTCCATGGCTTGGTGTACGGCAAATCCTGCTCCGTACAGCGCAGAAGGATTATAAAATTGTTCTTGCAAATATTTGATTGCCGCGCTCACCGCCTCCGAATCAGGGGCAGTGGTCGCGGCGTTGTCCAAGTAGATCATTTTTGATTAAATTCCGATTCCAAAATATTTCTGCGCATATAGCGCACAATCGTATAAATCATCTGCAATCGACATTCCAGAATCAACAGACGTTTCCCAACATTCGTCGTCGCCTGGATATAGAAAAATTCTTTGTCCTCATCCGCCTCTTCGTTGGGCGTCAGAATTTCTTCTTTTGTGTCCGGCGATGCCTTCAATTTCTTATATGATTCGGAACCGACTCGCCCAATTTTGATTAACCGGTCATCGCTTAATTTATACAGCATTTTTCTTTTGCGGCTATGGATTACTTTACAAATACGCAGCTCGCCCGAAACATAGGTATAATCATATCCGGCAAAAAAATTATGCCGCTTTCGGAACAAAAACACAGCAAAAAATACCATGCCGCCAAAAAATACTGCCGAAATAATTAGCGTAATTATTACCGGTTTTGTAAATTTATTTCCGTCTTGATCCGCAACCGGCATAAATACAATGTTGAAAAACATCAACACGGCAAATAAAACGCATAAAACAGCCACAACCGTGAACAAAATATAACGGCGCTTTGCCGGCTTTTCGTTATGAAGCGATACGCTCTCTTCGTAAAATATTTCCTGCATACAGCCATCCCCGATTAAAATTCTACGCTTCCTTCAAAAACTTGTTTCACACTTCCCGTTAAAGTGACGCTGCCATCTTTTGCATAACGAACAATCAGATCGCCGCCGCGCAATTTGACCGTAATATCTTCTTCCGCCATGCAATACCCATTGAGAACCGCCGCCACGACACAAGCCGCCGCCCCCGTTCCACAGGCAAGCGTTTCGCCGTTTCCGCGCTCCCATACGCGCATTTTCAACGTTTTGTCATTGACGACACGAACAAATTCACAATTGACGCGTTTCGGGAAGTAGGACGCATACTCAAAAGCCGGGCCAACGTTCGCCAAATCAATGGCATCCACTTTGTCACAAAATACAACGCAGTGCGGATTTCCGACATTGACAAGGGTCACTTTGTATTCCTGTCCGCCAACCGAAATCGGCCGATTGACCACCGTTTCCCCTTCCAGCGTCGAAGGGATCTTTTTCCCTTCTAAAACGGCATGCCCCATATCAACACTGACCGAACCAACCTTTCCGCCAAATGTATATAGCGTAAGCTCGCGTACGCCGCTCAGCGTTTCGATCGTCATCTTTTTCTTTTTAACGAGACCCCGGTCGAATAAATACTTGGCAACACACCGGATCGAATTGCCCGCCATAGCACCTTCGCTGCCGTCTTTATTAAAGATCCGCATCCGTGCATCGGCAATCTCCGAACGTTCGATCAGAACAATTCCGTCTCCTCCGATCCCGTAGTGCCGATCAACCACGTTGATCGCTACCGATTCAGGACAGGTGATTTTTCCGTCCATGTTATCAAAAAAGATATAGTCGTTCCCGCAACTCTGCATTTTGGTAAAGGCGAGTTTTGTTTTTTCGGACCGCAAATGATTGATATCGATCAACTCGGTATTGTATTCATTAAACCGGCTGGCTATGATATCTGCCAAAGCATTTGCCGTATCCAGCGAAGTAAGCGTTGTGATGCCGAGCAAAACCGCATGATGATGCATACGAATATAATCTTCGATGGACGCCATGTCGGTTTTTCCGGTATAAACGATATAATCGATCTTGCCGTCATCCATTAATCGCAATATCTCGTCGCTTTGCGAAAGACGATCGACCGTATTAACTTCGATCCCAAGCGTTCGGATCGTTTCGGCAGTCCCCTTGGTCGCATAAATATTCAGCCCCAAATCACTGAATTTTTTCGCCAATCCCAATATTTCGAATTTATCTTGATCGTTGATCGTAAAGTATACGCCAACCTGCCGCTGCTGCGTAGGATGGCACAGTTTAAAGCCGGCCGATACCAGTCCTTTAAACAACGCCTCTTCGATCGTCTTTCCGATCCCCAGCACTTCTCCCGTCGATTTCATTTCCGGCCCAAGCTGTGAATTGACATCGTTGAGCTTTTCATATGAAAACACCGGAACTTTTACCGCCACATACGGAGATTCTTTGTATAAGCCTGTGCCGTATCCCAATTTTTTAAGTTTGGCTCCGACCATGATCTTTGTAGCCAATTCGACCATAGGAACGCCCGTAACCTTCGAAATATACGGGATCGTACGTGACGCACGCGGATTTACCTCAATAACATACAACTCATTGTGATAGACCAGGAACTGAATATTAATCAAGCCTTTCGTCTTTAACGAAAGCGCGAGTTGCGTAGAGCACTCGATGATTTTATCCAGCATAATATCGCTCAAATTATACGGCGGATATACGGCGATCGAATCACCGCTGTGTACCCCTGCCCGTTCAATGTGTTGCATTATACCCGGAATCAGCACGTCAGTGCCGTCGCTGATGACATCCACTTCCAATTCCTGCCCCATGAGATATTTATCACATAAGACCGGGTTTTCGATATGTTGCGCCAAAATGACGTCCATATAGCGCGAGATGTCGCTTTCGGTAAAAGCGATCGTCATATTCTGTCCACCGATCACATACGAGGGGCGCAACAGAACAGGATAGCCGAGTTTATTCGCCGCATCCAACGCTTCTTCTTTGGTCATGACCGTTAGGCCCTTCGGACGGCTGATACCAAAACGCTCTAAGAGTTCGTCGAAACGTTCACGATCCTCAGCCATGTCAACGCTGTCAGCCGATGTTCCGAGAATGCGGACCCCTTTCTTGTCCAAGTAATTACACAA
This sequence comes from uncultured Clostridia bacterium, assembly GCA_944328645.1. GTDB lineage: Bacteria > Bacillota > Clostridia > Christensenellales > Borkfalkiaceae > Borkfalkia. The sequence goes on from CALVHT010000030.1 coordinate 11,901, forward strand.
CTTGATCGCCGTCTGTCCGCCGAACGTGATCACGACTCCGTAAGGTTTCTCTTTGTCGATGACGTTCTGTACATCTTCGGGCGTTAAAGGCTCAAAATACAGACGATCGGCCGTATCAAAGTCGGTGGAAACCGTTTCCGGATTGTTGTTGATAATAATTACTTCGTATCCCAGCTGTTTAAGCGTCCATACACAATGTACCGAAGAATAGTCGAACTCAATACCCTGCCCGATCCGAATGGGGCCGGATCCGATTACAATGATGCGCTTTTTGGTGCTTTCCCGCACAAACGGCAAAGACTCGTCGTGCGCATATTCATCGTATGTCGAATAAAAGTACGGCGTTTCCGCTGAAAATTCGGCGGCACAGGTATCAACCATTTTATAGACGGCTTTGCGATGGTACGGAACCGCTTGCCCTGAAATCTTTTCCAGTTCACGATCCGGATAACCCAACCTTTTCCCCTCTTCGTACAACGCACGCGTCAGTTTCTCCGTCTGCAAACGGCGCTCAAATTTCACCAAATTGTTCAACTTTTCCAAGAACCAGCGATCGATTTTGGTGATCTCAAAAATCTCGTCCACCGGTATGTTCGCTTTCAACGCAGCAAAAACGGTGAACAACCTTTCATCGGACAATTTTTTCAGCTCTTCGCGCAGATCCTTCCCTGCATACTTGTCCAAATTCAACGATGAGAGAGAGATCTCCGCCCCACGCACCGCTTTCATGATCGCCATTTCGAACGATGTTCCGATCGACATCACTTCGCCCGTTGCCTTCATGCGTGTTCCTAATTCACGTTTGGCATACAAGAATTTATCAAACGGCCATTTGGGAAGTTTGACAACCACATAATCGATGGTTGGCTCGAAACAAGCATATGTTTTGCCGGTCACGTCGTTTCTAATTTCATCCAGCGTATAACCGAGCGCAATCTTTGTCGAAACCTTCGCGATCGGATATCCCGTGGCTTTGGATGCGAGCGCGGACGATCGAGAAACACGCGGATTCACTTCAATGACCGAATACTCAAAAGAATCCGGATTCAGGGCAAACTGACAGTTGCACCCACCTTCGATACCGAGTTCCGTAATGATCTTCAAGGAAGCGCTGCGCAGCATTTGATATTCTTTATCGGCCAGCGTGACGGCTGGAGCAATGACGATGGAGTCGCCGGTATGGATCCCAACCGGATCAAAATTTTCCATCGAGCAGACTGTCAACACATTGCCGCGCCCATCGCGCAAAACTTCGAACTCGATCTCTTTCCACCCATAGATGTATTTTTCAACCAAAACTTGGGTGATCGGCGACAGCATCAGGCCATTGTGCGAAACCGAGCGAAGTTCCTCTTCATTGTACGCCACGCCGCCGCCGGCACCTCCCAACGTAAAAGCAGGGCGAATAATGACCGGATAGCCAATTTTATTTGCAACGGCCACGCATTCGTCGACCGTATACGCAATATCCGACGGCACGACCGGCTGACCGATCTTTTGCATTGTTTCTTTAAATAGTTCCCGGTCCTCCGCACGATCGATCGCATCTACTTTCGTACCGATCAGCTTGACTCCCCATTGATCAAGAAATCCTTCTTTGGCAAGCTGGCAACCGAGGGTAAGGCCC
>CALVHT010000031.1 GCA_944328645.1 uncultured Clostridia bacterium
CTCGCTTCATGCATAAATTCAAAACAAATCGACAGCACATGCCGGCACCTCCCCGAAGCACCAGATTTCTATCCGCGTCTTCGAACATAAATCATATAAATTTTTCCGACATGGTTCCACCACTCCACGGCACAATTTTTTCGCAATTTTATGCCACACAATGCATTCGGACTTTTTGCGGAAATTCTGCAGGCACCTAATATGTTCAGCTCATAATCAATCTTTTAACAAAAAAAGCCATACGAGCGCATCGTATGACAGACATAGGACTCCGAAACCCCACACATAAAAGGGATCGCGTTATTTAAAATCAAGAGCTTCCCAAGAAAATCTCAAGGCACTGATAATGAAATTTCCGTTGAGAAGGAAACGGACTCTGCCGCATAACCGCAGTACGCGGAGACAGGATCCAGCAAAGTTTAACCGCCCGGGCAAAACCACAAACAAAAATTCGTTGCCGAGACGGAGGCGAGGCGTCGAACGCAATCCCGCTCTTTGCGTCTTTGCATGCTTTTTCCCGGGATTCAAACAACGAAACTATGCTTTTAACGACATTTCGACAAAACTTGCTTCCGTCACCCCAAAGCGAACATGTGTCCGAAGCAATCAAAGGAATTGGAAAGCGAACGTTTCTGCGTTTCCTCATTTTTTTGTTTCATAGCCGGCTTTGTTACTTTTCGATGCACTTTTTAAACGCCTATATGACTTACGGATAAAAAAACTTGATCTCATACACAGTAATATGTGAAACATAGATTATAGAAAATAACCCAATCTTATAGCCTCACAACGACAAACCCCGTGCGTATTCACCATACGCACGGGGTTTTCGTCTTTATGATTGATCGAATTTAGAGTACCTTTGAAAGGAAATCCTGCAAGCGCTCGTTTTGCGGCGCGCCAAAGATCTGTTCGGGCGGGCCTTGTTCTTGTATTTTTCCTCCGTCCATAAACAAGACGCGAGTCGCAACCTCGCGAGCAAAACCCATTTCGTGCGTAACGATAACCATCGTCATCCCCTCTTCGGCCAGTTCCTTGATCAGCTCTAACACCTCGCCGACCATCTCCGGGTCGAGCGCAGAAGTCGGTTCATCAAAGAGCATGACCTTCGGATTCATCGCAAGCGCACGCACGATGGCGATACGTTGGCGCTGTCCGCCTGAAAGCGTAGACGGATAAGCGCTCGCTTTGTCGGCCAGTCCGATGCGCCGCAAAAGGCGCATTGCATTCTCTTTTGCCTCTGCCTTGATCTCCTGTGCGCTGGTCTGCACGGGCAGAAAAGCCTCCTTTTTTTCCGATTTGCGGAACAAATTCGCTATTTTTGTGCGCAGATTTCTGCGCTTTACCCGGCGAAGATCCTGCAACCCGACATGCACGGGCGCAAAGGTAATATTTTGCAACACCGTCATGTTATTAAACAGGTTAAACTGCTGAAAGACCATCCCCATCCTGCGGCGCTGGTAGTTGATATCCACTTTCAGATCGCACAGATTATTGCCTTCAAAAAACACATATCCGTCGGTCGGATCTTCCAACACATTCAGACAACGCAGAAAAGTAGATTTTCCGCTCCCCGACGGACCGATAATAGCCACCTTTTCTCCCGAACAAATTTTCTCACTGATATCGTTGAGAACGATCAGATTGCCATATTGTTTGGTAAGGTGCTGCACTTCGATCAACGCATCGGGATCGCAGGGCTCGACGGGCCTCTTTTCCGTCTTGGCGAATTTAGCTTTTTTATCTTTGATCTCTTTTTTTTCTTCCACGACAGGCGTTTTAGCGTCTTTCACTCTTTCGCATCCTCCTTTCGATCAAACGAATGATGAAGGTCATCAGGATGACCAGCACAAGATAAATGAGCGCCAAAAACAAATACGGTACAAAATAATCGTATGTTGCGCCCTGGATAGCTGTAAAAGCCGCATTGAGATCCATCGTCGCGACATAGCCGGCAACGGACGTATCCTTTGTCAATGTGATCAGCTCATTCCCGAGCGTAGGAACGACGTTTTTGATCGCCTGCGGGATCACGACGCGGAACATCGTCGTCGCATACGAAAGCCCGAGCGTACGCCCTGCCTCCGTCTGCCCGATATCCACCGAAAGGATACCGCCGCGCATGATCTCGGAGACATAGGCGCCGCTGTTTAAGCCAAAGATCAATACCGCCTCAAAGAGAGGATCCAGGGTGCCGCGGAAGATAATGTAATGAAAGATAATAAGCTGAATGACGATCGGCGTCCCGCGAAAAATACCCGTATAAATATCGCAGATATATGAGATCCACTTGATCACACGGTGACGGCTTCCCATCACCTTAAATGCTGCGACGATCGATCCGATCACGATACCGATCAGAAGTCCACCGACCGCGATTACAAGGGTATTGCGCAAGCCCTGCAAAATGAGTTCGTAATATTTATAATCGAAAACGTAACGGAAAAAGACTTCTATTTTTTGCAGCATGACATACTCTCCGCGCCAAACAATTGGTTAACGATTCACTGCGTCGACCGCTGCCTGCAAGGGCACCGCATCCGCACAGACAAGCGAAACCGTTCCGTTGGCAAGATCCTGCACGGCCGCCGTTACCGTCGGATATGCACGGGTCTCGATATTGTCATAACCATCAAATTCAAAGCTCTCTTCCCCGACAAGATAATAATAGCCCGTCTGCGTTTTGGCCGCTCCCGCCTTGACTCCTTTCAAAGACTTGAGCACTGCCACAACATCCTCTTCCGTCTTGCATGCGTCGAATAGGGTGCTGTCTGCAGAAACGGCGATGCGCTGCGTGGTATCATAGTACGGATCCGAGAAATCGACCTGCTGTGCACGTTCCGCGTTGATGGTCAGCCCCGCAATCGCAATGTCGGACTCACCCGTCTGCACCGACTGCAAAACCGACTCAAAGGCCATATGTAGAATAACGAGCTTTTTGCCCATGCCATCGGCAAGGATCTTGGCGACCTGCATATCTATTCCGCCGAAAGACGTGCCGACTCGGTATTCAAAAGGCGCGAACTCCGCATTGGTCGCCACGACCAGCTCTTCCGCGCGATTGGAACTGGAAGTCGCAACTTCGCCGATGCTGATCACTTCGTCCGCTTCCAAAGCGTCCATTTCCGCCTGATAGAGCGAATCAAACGTGACCGTTTCGCCATTCATCTCTACACCGTCGCCTTTCAACTGCGCCAGCACACCGTTGATCTCTTCGGTAAGTTCGGCGTTACCCTTCTGAATCGCAACACCATATTGCTCGGTCGATAGATCGATATCGATGATCTTGACTTGGGCGCCGGTTTTGCCGCACGCAACCATCGAAACCGCCAAAACGACGGCCAGCACGGCTGCCGCTGCGGCTGCTAAAATCTTTTTCATACTGTACCTCTATAACGTTTACTTGCCCCAGACGCTTTCCGTTTCAAACCATAGTCGCAAAAACAAAAAATGAGGGCGTCCTGCCTGACCGGCCAGCGCCGGCCCTCCGCCTCTGAAGCTGCGCATTCATCATAACACGTCACGTACGAAAACGCAAACGTTTTTGTTCGTTTTTTCATTTTTATACAGAATATCCACGCATCTGCGCACATATGCGCACATTTATGCGCCAATTTCGCATTCTTGCAAAATGATTATTTTATTCCGCGCGCAAAGGAACAGTCGAACCGGCTTCGCTGATCACCCGCAGCATATGCTCGGCATAGGCACCCGCAATGTTGACGCCCGTCACCCGCTCTGCCTCGTTGAACATGGCATTAGAATTCACCTCGCAAACATACGGCGTTCCCTGCTCGTCAATCAAATCGACCCCGCAATAGTCCAGGCCAAGCAGCGCGGCGCATCGCTCAGCCGCCGCAAGAAATGCAGGCGAAGGCTCCGCCGCTTCGCCATGGCCGCCTTGTTCGACATTCGAACGAAAATCACGCTCATTTATGCGGCGCATACAGGCAACTGTCCGCCCGCCGATCACGAGAATCCGATAATCCTCTCCCGGTTTTCCTATTCTTTTTTGATAAAAATGCGGATACTGCTTCCACTCCTCTGCCGCCTTGCGCAGCTCCGCCTCGTCCGGCACAAGACGGACGCCGTCTCCCCAGCTGCCAAAACTCTTTTTTACCACCAACGGATAGCCAAGTTTTTTGCCTATCTTTCGCACATACTCTCCGGGAATTTGAGCGTCTGCATAGTAGCATAGCGGCGCCGGCATCGTGTCTGGCAAGCGAAGACCATTGCCGGCGAGAACGATGCCGGTAAGCATCTTATCATCGCACAGCTCCACCGCGTCTGCCGAATTGAACAGGCGAACGCCGCACTTTTCCAGCATGCGCGATAAATATTTGTCCTTGTCCAAATTCACGACAAAATCCGGCTTTTGCGCAAGCGCGAGCGAACTATCTTCAATGGAACAAAGAAAACAGCCGTTCCGAACAATTTCCGTCTGAACGCCGCGCAGGCGCAATTCCTCGGCGACGCGAGCCGCCTGTCGAAGCATGGACGGCGCACGAATATAGGCGTTGACTAAGACGATGGCACGAAGCATAACTTCCCTCCTCTTCCCAAAAAAAGGTCAATCGAAAAGCGCCGATCTAAGATCGGCGCCAATCATTTTCATCGATCAGCCTTCCACTCGAATCACGCTGTTGACCTGCGCCACGTCTTCCAGCGCAGAGATCTTTTCTACTGCGCGGCGTACCGAAAACTCGCTGGTCTTATGCGTAATTAAGATGATCGGAATATTTCCGCCCAAATCTTCTTTTTGCGTGCGATCGATATCCTCACCTTTTTGAATGAAATCCACGATACTGATGTTATATTTGGCGAAAATCCCCGCCACTTTCGCCAAAACTCCGGCGCGGTCGTGTGCCGTAAACCGGATATAATAACGGCTGCTAAAATCGGTTACAAAGCGCACCCCTTTTTCGGGAAGCTGGGTATTTTTGAATGTCGCATATTTATGGTCAGTGTGCGTCGCCGCATAAATGATGTCCGAAACAATTGCGCTACCCGTGGGAAGCGCGCCGGCGCCACGACCGTAGAGCATGATGTCTCCCACGCTGTCTCCCTGCAAAAAGACGGCATTGAAACTGTCGTTGACGGAAGCGAGCGGATGGTCTTTCCGGATAAATGCGGGGTGTACGCGCACTTCGATCTTGTCTTCTGCGTCGCATTTCCCGATCGCTAACAATTTCAATACGTATCCCAGCTCTTCTCCGTACGCAATGTCCGCACGCGAAATCTCGGTGATCCCTTCGCGATAAATTTTATCCAAAGGCACTTTTGTGTGAAAGGCAAGGCTCGCCAAAATCGAAAGTTTATAGGCTGCGTCGAAGCCCTCGACGTCCGCCGTCGGGTTTTTTTCGGCATATCCAAGCGCCTGCGCATCCTTCAAAACCTCGGCATAGCCCAATCCTTCGCGAGCCATGCGGGTCAAAATATAATTGGTTGTCCCGTTAATGATACCGGTCAGCGAGCGAACGACGTTTGCCTGCATTCCGTCAATCAATGTCCGAATAATCGGCACCCCTCCCACACAGCTCGCTTCATAGTACAGCCCCGCATGTGTTCGCTTGGCAGCTTTTTCCAGTTCAAACCAATATTTGCAAAACAATTCTTTGTTGGATGTGATGACCGTTTTTCCGCTGTGCAGTGCCGCCAGCACGAACGATTTCGCCGGTTCTACCCCGCCGATCACCTCCACTACGATGTCAACATTCGGGTTGCTGACAACTTCTGCGATATTGTCGGAGACTTTGCTTTCCTCTACGCCGAGGTCGATCGCGCGCTGACGGTTGATCTCCAATACGCTCTCAACAGATATGTCGATCCCCTGCGTGCGGCGATAAAATTCTCTGTGTTCCGTCAAAATTCGATATGTTCCGCTTCCGACCACACCTAAACCGAGTATTGCTACGCCGACACTTTTCATTTTTTGCCCTCCGTACTGTTCAAATCGTATAAATATTTTAAGCCCTGCAAAGTCAGAAGTTTGTCTACATAATCGATACAGGAAATTTCACTGGCAATTATTTCACTAAATCCGCCAGTGGCAACCACCTTTACGTCGGGATGCTTCATCTCCCGTTTCATTTTTTTGACAATATAATCGACCAGTCCGGCAAAACCAAAAACAAGCCCGGCCTGCATATTGGTCGTCGTATTCTTGCCTATTACATGTTTGGGGATCTCAATTTCTACGCGCGGCAAACGAGCCGTACCCGATACGAGCGAATCCATCGAGCTGCGGATCCCTGGCGCGATCGCTCCGCCGATAAATTCTCGCTGTTCATTGACCGCGTTGAAGGTCGTCGCCGTTCCGAAATCGATCACGATCAGAGGCGCCCCATACTTGCGGATGGCTGCCACATCGTTGACGATGCGATCCGCCCCCATCTCTCGGGCATTGTCGATCCGCAAATTATGCTCCGTCTTTAACCCGGCCCCCACCATGAGCGGCTCGACCCCCAAATACCCCGTACACATATGCGCGACGGTATAATTCAGCGAGGGAACGACCGACGAAATAATGGCCCCGTCGATCGCATCGGCCGAAATGCCTTTAACCGCCAGCATATCGATGATCGCCGTCCCGTACTGATCGCTCGTCCGCTTCAAATCCGTAGCGACGCGGAAACTGACGCGCAATTCATCCCCGTCAAAGATACCGTATTTGATATTTGTGTTTCCAACGTCGATACAGATGATCATACGAGTTGACCGTTTCCCTGATTATTTTTGCGTCACCGCTTTGGGCGGGTTCTCCGCCGGTTTTGCATTCCTCTCTGCCGTTTTGCCCCGTTTGCCGCGCGTACGCCCGACAATCTCCGCAATCCGGTACAGCCCCGGCGCAAAGACTGCGTTAATGGCAAACTCGACCAAAAAGTTAAGCCCTGCCAAAACGATCACCACGAAATAAACGACCGAACCGGATATTTCCTGGGACGCCATAAAGCCGGCGATCGTGCCGCTCATGAGCAACGCCCCCACCACAAAGATGCCCGTGTTGACAACCGGAGCCGTCAAGCCGGCAACCAGTACAGCCGCATAACGATTTTTGGACGCGATCCACCGATACAGCAACCCGGAAACAAAACCTGCCGCCGTTCCTTTAAACAGACACAAAAACGCAGTGAAGATCGGCTGCTCACCAAACAGAAAGTTCGTAAACACGTCCACCCCGGCAATCCCATTGGCAAGCACGACAATCCCCGATGCCAAACCGAGAAACGCTCCTGCCGGAGCCCCCAATAAAACAGCACCTAAAACGATCGGGATCAAAGTCAGATTCATGTTCACCGGCCCGATCGGAATCGCGCTGCCCCATAGTTGCAGCACGACGACAAGCGCCAACAGCACGGCCAAAAAAGCAATATTTTTGGCAGAAAAAAAGCGATCTTTTTTCATAAAAGCCTCCATCGGATTTCCGCATTCGGAATATCCGCAGAAAAAAAATGTATTTATGCGATCCAAAGAGATGCGTCCCTCGCGGTGACGCTCTCACGCACATCCGATTTGACCCGCCGGCAAGACGGGCATGACGGAACAATCTCCCGTCGTGGAATTCTATTATAACAAATTTCCCGCTGAAACGCAACTAAATGAAAGCGGAAACTTTGTTCGCACGCAGTACAGCAAACATTTCTCCGCGAAAACTTGTCCATTTTTGGCAATCCCCAAAGGCGCAATTCTCTTTCGGATTTACCCGTATTGTACGCAGGAGCTCGCCAAAAAATGCGTCTTCTCGACCTTTCTGCAAAGGCGCGGGGAACATTTTTGCGCGCCGCTGCGTAAATATGAGTATAGGCAACCGAAATAAGTACGCCAAAACGGACGAACACGGCTGCCGACCGCCGCAGCATTCCGATCAAAATACATATTTTGCTGCGGCTTTCAGGAGGAAAAATCAATGAACTGTTTCGGAAACCTCGGCGGCAACAATAATTGCCTTTGGATTTTGATTCTTCTGCTCATCCTGTTCTGTTCGCAGAGCGGCATTTTGAACGGCATTTTAGACAGTTGCTATCTGCCCTTGCTTTTGGCAATCGCCTACTGTGTTTGCAAGAAAGGCGGCCTTTGCAATCTGTTTGGCAACGGCTGCTGCAAGTAAGCGGCGCACCTTTCCCGGAAAATTTTCGTCCCTGCTCGTAAAAGGGCTCGCGGCCTAGCCGCGAGCCCTTTTTATTCGTTTTGTTCGCCGCAGAGCAGGCTCTGCACGGCAATGATCGTCTTTGCGTCCCTGATCTCACCCGAACGAATGCGGCGAAATACCTCTTCGATCGGGTAAAACGCCGCCGAAAGGAATTCATCTTCATCCGGATGGACCGCGCCCTCCCGTACGCCATGCGCGCGGTAAATATATATTTTTTCCGCCGAATATCCGGGGGTGGGATAAATCGTGTACAGGTGCTCCACCGTCTTGGGGATCCATCCCGTTTCTTCCGCCAACTCACGGGCCGCTGTATCCGCCGGATCTTCGCCCGGGTCCAGCTTTCCAGCCGGGATCTCCAATGTCTCTTCTCCGTATGGGTAACGAAATTGCCGGACCAATAAAACTTTGCCGTCCTGCACGTATAAAACGCTCGCGCCGCCCGGATGCTCGACAACCTCGCGCTTACAGGGCTTCCCGTCCGGAAGGACTGCGTCGTCGCAACGCACTTGAATGATTTTTCCGGAAAATACGACGTTTTTTCGCACCGTTTTCTCTGTCAGGTTCATAACTGCTCCTTAAACTTTTCAAAGCCGGCAAACATGTCTACCAAATTGTCGCTCTTCCATCCGATCGAGCGCGCATAATAACCATACCCGCAAAGCAAACCGCCCAAAAGCTGCGCGTCCGCCCGCGCCGCCGCGGCAGAAAGCGCATTTAAAATAAGCAGGCCGTCCACCTTTTTTTCGTCCGGCAGCGACGATTCGAACACACGATCCCGTTCGCTTCGAATGATGCGCCCCAAATGTTCCGCCGCCGCTTTTCCACGAGCTTTGGCGACCTTCGGATCCGTCGCCCCGGAGCGGAACATTTGTCGGATCAGATTGCGAAGCGGCAGAATGACTTGCTGACCAAACTGGCGAAAACCTGCGCCCAAATCCCCGTTTTCATAAAAATATTCGCTCAAAAATTCCCCTAAGTCGATATCTTTATTGTCGATATCGACCAACAGGCAGAAAATAAAGGCCAGTTTCTCCGTCGGGTCGTCCGGGAAAAGAAGCATGTGCTTTCGCGACCCGGGATACGGCATATAATTCATATACCGCAGTTGGGCGGCAACATAATCAAAATTTTTCGTTATGTTCTGAAAAAAGACATAGAGAAGATCGGAGGTGGCGATCGATTTGAGCAGATCGCTGATCTTTGCGTCCGCAATAATAAAATTGGTGTGCATCAACTCGTCGCAGCGACGCAAGAATACGTCGATTTGGCTTTTTCCCGTGTCCATAGAACGCTCCTTTTTCTGTGCAGTTTTGACAACTTTTCTCACTCGCCTATCATTATAGCACAAATTTCCGAAATTATTAAGTTATTTTTCAGAAATATCTTGATTTTCATAAAATTTTTAGTTATAATATAAGAAACAAAAATTGGAGGTCTCTCTATGAAATCCGTTAAAATTTCTTTGCAAATGGCACAAAACGTAAAAGACTTCGTCAAAATCGTACAGGACTATCCCTACGAAATTGATCTGAAGAGCGATAAATACGTCGTCGACGCGAAATCCATTCTCGGAATTTTCAGCCTCGACCTTTCCAAACCGCTGACTGTCGAAATCCATTCGGATAATTGCGACGATTTGGTTGACGCTTTGAAGAAATTCGCTTAATTGCGCGTCGTAACATACTCCGGACGAAAACGATCCGCTTTTTTCCATGAAAAAGCGGATTTTTTGTCCGTACGGGAAATTGTTTGTTCACGAAGGACATTCTCATGCAGATCCAAGGCGAAACATTTATCAACAAATTAATATTGCTCTTCGTCTTTGATAAGATGGAAAGTTCTCTGTCGGAACGCACGATCATCGATATGTGCTCTACCAGCAACGATTGGATCAATTACATGGATTGCATGATGATCATTTCCCAATTATTGGAAGACGGTTTCATCTGTACGGTGGAAACCAACGACGATACGCTCTATACCATTACACCCGACGGACGAAGTTGCTTGGCAAATTTTTATATCAATATTCCCAAAAGCACACGGGAAGAAATCTCTGTATTTGTCAAAAACAACAGCGCCCGCTATCGAAATCGTCAGGAGTGCAAGTCGGATTATTACCAAAATAAGGACGGTACTTACACGGTCTTTTTACGCATTCTTGCCCCGGCACAACCTATGCTGGAGTTGAAATTTGTCGTTCCTGATCGAAAAACAGCACAAAACATTTACAAAAAATGGGAACTTAAGGCCGCGGACGTTTATGCCGTCATCTATGAAAATCTTGTAGACTAATTTTTTGAGGTTAACGATCGGTATGTTTACTTACAACACCAAGGGCACCTGCTCGCGTCAAATCATTTTTGACGTTGACGGGGAAAACAAACTGCACAATGTAAAATTTATCGGAGGCTGCGGCGGAAATTTGCAAGGGATCGCCAAACTTGTGGAAGGCAAAAGCATTGACGATGTACGCGAAACGCTGCAAGGCATCAAATGCCGCAACAATACTTCCTGTCCTGATCAACTCGCCTGTGCGATCCAGGCTTTCAAAGACCGAGAGAAAGAGGCTGCCCGCTGACAGCCGTACAATAAAGCGCACGCTCTCCCCTACACAATCGGGAGGGCGTGCGCTTTATTGTTTTCTTTGCATTCATCTCAGGCGCGATTCGCATACTTGATCGCAATAACTTTGTTGTTCCGCTCAATCATCTTTAAGTATCCATCGATCGTCTGCGCATAAGCTGCACATTCGGCCGGCTTTTGTGAAAAAGCTCGGTAACGATCTATATAATTTTTGATCAGCCCGACGATATTCACCAGCGAACGATACAGTTCGAACATCGTAAATTTATAAAATTTGTCATCCCGAATGGTCACGACCCAAGCGGATGGATGCAGAATTTTGCTTGCGCTTGCATAAGCCGCGTGCCGGGCGCTTTGCCCCGCAATCTTTTGCAATCCGTCTTTAAAATTGAGCCGGTATTCCTTACCGAACCCTTCTCGAAATCCGTCAACGTAGACCAACCAGCCATAGTTGATGAACGCGTTCCGCTCTTTAACGCCATACGCCTTGCATTCCTCCGCCAAACGTTGCTGCAACTCTTCGGCATGCGGGTTTCCTTCCATGTCAAAATATTCCATATGCTTAACATAGCGGAAAAAGAGTTCTTCCCCTTTCGTGCACAGCACATTCAGCACGCATTCCAACTCATGCAGATGCCGCCACAAGATCACCGCATCACAGCTGTTCCCGGCTGCAAGCAGATTGATCACGCTCTTTGTCGTCACCATTGCCTTTTTGAACAGATTGTTGATGCCGTTCATGCGCCGGTCCTCGCCTTTGAGCGATCCAAGCACAAACAGCGAATAACTGCAAGCCATATTGTAGGCTGCGATCTCCGGCGAACATACCGAAGTATTGGATATTTTTTCGACATTTAAATGCTCGTTGATGACAATATATACCGCCACATCCCGCACAAACATTGTGCGGTAGTTTTCGTCCGCCTCCACCTTTTTGATCAGATCCGGCGGCAGGTGCGAAGTATGGAACAGGTGATAATAAAAAATATAACTCACAATTTCATCCAGGCGCGCCCCCTCCAACGCACGAAGACGAATCTTGCGCTTTCGCAGTTCCTCCAAATACTGTTCTTTGACACGGGCAAACATTGTCCGCATAAACTCGGCATCGGGCGATTGTCCGGTCACGCGCTTCAGTCTCGCCATTTGCGCCTGAAAAATGCTTGTCTCCATTTGATCGATGATATTCGGCATGACCCCCTCCCGCAGTCAAAATTGCCCCGACGCTTGCGCGTGGGCTTGTCATTGATTTTATCACAAATTCCGCAAAAAAGCAAGGGAACAAGCACCCTCGTGCGCGTCTCGTCATCCGCCCGCGAAAAGAAAATGATCGCATTCATTGACATTTTTTAAGGAATGCTTTATAATAACTCCAAAAAGTTGGGTTCGGCCCGAACGAACCAAAGCGAGGAAATGGAGTATGCAATACAGAAATCTCGGAAAATGGGGGTTGAAAATCAGCGAAATTGCGATCGGGAGCTGGATGACCGATTTAAACGGATTGGGTGCGGCGGAAACGGCACGTCAGAGTATCCGTGCGGCCTATGACGCGGGCGTAAATTTTTTTGACTGTGCAGACGCTTATAGCGGCGGCGAAGCAGAAAAGTTCCTCGGAAATGCACTGCGCGAATACAAGCGAAGCTCTTACGTCGTTTCCTCCAAAGTGTTCTTTCCCATGGGGCGCGGCGCCAATGACTGGGGGCTTTCGCGTAAGCACATCGTCGAACAGCTGGATACTTCCCTCAAAAACATGAAACTCGATTATTTGGATCTCTATTTTTGCCACCGTTTTGACCCTACGACCCCCATCGAGGAAACCATGCAAGTGCTTTCGGATATGGTGCAGCAGGGCAAAATCTTGTACTACGGCGTCAGTGAATGGTCACCCGTGCAAATCTGCAAAGCCCTCTCCACTATTGAGGCTCTGCATTTGCGTCCATTGAGTGTAATTCAACCGCAATACAATATGATCGATCGCTACATTGAAGACGAGATCGTACAAATTTGCCGCGATAACGGCATCGGCATCGTGCCCTTCTCGCCGCTGGCCCAAGGCCTTCTGACCGGAAAATACCGAAAGGGACAGCCGCTCCCCGCCGGATCGCGTGCGACGCACCAGGCAGATAAACAGATCAACAATCTGCTGACGGACGAAAATTTGGAAAAAGTGGAGGCCCTGTCTAAGATTGCCCAGGAATTGGGGATCAGCCTCTCCGTCCTTTCCCTTGCCTGGATCTTGCGACTGCCGCAAATTTCCTCCGTCATTACGGGCGCGTCCAAACCCGAACAGCTGGAGGCGAACGTCGCCGCAAGCGGATTCCGAATCCCCGAAGACGCACTGGACGAGATTGAAAAAATTCTCGACTATCATCCCTTTGTCCGCAAGATTGGCTAACCAATGAAAAGAGCGGGAACGAAGCAGACACTCCGTTCCCACTCTTTTTTACGATTATCTGCGCATTTTTTCGACCGCAACAATGACCGCTATGCTCACCCGCACAGCTTCCTCGGACTGACCGCAACGAGCGCCCGGCAAAAAGCCGGGCGCTTCCTTCGTTATTGCAAAATATTGCTTGTGATCATGTCCACACCCATCGCGACCAGCGCCGCGCCATCGGGAGCATTATCACAGGTAAAACAGTTGACTTCCACACCCAATCCGTGGAATTTTTGTACCCGCTCCGCCGTAAGCTGCGTGTATAAAATATCTACCCCCAAC
>CALVHT010000032.1 GCA_944328645.1 uncultured Clostridia bacterium
GGAAAAACCGCTGACAACGGACGCAAATGCTTGACATCTTTGCGGCGGCGGAATATAATATGGAAGGAAATTGAATCGTTGAAGGAGTAACCGGCGCGCTTGTCGCGCGGCAAGTCTACAATCACGTGCCTTTGGGTATAGGCTTGTCTTAATTGGTGAGATTCAGTGCTGCGGCGAAAAAAGCCCGTATACTGTTGTTGCTCACCGTATCTTTGGTAGAAACTTCCGTATACGCCGGCGTATACGGAAGTTTTTTTCGCCGAAATTATATCGGGAGGTGGATTGTTTTGACGTTTTTCGATCAGACGGCGGAGAGCACTCTGTCCGCGTTGGGAACAGACGCGCGTACCGGGCTTTCGGCGGTACAGGTCAAAGAGAATGCCGCGCGCTACGGCAGAAACTTATTTACCCAGGCAAAGCGGAAATCTTTGCCGCGCCGCATTTGGGAGGCATCGACCGAACCGATGCTCATCTTGCTGTTTTTTGCCTGGTTGATCACGATCGCGGTCAATGCCGTGAGCGCGGCACAGGGCGGGCATTTCGATATTGCGGAGTGCGTGGGTATTTTTGCGGCGATCCTCATCTCGGTGACGCTGACGGTGGTCATGGAGGGGCGCAGCGCCAAAGCGTTCGACGAGCTGAACAAGATCAAAGAGGGCATCGAGATCAAAGTTATCCGGGAAGGGGTCGTACAATATCTGCCGCAGCAGGAGCTGGTCGTCGGCGACATTGTCTATTTGGAAACGGGCAATAAGATCGCGGCGGACGGTCGGTTGATCGAGAGCATTTCGCTTGCGAGCGACGAATCCTCCTTGACGGGCGAATCGGTCCCCGTGGAAAAGGACGCGTCTGCCGTTCTGCACAATCCGGAAACGCCCGTCGCCGAGCGCGTCAACATGGTATATTCGGGCTGTTTTATTACGGGCGGCACGGGAAAAATGGTCGTCACCGACGTGGGCGACGCAACACAGTTCGGACTGATCGCGCGAGAGATCCAAGGCGGCGAGGATGGGCAGACCCCCTTGCAGGAAAAAATGGCGCGTTTAGGCAAGATCATTTCTCTGATCGGGGCTGTATTTGCCGCCCTCATCTTTTTGATCCAGCTCGTCGTCATCCTGGTGCAGGGCTCTCCCACCTTTTCGGCGATCTCGGAAGTGTTCATCGCGAGCATCGTGCTGATGGTCGCGGCGGTCCCGGAAGGACTTCCGACGATCGTCGCCATTTCGCTCTCGATCAACATTGCGCGCATGGCCCGGCAAAACGCGCTGGTCAAAAAAATGATCGCCAGCGAAACGGTCGGTTGCATCAGCGTCATCTGTTCCGACAAAACGGGGACGCTGACCGAAAATCGCATGACGGTGGTAGACGTATGGGCAAATGGCGCATTTTGCGAGCCGGCAGACTTGCAAAACGAGGCGATGCTGCAAAATTATTGCGTCAACAGCACGGCGGACCTGTACGAAGGAGAGGACGGCGTGCGGTTTGTGGGCAACCCGACGGAGGGAGCGCTGCTGGTGGCGGCGGGGAAATGCGGAACAGACTACCGCACCGTCCGGGCGGCTGCCGAAGTGACCGATTTATACCCGTTTTCGTCGGACACGAAGAATATGACCTCCTGTGTGGCATGCAAAGGCGGGTATATGGTCTATTCGAAGGGCAGCCCCGAAAAAATACTCGCGTTGTGCGGCATGTCCGGCGAACAGCGCCGCGCGATCGAGCAGGCAATTGTCGGCCTGCAGGAACGCGCGCGCCGTGTATTGGCGTTTGCACATAAGAAAGTCGCCAAGCGCCCGACTTCTCGGAAAGAGGCGGAACAGTCCTTGCAATTTGACGGGTTTGTCGGCATTGCGGATCCTCTGCGCGCCGAAGTGTACGAAGCGGTGCGGACCTGTAAGCGGGCGGGCATCGAGGTCAAGATGCTGACGGGAGACAACATCGTCACGGCTACCGCCATCGCGCGCGAATTGGAAATTCTTGACGAGCAGCATATTGCAATCGAGGCGGGCAGTTTGGAAAAACTGTCGGACCGCGAGTTTTCCGAAATTCTGCCCCAAGTACGCGTGATCGCTCGCAGCACGCCGCTGCTAAAAATGCGCGTGGTCAAAGAACTGCGTTCGAAAGGGGAGGTCGTGGCGGTCACCGGCGACGGCATCAACGATGCGCCGGCGCTTAAAAACGCCGACGTGGGCATCGCTATGGGCATTTCGGGCACGGAAGTGTCCAAAGAAGCTGCCGACATCGTATTGTTGAACGACTCGTTCTCCACCATCGTAACCACGGTCAAATGGGGGCGGGGCATTTACGAAAATTTTAAAAGATTTATCCAGTTTCAGCTTACCGTCAACGTCGCGTCCGTTCTGCTCGTGTTCCTCTGTACGGTGATCGGATTGTTTGTCGATGGGTTCGATTCGCCTTTTTCGGCGCTGGATCTGCTTTGGATAAACATCATCATGGACGGTCCGCCTGCGCTGACGTTGGGGTTGGAACCCATTCGCGACGATCTGATGGCTCGCCGCCCGACAGCTCGCAACGAGAGCATCGTGTCCGGGGCCATGTTGCGCCGCATCGCGATCAACGGCGTGTTCGTGTGCCTGGTCTGCCTGGCGCAGATGGGCTGGGATTTTCTCGGCGTGGGGGCCGAGCGGTCGGGTACGGCCATCTTCACCATGTTCGTGTTTTTCCAGCTGTTCAACGCCTTTAACTGCCGCGAACTGGGCAACCAAAGCATTTTCCGGAACTTCTTCCGGAATCGGCTGATGCTTGTGTCCTTTGTCATTTGCATCGGATTGCAGGTCGTGATCACCCAGTGCGGCGGAACGGTTTTTGACACCGTTCCGCTGGATGCGATCACTTGGCTGAAAGTGATCGGCACCGCTTTATCCATCGTCGTTTTAGACGAGGCGGTCAAATTGATCGGCCGGCGGCTTGCCCGCAGGCGCGCAATTTGAATCGTGCAGAGCAAATCGCGAAACATTGAAAAAGGCGGCTTTTTGCCGCCTTTTTTGCCGCCTTTTCCCCCGGCAAAGACCGCACCGAGGATTTTAGAAAAATTCTTGACGAAACGCATCGTTTATATTATAATAAATTCGATTTAAGACTGATCGGAGAGGTTTTTGTTATGGTATTAAAAGTTTGCGTGGGAAGTTCCTGCCATTTGCGCGGCTCATACGACGTCATTGAGGAAATGAAGCGCCTCATTAAAAAGTACGGAGTGGACGACCAGGTGGATCTGCAGGCGACCTTTTGCGTCGGCAACTGTACGAACGGCGTATCGCTGTTGGCAGACGAGGTCTTGTTGCACAATGCGAACAAGGATAACTGCGAGGAATTGTTCCTCACGCAGGTCTATCCGCTGTTGAACCGATAAGGCGGTATGCGCGATGATTCAATACTTAGATTTTAAAGACGCCCGTTGTAAGGACTGTTACAAGTGCCTGCGTGAATGCCCCGTCAAGGCGATCAAAGTGGTGGATCACCATGCAAAGATCATCGAGAGCCGCTGTATTTTGTGCGGCCACTGTACGGAAGTATGCCCGCAAAACGCCAAGAGCGTGCATACCGAGCGGGCAGAGGTGGAGGCGCTGCTGCAGGGGCAAACGGTGATCGCTTCTGTCGCGCCTTCTTTTGTTTCCAGCTTCAATTTGCAGGATTTTTCGGTGATGAAACTGGCGCTGGGCCGGCTGGGATTTGCAGACGCGGAAGAGACGTCGGTCGGTGCGCGCGAAGTGACGGCGCAATATAAAAAACTGCTGGAAAAAGGCACGTTTGAGAATTTTATCACCTCCTGCTGTCCGGCGGTCAATACAATGATCGAGCTGTACTATCCCAAGGCTTTGCCGTATTTGGCGCCCGTGGATTCGCCCATGGTCGCACATGCCAAGATGCTCCGTAAAAGGCGGCCGGAGGCGAAGATCGTCTTTATCGGCCCGTGCATCGCCAAAAAACGGGAGGCTCGCGAGAGCGGCGTCGTGGACGGGGTCTTGACGTTTGAAGATCTGGCGGCAATGTTTGCGGACCGCGGCATCGTGCTGGACGAAATCGCCCGCCTGCCGCTGAAAGCAGGGGGAAGCGTCAATCGTGCCAAATATTATCCGATCAGCCGCGGCGTGATCAAATCCTTCGAGAACTATATCGACGGCTACGAATTTGTGGCGGTGGACGGCGCGAGCAAGTGCAAAGAGGTTTTGGAAAATATCGAGAGCTTGTCGGGCATGTTCATCGAGATGAACAGTTGCGACTCCGCTTGCGTAAACGGGCCGTGCTCGCTGGCGCTCAAGGCGGGCGCTCTCAAAGCCAACGCCGATATCCGCAAATACGTCAATAAAGATTTGGCCGAGCACAACGCGGCACAAAGCGAGCCGACGGAGGATATCGATTTTACCTGTGTGCACGAGCGTCGGCGCACCGAAGACTTTATTCCCACCGACCGACAGATCCGCGAAATATTGGCCAAAACGGGCAAAACCCGTCCGGAAGACATGCTTAATTGCGGGGCCTGCGGGTACGAGACGTGCATGGAAAAGGCCTGGGCGGTCGCCAACGGTTACGCCAACATCGAAATGTGCGTGCCGTTCATGCGCGAACGGGCGGAGAGCATGAGCTACGAGATCATTCAAACCAGCCCCAACGGGATCGTGTTGCTGGATAATGATCTGAATATTTTGGAGATCAACGGCAAGGCCAAAGAATTGCTCGGCATCAAGGAGTACGACAGCAAGGGCAAGGGTATTTTTCATTACTTCAATCCGACCGATTTTGTGCTCGCGCAAAACGACCATCAGAATCTGTACAATAAAAAAGTTTATCTGGAAAAGACGGGCTTTTACATCGAGCTGACCATTATTGTGCTGAAAGACAATAAAGGCACCTATGCGGTCATGAAAGACATCACGCAGGAGACCAAGTCGGAGGAGCAGTTAGACAAGGTCAAATTGGAAACGCTCGCCACCACGGACGAGGTCATCAAAAAACAGATGCGCGTCGCGCAGGAGATCGCCTCGCTGCTCGGCGAGACGACCGCCGAGACGAAAGTCGCCCTGCTTAAGCTGAAAAAGACCTTGCAGGACGAGGACGGCGGAGGGAAATGACATGGCGCTGTGTCTGGAAAGCGGTTATACGTCGCTGAACAAAAAGAACGAAGAGCTTTGCGGCGACCGCGTCGAGAGCATCGTATCCGGCGATTATACCACGCTGGTGCTCGCCGATGGGCTGGGCAGCGGCGTCAAGGCCAACATACTCTCCACGCTTACCTCGAAGATTTTGTGTACAATGGTCGCCAACGACATCGAGATCGAGGACTGCGTCGAGACCATCCTGCAATCGTTGCCCGTGTGCAAGGTGCGCGGGGTGGCCTATTCCACCTTCTCGGTCATCCACATGAACAGCGAGGGCAAGGGATATTTGTTCGAATTCGATAACCCGCAGGCGATCCTGATCCGCGGATGCAAATGCAGCGACTTTGAACGGACGGCAATGGACATCCTCGGTAAGACGGTGTATCGATCCGTTCTCGATCTGCAAGCGGGCGATCTGGTCGTGGTCATGAGCGACGGCGTGATCCATGCGGGCATCGGGATGACCCTCAACCTCGGCTGGCAGCGCCCGGAGGTCATGGAGTATTTGGACGGGAACGTAAAACCCGGCATGAGCGCGCGGGCGGTCGCCTGTCTGCTCGCCGGGGTATGCAACGATCTGTATTTGGGTACGCCCGGCGATGATACGACGGTCGCGGCGATCAAAGTGCGCGAACAGCGCAACGTTTCTTTGATGATCGGCCCGCCTGTTGACAAGGAAAAAGACGATTTTTACATCGCGCGGTTTTTGGCGGAGGAAGGGAAAAAGGTGGTTTGCGGCGGAACCAGTTCGCAGATCGTGGCGCGCCATTTGGGGACATCGGTGCGCGCTTCTTTCGACTTTCCGGACAAAGACGTGCCGCCGATCGGATTTATCGACGGGATCGACCTGACGACGGAAGGGGTCCTGACCATGCGGCGGTTGTTGTAACTTTCCGAAAAATATGTGTCCGTGAACGATCTGACGCCCAAGACTTTTACCAAAAAAGACGGTGCGTCGTTGCTGGCGCAGATGCTGTTCGAAGAGGCGACGAGCGTGCACTTTTTTGTGGGGCAGAGCATCAACGCGGCGCATCAAGGCTTGCCCATCGATATCACCATGAAACTCAAACTGGTGGAAAGTTTGGCCGCCAATCTGCGTAAAATGGGCAAAGACGTGGTGATCGATTACGATTGAGAAAGGAAGGCCGAACTCGGCGGCTGCAGAAAAAAGTTTGGGAGGAGAAAGTGATGGCGGAGAATAAGCGGATTTTCGATACCAACGTACAAAAATTAAAATACGATGTCTTAAAGGCGATCATTCGCAACGAATACGAACATTGTTACGAGAATATCTATTTGGAAATTCCCAAGGAGATCTCGCCCGGTCCTAAGGCGACGATGCGCTGTTGCATTTTTAAAGAGCGCGCCATCGTGCAGGAACGTATCAAGCTCGCGATGGGGGGAGACGCGAACAACCCGAACGTCGTGGAAGTGATCGACATTGCCTGTGACGAATGCCCCATCGGGGGGATCTTTGTCACGCCTGCATGCCGCGGCTGTATCGTGCATCGTTGTCAGGAGGCTTGTCCGCGGGGCGCGATCCAAATTATCGACCACAAGGCGGTCGTGGATAAATCGAAGTGCGTCGAGTGCGGCAAATGCACGCAGGCCTGCCCGTACGGGGCGATCATCGCGCAAAAGCGGCCTTGCGTATCCTCCTGCAAAGTGAAGGCGATCAGCGTTGGCGAGGACAAAAAGGCGGTCATCGACAATCAAAAGTGCATTTCTTGCGGAGCATGCGTGTATCAATGTCCTTTCGGCGCCATTGTGGATAAGTCGATGATTTTGGAAAGTATCGACATTCTCAAAAAATCCGACGACAACAAGAACTATCATGTCTACGCGGTGATCGCGCCTTCCATCGTCAGCCAGTTCAAATATGCCAAGATCGAGCAGGTCGTGACGGGGATTCGCAAACTCGGCTTCCACCAGGTGGTCGAGGCGGCGCTGGGAGCGGATATAACCCTGTATCACGAGGCGCAGGAATGGAAGGAAAAAGGCGTGTTGACGACTTCCTGTTGTCCGTCTTTCGTGCTGTTTGTGCAAAAGAATTTTCCGGAGCTGGCGCAATATATTTCGCATTCGGTCTCGCCGATGGTGGAAGCGGCCATGCTCATCAAGCGCACCGATCCGAACGGGAAAGTGATTTTTATCGGCCCTTGCGCCAGCAAAAAGCTGGAATACAAGCTTCCGAAAACGCAGGGCGCGATCGACAGCGTCCTGTCCTTTGAGGAACTGCAGGCATTTTTGGATGCCAGACACATCGACGTGGCTTCGCTGGAAGAGACTTCGCTGGACAATGCTTCGTTCTACGGCCGCATTTTTGCCAAGAGCGGCGGCATCGCGCAGGGCGTGGCAGACGTTGCTCAAGAGATGGGCATCGAGGGCGTACGTCCGCTGGCGATGAATGGCATCGATGAATGCCGCGCCGCATTGACAAAACTGAAGTTTCACCGGGCGACCGAAAATTTCTTCGAGGGCATGGCGTGCGACGGCGGATGCCTCAACGGCGCGCTCTGCCTCAACCACGGGCCGAAAAACATTGTAGACGTAGACAAATACGGCGCTTCCGCCAAAGAAAAAAATATCGATAATTCCGTCAAACTTTATAAACTCAGCCTGGGAGAGACGGGGCAATAAGCGCGGGGATCCTCTTTTTTTCGCGCGGCAGGCGGTTATCGGACAAAGGATTGCGGTTTTTTCGCAAACGAGTCGGTTTTTTTTCGGCCGGAAACGCGCTATAATGGGTGCGATCGAACGGCGGAGGAAAGAACGATGCAATATCCGGTTGACGAATTGGTGCGCCTGGCACTGGAAGAAGGATTTACCCACGCGGGGCAACTGAACACGAGCGCTCTTGTATTCATGCCCGAGGTGCGGGAAATGTGCCGTGCCGACCGATGCCATGCGTATGGCAAGAATTGGCATTGTCCGCCTGCCTGCGGGAGCATCGAAGAAGCGGCCCGGCGCGCCGCAGGCTATTCGTTCGGCATGCTTGTGCAGACGGTGGGGCGGATGGAAGACGATTTCGATTACGAGACCATCGAGGCGACCTCTAAGGCGCATGCGGAAAGTTTTGTATCCATGATGCGGCGATTAAAAAAGAGGTATCAAGACATCCTCGGCATGGGGGCGGGCACCTGTGCGCGGTGCAAGCCGTGTACCTACCCGGATGCGCCTTGCCGTTTTCCCGACGATGCCTATTCTTCGATGGAGGCGTACGGGCTTTGGGTCAGCAAGGTCTGCGAGCTTTCGGGTATACCCTACAATTACGGACCGCAGACCATCGCCTTTACCAGTTGCTATCTATTGAAATGAGCAAACCGATCCGAACGGGTGCCCGCAAAATTTCAGCGGGCACCCGTTTTTGGTTGCGTTTTTGCGGGAAATGTGCCAAAATAATAAAAAAGGAGGGCCGACCGATGAAGACCGTACCGGACCAGGGCGCGCCGAAAAAAGGCGCGATTCGCGCGTTTTTTTCGTACTACAGACCGCATCGCCGGCTGTTTGCGGTGGATTTGATCTGCTCGTTTTTGATCGCCGGTTGCAACCTGTTTTATCCGGCGATTGCGCGGACGATCATGAACGTATATGTGCCGGAAAAGCAGCTTGCGCTGATCATCGTTTGGGCGATCGTTTTGCTGGCGATTTATGCGCTGAAGGGAGTCTTGACGTACATCGTTGGATTTTGGGGGCATGTGCTGGGCGTGCGTATCCAAGCGGATATGCGCCGGCAATTTTTCAGCCACGTCGAGCGTCTGCCGTTTTCTTATTTTGACGAGACCAAGACGGGTACGATCATGTCGCGCATCGTCAACGATCTGTTCGAGACGAGCGAATTGGCACACCACGGTCCGGAGGACACGTTCACCTCGATGATCAGCATCGTGGGAGCGGTCATCATGCTCTGTTTTGTCAATGTTTGGCTGGCCATGATTGTGGCGTTGTTTGTTCCCTGTATGGTCCTGTTCGCCGTCAAAATGCGCGGACGCATGCACGGGGCATTCAAAAGTTCGCGCGAAAAGATCGCGGAAGTCAACGCCAGCATCGAGTCGTCCGTCTCGGGAATCCGCGTCTCCAAGGCATACACGGCGGAGGAGAAGGAGGAGGAAAAATTCGACCGCACAAACGGCGAATTCAAGCGCGCAAGGGCGGAAGCGTACCGCTATATGGGCATCTTTCAGGGCGGCATGAGCTTTTTCAACGACATGTTGTACCTGATTGCGCTGGTTGCGGGCGGGCTGTTTTACTATTTTGGGCTGATCCAAGCCGCCGGCGACTACGTCGCTTTTATTCTCTACGTCACAATGTTGCTCACGCCCATTCGGACGTTGGTCAATCTGTTTGAACAGATTCAAGACGGGCTGGCGGGCTTTGCGCGCTTTCGCGAGGTGTTGGCGCTGCCCGAAGAGAGCGAGCCGGAGCATCCGTTGCCCGTTTCGCTCTTGCGCGGAGACGTGGTGTTTGACGATGTGAGTTTTTCTTATAAAAATGCCGAAAGCGGCGGGACCGCTGTGCTCACGCACCTGAGTTTTACGGTCAAAGAGGGAACGACGGTCGCATTGGTCGGACCTTCGGGCGGCGGGAAAACGACGGTCTGCCATCTCATCCCGCGGTTTTATGAGCCGGATACGGGAAGCATTTCCATCGGCGGGACAGACATTCGCGCCGTTACCCGCCGCACGCTGCGGCGCAGCGTCGGGATCGTTGCGCAGGACGTGTTCCTTTATGGCGGGACCATTCGCGAGAATATCGCTTACGGGAACCCGGAGGCGGGCGAAGAGGAGATCGTGCGGGCTGCCAAGCGGGCGAACATCCACGAATTTGCGCTTTCGCTTCCGGCCGGATACGATACGGAGGTGGGCGAGCGAGGCGTCAAGTTATCGGGCGGGCAAAAACAGCGCATTTCGATCGCGCGGGCTTTTTTGAAAGATCCGCCGCTTCTCATTTTGGATGAGGCGACCAGCGCCTTAGACAACGTGACCGAGATGCAGATTCAAGAATCGCTGGCCGAACTTTCGAAGGGCCGCACGACCATCGTGGTGGCGCATCGCCTGACCACGGTCAAAGATGCCGATGAGATCATCGTTTTGGAAGAGGGGAAGATATCCGAACGCGGTACGCACGCGCAGCTTTTGGAAAAGGGCGGCGTCTATGCGGGGCTGTACCGGCAATAGTCGGTCGCAAATACAAAAACGGACGGCGCGCATAAGATTCGCCCTGCAAAAGCCGGTTTGGCTTTGGGCTGAATCGGAAAGGCCGTCCGTTTTTTGGCACGAAAAAAGCCGACCGTTGAACGGTCGGCCGGTCTTGGCAAAGATTAAGCACGCTCGACTTTGTCGCTTTTCAGGCAACGTGCGCAGACATACGCTGCTTCCACTTTTCCGTCTTTGACGATTTTAACTTTTTGTACGTTGGCTTTGAACGTCCTTCTCGTCTTGCGGTTGCTGTGACTCACGTTGTTGCCGGAATTCTGACCCTTATTGCAGATACTGCATACTCTCGACATATTCACACCTCCACGGCCGTAATCATTCGAATGAGCGCGAAGGCGCTCCGCTCCAAACGAGCATGCATATCATAACAAAAAGCAAAAAAAAAAGCAATCGATTTTGTGCGCATTTCCGTAAAATTTCATAAAAAGCAAAAAAAAAGCGCATCGAATAAAAATTTCTCTTGCAAAATGTGTGAAAATGGTATAGAATATGTGTTGATATGGGAGTCTTTTTATGTCTGTAAATACGAGTAATGCCTACGGCAAAATTACAATTTCGGATATTGCGATCGCGAAGGTCGCTTCGCAGGCGGCAATGGAATGCTACGGCATTGTCGAAACCGTTTCGCGCCGTTTTACCGACAGCCTGTCCGAATTGTTCAAGAAGGATTCGCGCGGAAAAGGCGTGAAGGTGACTACGGACGGAGACCGCATCTTCATCGATGTCTATGTCATCATCAAATTCGGCGTATCGATCAATGCCGTCGCCGAATCGCTGAAAGAGAGCGTCAAATATCGAGTGGAAAAATTCACGGGCATGATCGTGGACACGATCAACGTCAATATAGTCGGCGTCAAGCTGTAATTTGCCCGCCCCTGTCAAAGAAGGAGAAAGCATTTCAATGCCAAAGTCAATTTCCGGTATCGAATTTCGAAAGATGATTGTGTCCGGCGCAAAAGTGCTGGAGATCAATCGTTCGAAGGTGGATTCGTTGAACGTATTCCCTGTCCCGGACGGGGATACGGGAACCAACATGTCGCTGACCATCCAGTCGGCTGTCAAAGAACTTTCCCTGTGCTCGTCGAATCGCTTGTCCGAGTTGTGCGATTCCATATCCAAGGGCGCGCTCAAAGGGGCGCGCGGCAATTCGGGCGTTATTTTATCGCAGCTGTTCCGCGGTATCTGTGCGGAGATCAAAAACAGCGATACGATCAGCATCAAGGTGTTTGCCAAAGCGATGGAAAACGGCACGAAAGTTGCCTATTCTGCCGTTTCCAAGCCCAAAGAAGGCACGATGCTCACGGTTGCGCGGCGCATGAGCGAATTCGCGAAACAGTCTGCGTCAAAATACCGCGAGTTTGCCGAGTTTTTGGCGGATGTGATCGCGAAGGGAGAAGAGGCGCTCGCGCAAACGCCCGAGCAGCTTCCCGTACTGAAAAAGGCGGGCGTCGTCGATTCGGGCGGCATGGGCCTGCTGTGCATTTATCGCGGCTTTTTGGGCGCGCTCAACGGCGAAGAGGTCGCCGAGGATTACGCCTTGCCCGACGCGCAGAAGACGGACGAAGAGGTGTTCGGAGACAATTCCGACATCATCAACCTCGATCTGGGCGAGATCGAATTCGGTTACTGCACGGAATTTTTTATCATCAACCTGAAAAAACAGACGACGTTGGCAGATATTGACCGCCTGAAAGAAAAGTTGATGACTCTCGGAGACAGTGTCATTTGTATCGGGGATCTGGAACTGATCAAGGTACACGTGCACACGAATACGCCCGGACTGGCGCTGCAATTTGCCGTCGAGCTGGGTGAATTGGATCGGGTAAAGATCGAGAACATGCTCGAGCAAAACCGTGCCTTGCGCGCCAAGCGCGAAGCGGAAAAGAAGGAAATGGGCATGCTGGCCATCTGTACGGGCGAGGGCATTGCCGACATATTCAAAGACCTGCTCGTCGATCGGGTCATCGAGGGCGGCCAAACGATGAACCCCAGCGCGAACGACATCGCAAACGCCGTGCAAAAGATCAATGCCGAACACGTATTTGTGTTCCCCAATAACAAAAACATCATTTTGGCGGCGGAACAAGCCAAAGCGCTGGTCAGCAACCGCACCATCCATGTGATCCCCACCAAAAACGTGCCGCAGGGCTTTGCGGCCGCGCTGGCCTTCAACAGCGAGACGACGGCCGAGGAAAACAAGACAGACATGATCCACGCGATCGATAATGTGCGTGCGGGGCAGGTGACGTATGCCGTCCGTTCGACGGATGTGAACGGATTCCATTTGGAAGAGGGCGACATCATCGGGTTAGACGACAAAAAGATCCTTGCCAAAGGGGACAACGTCGATGATACGCTTTTGTCTTTGCTCGATCAGCTGAAAGACAATTCGCACGAGATTATCACGCTTTATTACGGAAAAGACGTTTCGGAGGAGAACGCGGAAGCCTTGGCGTCCAAGGTCGCGGAAAAATTCCCCGACTGTGACGTTGACTATCATTTCGGCGGGCAACCGATCTACTATTACATCGTATCGCTTGAATAAAAACGAAAAAGATACGGCGGGGCGAAACCCGCCGTTTTTTGATCGTGAACGGCGGGGAAAGCGGGTGGAGCAAAAGAGACGGGCGGCGTGCCTTTCGTCCGTATGCGGGGAGGAGAAGAGTGAAGTTAACGTCCATACGAGGCATTTCCGAAAAGCGGGAAAAGGACCTCAATAAACTGAATGTATTTACGGCGGAGGAGCTGGTTCGATACTTTCCCCGTGCCTATTTGGATCTGACCCGGCAGATGAAACTTTCGGACTGTTACCACAACGACGTGGTCCTGTTGGCATGCCGCGTCGTTTCGCAGCCGGAATCTGTTTACGCAGGGCGCCGTCCCTTTGTCAAAGTTTGGTGCGAACAGGAAGGGGAGCGTTTTTCCGCGGTTTGGTTCAACGCTCCCTATGTGCGCAACAGCCTGCATCCGGGGGAAGAATATCTTTTTTACGGACGGGTGCAAAACCGCTGGGGCATGGGCGCGCCGTCCATGGTCAATCCTTCGTTTGAATTGCGCGAAAAGAACAACCGTCTGAAA
>CALVHT010000033.1 GCA_944328645.1 uncultured Clostridia bacterium
CGCACGCCGATCCCCCCTTCCTTCCCCTCCACGCCCCCCCTCGCCGCCGCTCCCTCCCTCACTTCCCCCCCCAAACGAAAAAAAGCGCTTTTCGCGCACAAAAAAATTCGATGCCCGCCGGAAGCGCAAGCGGATCCGCCTTTCCTGCCCGACGACGCCCCCGCAAGCCGACGATCTCTCCCGCACTTACCCCCCAAACGAAAAAAAGGCGCTTTTCGCGCACAAAAAAATTCGATGCCCGCCGAAAACGCAAGCGGATCCGCCTTTCCTGCCCGACGACGCCCCGGCAAGCCGACGATCTCTCCCGCACTTACCCCCCAACAAAAAAAGGAGCTTTTCGCGCACAAAAAAAGAGGCGCTCGACGCGCCGCTTTTTCACCTCTTCTTGCCGGATTTTCCTCCTGTCCAGATCGGGTAAATCAAGGCGGCTCCAAAACCGCGGAGCCGCCTCATTTTGCAGTTGTTCCGTTTTTTTTGCTATCGGTTATTCCAAAAAGTATCCCGATCTAAAACCGATACTTACACTCTTTAACTTTTTTTTGACATCCCGTCAGTTAAAATTACGGTTTTTCGAGATTTTTCTTTTTCTTTGCCGACCCGCCATTTTCTCCCCTTGATCACCTTGTGCCGTTTCCAATTCTTTTTGCCTATTCTTACGATGGATGTGAATAAATTTCGTAATCGGCTCGTTCCTTTTCTGCGGCTTTTAGAGTTTTTGCTCTTTGCAAGATCTCGGTAACAACTGCCTCCGCAACGTTCTGCGAATATCGAACGCTTTTGCAATACCCAATGTCATTCCACATTTCTGCAATGTGATATCGAATTGCGTTCCTCCGGTTTTTTACGCCTGTCTGCAAACTTTCTTTTTGATCTCTCCGCTTTCTTCGGCTTGCCTTGCTTTTAGGTCGCCACAGACGATCCTTCGACTCGGCCCTGTACAGATTTGCCTTCCAAATCTTTGATCTCAACCGAAAATTTGTGCTCTTTGACGGGTTCGGACTTTATCCCTATCCGCCAGTGTGAGATTCGCTTCCCGTTGTTTGTACTATTATTATAGCACGCTTTTTGGATTTGTCAATACCCTTTTTGAAAATTTTTTAAATTTTTTTGTGATGAAAACTCAAAAAAAGTGACCGAGCAACAATTTCCGCGATCAGAAGGTTTTGGCGTTGTATGATTCCAGGTAGCGATTGATCGCGGGAAAATCCGACGGCGTGAGCAGCAAAAGCGCCTTTTCGCCGAGAACGCCGTTTTCGGTGACGATGACGGCATACAGATCTTTTTGTTTTTCAAACGCCTCAAACACTTCAAATACGGTCGTCTGCGCGTCGCAAAGGCGATAGCGCTGCAACAGCGATTCCTCCAACACGGCGCCGCACGTTGTGTTTTGCAAAAAGGCGGTGAGGTCCTCGCCCGCCGCCGCGCGCGCCGCCAACAGCCGAAACAGATAATACGTGTTGAGTACGCCGGCCATTTTGCCGTGATCGTACACCACGATCGACTTTTTTTCGCTTTCGCCAAACGCCTGTACGGCCGTCAGCAGCGGTTTGTCGGCAAATACGGCGGTAATCTTGCGCGATTTAAAAACGTCCGTGACCAGCGGGGGGCGGCATAATTGACGCTCGATGTATTCGATGTTTTCGACCACCTCCCCGCTCGGGTTGGCGATGAACAACTCGCCGCCCGCCGTGCGGTGTACAATGGCGTTGCGCAATTTCCCGTAGTCGATCAGTTCGTTTTCGTAACGTCGGACCGTAATGTTCCGGTCGGTGCAGCGCTTGACCAGGTCGGTAAAATTTTGCGTGGGACTGCCGCCGTAGAGAATTTTAAGCTGGCTCTCGATCTTATTGTAGCTCTTCAAGAACCGGGCCGCGTTGTCATATTCCATTGATCTTTTTCCTCCTTGTTTCCATTATACCACATTTCGGCGCTTTCGGCAATACCCGACGGCCATTTCGCGGCACTGTTTTGCGGAATCGTTGCTTTCGCGACATTTTTGTGCTATACTATACCATATGAGCGAAAAAATTTTTCGATTACAATTCCAGCTCGTCCCCGACGGCTGCTGGTATACAAACCTGCGCAGCGCGCTGCCGCCGCCGGTGTGGGATCGATTGCGGCGCGCCGCCTATGCGCGGGCAGGACACCGCTGTGCAATTTGCGGCAAAACGGGGAAATTAGAGGCGCACGAAGTTTGGGACTATGACGACGAACGCCATATACAGTCGCTGCGAGACGTGATCGCCCTCTGCCCCGCCTGCCATGCGGTCATCCACATCGGCCGCACCGCCCTGTGCGGAAAAGAGCCGCTGGCGCAGGCGCACTTTTGCAAAGTCAACGGCTGTACCCAAAGCGAATATCACGCGGCTTTGGGCGAGGCGAACCGCCAACACGCCGAACGCAGCCGCTATGAATGGGTGACGGACATTTCCCGCCTGCCCGATCTGTTTTAACCCGGCCGGACGGCGTTCGGCCGAATCGCGGAATATGGAGAGGTCTCGTTTATGCGTTTTTGGATCAAACCGGGCGAAACGCCCGCATCCCCCGCCGTGCGCGAGCGCGTCGGAAAATTTTCGGGCGGGTTGGGCATTGTGCTCAATACCCTCCTTGCCGCGGCTAAAATTACGCTCGGTGCGGTCACGGGAGCGCTGTCGGTCCTGGCGGACGGGCTGAACAATCTGACCGACTGCGGCTCCAACGTCGTTTCGCTGATCGGATTTAAAATGAGCGGAAAACCCGCAGACAAAGAACATCCCTTCGGCCATCAGCGCGCAGAATCCGTCGCCGCCCTTTTTATTGCCATGATCGTTTTGGCTCTCGCCCTCGAATTGGCGATCCAGGCGATCGAAAAGATCTTTGCGCCGACCGAAAATGACTTCAACGCCGCGCTGATCGCTGTTTTGTCCGCCTCCGTTGCCATCAAACTTTTGTACTTTTTCTTAAACCGTCACTGGGCCAAAGCCGTCGATTCGGAAGTGCTGCGCGCCACCGCCGCGGACAGCATTTCGGATGCGGTCGCCACGTTTGCCGTACTGACGGGGCTGCTCGTTTCGCACTATACCGACGTTGTGCTGGACGGCTATATGGGCGTCGGAGTGGCGCTGTTTATCGGATTTACCGGCTTTTCCATCTTAAAAGAGACCGTTTCGCGCCTGTTGGGAAAGGCGCCCGATCCGCAGACCCTGCGATCGATCGCGGCGCGCATCCGCACCTTTGCGGGAGTACACGGCCTGCATGATCTGACCGTACACAGCTACGGCCGCAATAAATTGTATGCGACCGTACACGTGGAAGTGGATTCGCACATGTCGATCATGGACGCGCACGATCTGGCGGACAATATCGAAAAATCCTTTGAACGCGATACGGACATCTTGCTGACCGTTCATATCGATCCCCTGGTTTTGGACGATCCGAAGATCAATCGTTTGCACGACGAGGTTGCCTCGATCGTCCGGTCCGTGGACGAGCGGCTTTCCATGCACGACTTTCGCGTCGTGGGCGGCGTGACCCACGCCAACTTGGTGTTCGACGTGGCCGTTCCCTTCGATTGTCAGCTCGACGATCGCGAGATCCTGCGGCGGATCCGCGCAGGCGTGGCGCTGCTGGACGAAAACTTGGACGTGGTCGCGCGTGCCGAACGACAAAACATCGGCGCGTGAACGCTTGCGCCCCTTCGAAAATGCCAAAAATCGGCTTGCTGCAGCAAGCCGATTTTTTTACAAAAAAAGCCCCTCCTGCGTGCAGGAGGGGGCGCAATGGGGTTACTGCTCGGGATTTTCCTCACTTGCCTGCCCGGGCGCGTCTTCAACGGGCAAAGAAACCGCATAATCGCACGCGGAGCACTGCACCGCTTTGCCCTTGCGGACAAGATATTTGCCGCATCGAGGACACTTTTCACCCGTGGGCAGATCCCAGCTCATAAATTTGCATTTCGGATAATGGGTGCAACTGTAGTAGACCTTTCCGCCTTTGCTCTTCATCCGGCGCGTGGGAGCGCCGCAGATCGGGCAAGTCCCCGCAAGCTCGGTGATCGGCATGTTCGCGTTGCACTTGGGACAGTTGAGGTATTTTCCGTTGCGCCCCACGCGGTAGATCATGTATTCGCCGCAGTGCGGGCATTTTTCTTTGGAAACCTCGCTCTCGAAGGGCAGCGTGGCGTCGCATTCGGGATAGTTGGGACACGCGAGAAATTTGCCGAACTTTCCGCTCTTGACAATCATGTTCGCGCCGCATTTGGGGCATTGGGTGGCGGAGATCTCCACGCTCTCGCTCTTGATGTTCGAACAGGCGGGATAGTTGGAACAGGCGAGAAATTTGCCGTATCTCCCGTTTTTGCGGATCATGGGATGCCCGCACTTTTCGCAGAGGATGTCCGTCATTTCATCCCCGTCGTTGGCGGCAAAGACCAATTTCTGCGCGAACGGCGGATAAAAGTCCGCAATGATGGCGTGCCAATCGGTGCCGCCGTCCTCAATGCCGTCCAGCATATCCTCCATCTTCGCGGTAAAACCGACGTCCATAATATCCGTAAAATATTTCATCAACAGGTCGG
This sequence comes from uncultured Clostridia bacterium, assembly GCA_944328645.1. Lineage (GTDB taxonomy): Bacteria > Bacillota > Clostridia > Christensenellales > Borkfalkiaceae > Borkfalkia. The sequence goes on from CALVHT010000033.1 coordinate 4,556, forward strand.
TGATGCGGAAGGCGACCTCGGTAGGGATCATGTATTTCCCCTCTTTGGTCACGTATTTGCGGCGGTTGAGGACCGAAATGATGGACGCATAGGTGGAAGGCCGGCCGATGCCTTTTTCTTCCATCGCCTTGACGAGCGATGCGTCGGTATAGCGCTGGGGCGGCTTGGTAAACTTCTGCTCCGACGTGAGTTTGACCAGATCCAGTTCCTCCCCTTCCTTCAGGTCCGGCAGCAGTTTGGCGTTTTCGCCCTCGTCTTCTTCCTTTTCCTTGCGCACGTCCTGATACACGGCCGTAAATCCCGCAAATTTCAGCGCGCGACCGCTGGCTTTAAACGTGTATTCCCCGTTGTCGATCTTCAGTTGCATGCTGTTGTAGATCGCCTCGCTCATCTGCGAAGCCATGAAACGCTCGTAGATGAGTTTGTAGACGTTGTAATGCTTTTTATCCAAAACCCCCTGCATGCTCTCAGGCGTTCGGGCCATGTCGATGGGGCGAATGCATTCGTGCGCATCCTGCGCGTCCTTTTTGGATTTATAGAAATTGGGCTTGGCGGGAATATAATCGTCGCCGAAGCGTGCGGCGATGTAAGCGCGCGCCTTTTCCTGTGCCTCGGCGGACACGCGCACCGAATCGGTACGGATATAGGTGACCAATGCGATGTGCCCTTCCTTCTCCGTATCGATGCCCTCGTACAAGTGCTGCGCGACGAGCATGACTTCGGGCGAGGTCATGCCGAATTTGTTGGACGCATCCTGTTGCAGGGTGCTGGTCGTGAACGGCGCGGGGGCATGCGATTTCGCCAAATTTTTCCGAACGCTGCGGACACGATAGACGTCCTCCGCCAGCGCGGCGCGCACTTTTTCGTTTTCTTCCGCGTTCGTCGGCTTGTATTTCTTGCCCTTGCGCTCGCACAAAAGCGCGCGGAACGGGGCATGCGCGTGCGGTTTGTCCTGCAGATCCGCGGTTAAATTCCAGTATTCTTCCGGTACGAACGCGCGGATCTCCCGCTCGCGATCGACAATCAGGCGAAGCGCCACCGATTGAACGCGCCCCGCCGACAGGCCGGACTGGATGCGCTTGCACAGCAGCGGAGAAAGTTTGTAACCGACCAACCGATCCAGCACGCGGCGCGCCTGCTGCGCGTCTACCAACTTATAATCGATCTCGCGCGGGTGCTGCAAGGCGTTGGTGACCGCGGCCGGCGAGATCTCGTTGAACTCGATGCGGTATTTGCCGTCTTTGAGCTTCAGCACATTTTTCAGATGCCAAGAGATCGCCTCGCCTTCGCGGTCCGGGTCCGTCGCCAAGTAAACGTTTTCCGCCTTGGCCGCCTCTTCCGACAGCCGTTTGATGACCTGCTTTTTATCCGGATTGACGACGTACGTCGGCTCAAAATTGTTGTCGATATCGACGCCGAGACGTTTTTCGGGCAAATCGCGCACATGGCCGCCCGAAGCGTCCACGCGATACTTTCCCTTGAGATATTTCGCGATCGTTTTCGCCTTGGACGGCGATTCTACTATGATCAGATCCATGATTCAACCTTCCGTTTTTTTCCGCGCCGGGCGGAGGGCCGCTCTGCCGTAAAACGCGCAGAGCCAACTCAACGGACCGCCGCGTAGCGATTTCCGCCGCAGGAAACGGCCAGACCTTTCATTTCCAGCATGGTCAAAACCGCGGGCAATTCGTGCGGCTTAAGACCGCTGCGCTGCGCGATTTCCGAAACATGCACCGTGCCTTCTTGCAAGATCCGATACACCGCCGACTCCGCCGAAGTCAGCTCGACGGGATCCGTTGCGGTCAAGTTTATACCAAACGCATCGAAAATGTCAACTAAATTATCGGTCAATTTTGCGTATTCTTTGAGAATCGCGTTGCATCCCGCGCCGGAAGGGACGCCCACCCCATAGGGAAAAGCGAATACATCCCGCCCGTACGAATACGCGCAGTCCGCGGTGATGCGCGTGCCGCTCTTCTCTCCGCCGCCGGTCACCAGCACCCCTTCCGACAAGCCTGCGATGATGCGATTGCGCACGGGAAAGTAATAGGCGCGCGGCCGCTCGAAGGGAAGATGCTCGCTCACGAGCAAACCCCGTTCTTCGATCGCGCGCAGCAGATTGCGGTTGCAGGCGGGATAGACGTGATCCAGCCCGTAGGCGAGTACTGCGATCACCTTCCCGCCTTCCAGCGCCCCGGTCGCGGCGGCCGTATCTCCCCCGTCCGCCGTGCCGGTCACGATCGTAAAATGTGCCGCTATCTCGCGCGCAAACCGCCGGGTGCATTCGAGCATGGCCGGCTGCATGCGCCGCGAACCCACCACCGCAAATTTGCGGGTACGCAGCAGCGAAACGTCGCCGCGGCAATACAGGACCGTCGGCGGATTCGGGATCTGTTTGAGCGCCTCGGGATACCGCTCGGACGAAAAAGTGACGCAGACGATGCGCTTTTCCTCATAGGAACCAAGCAATTTTTCCAGACACCTCGCATCCTCCAACGAACGGGCCATGGCGGCAAAGGCGGTCTCCCCGATCTGGTTTTTGACCGCCCGTTCCTCCTGTGCAAGACGCGAAACCAGCCCGTACGGTGTCTCGCACAGGCTGTACAATCGGATCTTCTTGGCGTAATCGAGGCCAAAACTGTCCAACCAAATTTCCGCTTTTTCTTGTTTGGAATACGGCATGGCTCTCCCCCCCTTTTTTCGGCGGCTTCTCGCCGGTTTGCGCAGGTTACGAATTGTCGTACTGGCGGTAAGACACCGCCTCCAAAATATGCGAAGGCAGGATCTGCTCGGACTGCTCCAGATCGGCAATGGTGCGCGCAACTTTGATAATGCGCGCGCGTGCCCGCGCCGACAGGTGCAAGCGCTCGAAAGACAAGCGAAGGATTTGCTCGCATTCGCCGCTCAGTCGGCAGAACCGCTGCATTTCCCGCTCGCTCATGCGCGCGTTGCTGTACACGCCCGGACAAGCGGCGAACCGTTCCCTCTGGATCGCGCGGGTACGCTCCACGCGCGCCTTGACGGCCGCAGAACCTTCTTCCTCCTGCGTCGAAACCAGGTCGTCGTAGCGCACCGAATCCACTTCGACCTGTATGTCGATGCGATCCAACAGCGGACCGCTGATGCGCGCTCGGTATTTTTGAATGGCTGCGGGCGTACAGGTACAGATGCGGTCGGCGCTGCCGTAGTTGCCGCACGGACAGGGATTCATGCTCGCACACAACACAAAGTTTGCCGGGAAGGTGACCGCCCCGCTGCTGCGCGTGACGGTGATCACTCCGTCCTCCAAGGGCTGGCGCAGCGCCTCGAGCGTCGAGCGATGATATTCGGGCATCTCGTCCAAAAACAGGACGCCGTTGTGCGCGAGACTGATCTCGCCCGGTTTGACCGCGCGCGTGCCGCCGCCGCACATGGATACGGTCGTTGCGGTATGGTGCGGCGAGCGAAACGGCCGCATCGTCACGATGCCCGCTTCTCCCAAAATCCCGGCAACCGAGTGGATCTTTGTCACCTCCAGCGATTCTTCGAAGGTCATATCCGGCATGATCGTGGGGATACAGCGGGCGAGCATAGTCTTGCCTGCGCCGGGCGGCCCGACCAACAGCAGGTTATGCCCCCCGCAGACGGCGATCTCCAAGGCGCGTTTGGCGGTGGCTTGCCCTTTGACAAACGCCAGGTCGGCCCGGTACTCTTCCGGCCGCGCCGCCGCATAACGCGACAGCGGCAGCGGCGACAGCGGCGCCGCGCCGTTGAGATGTTCGACCACCGCCGAAAGGTTGGGCGCGGCAAACACTTCGATGCCCTCGATGTACGCCGCCTCGCGCGCGTTCGCCTGCGGGAGGATAAAACGGACATACCCCGCCGCCTTCGCCGAAATGAGCAGGGGCAAAATGCCTTGAACGGCACGCAGCGCGCCGTCCAGCGCAAGTTCGCCCAAAAATACATAGCCCGAACAATCGACGCCCGGCAACTGTTCGGTCGCCTTCAAAATGCCCACGGCGATGGCCAAATCAAAATGCGCGCCCTCTTTTTTCAAATCTGCGGGCGCAAGATTGACGGTGATCTTTTGCGTCGGAAACTTCCGGCCGCTATTTTTCAGCGCGGAGCGGACGCGTTCGCGGCTCTCTTTGACCGCCGCGTCCGGCAGGCCGACCAGCTCATAGGCCGGAAGCCCGTTGTTGATGTCCGTCTCCACCTCTACCGGGACCCCTTCCAGGCCCGCCAGCGCAAAACTTTTGACTTTGGAAAGCATTTTTTTCTCCCGAAGCGAAAAAATCCGCGGAGTTGCCGCGGAAATCTTCATCCGACCCGATAGTGGCCGTTGTTGATCAATGTGGTCCAGCCGAAGCAGGCGTTGGCCGCCTCCGGCGCCATCGGAATACAGAAATACATGGGCACCGACAACAGGAACAGAACGGCAAACACCGCGCAGACCCCCGCCAGGATCTGTACCGTCCGATTCATCGGAATGCCGAAAACCCGTTTCTTGGCGCTGCCGTCATGTACGTACATGGTATAAAAAGCCAAGGGGATGAACGCGAGATAAAAGACCTGGAACGCCATGCCCTGCGCCGCGCTCGCCCCGCCGCAAAAGGCGTACTGCAAGAGCGTTGCCGCCATACCCGCCACCAGCACGAAATAGGCGGAAAAAATGCCGGAAGCATAACTCGTCGCGTACGGACCTTTTTGCCGCCCCGTCGCACAATAGATCGCCGCATACGCGCTCATGAACACGAACCCGGCCAGCGAAACGAAGGTCATGGCGATGTTTGCCTGGGCGTTGAGGGCGGAACAAACCCCTTCGCCCGACGCATAGAACAGCGTGGCCCCCTTCAACGCGATCAGCCAGCCGAACGGCGAAACCGCATTGGCGGCAGAATAGGCCGTTGCGTTGCTCGTGCGAAAGGCGTCGCTTATGGCCTTGCCCAGCAGGTTAAAGATACCCAAAGAGGGAGACGCGGGGTTGGATTCGTACAGCTTGACATAGGTATAATAGAGGGGCAGCGAAGACAAAACGACAAACAGCACCGTTCCCGCGATAAACGAGACGATAAAGAACAGCACCATCAGCTTGCCGCTGTATACCGATTCCGCGCGCAGCGACCGTTCGCGGCGCTCGCACTCGTCGATGTTCCGCTGCAGGATCTCTTCGGACTGCTCGACGGCATTCTTTTCAAGCATCGCGTTGCGGACAGACAGTGCCGCCGCACGCTGGGAGCGCCGCTGGCGCACCACTCCCGCAACAAACAGAGGCAGCAAGGCGATCAAGGCGAATACGCTTTTCGGATCGATCGCAAACGCGAGGGCAAACAGCAATCCCGCGATCAGAATGCTGCAAGCGTCGCGCACCGGCCGCTCTTCGGAGATGCCGCGGCGATAAAAACGGAACATAAAATACACCGCCGCCACGACCAAAAAGGCGAGCGCCGCCCAGGCCGTACCCAGCCGGCCCACCGTCAGCGCCAATCCGCCGCCCGCGAACAGGCAGGCGAGCAGAAACGCGAAGGCGTTGTTTTGAAACAGCTCCTTGCCGAACCGATAGGCGACGACGATGAGCGCCGCCGTAAACAGCAGCGGCAGGATGCGCAAGCCGAACGGCCCGACCCCGAAAATCGTTACTCCGACCAGGGCCAGCAACGCCGACAGCGGGCCGCCGTCGGTATCCGTGACCAAAACGCCGTTCACCATACGGCTGCCCAGGCGGATATGGTCAACTTGCAAAAGCGTATAGATCTCGTCCTGCGTAAAATCAAAATAAGAATTCCCGCTGCCGCGCACGCCGCTGCCGTCCGTCAGCCGGGCGGGCTGGCCGTATGCGCCGTACGCCGCGGTGCGATCGTTGGCGTGGAACAGATCGCGGTACGAATACCAGTAAGACGCGTCAAAATAGCTCTGTACTTCCTTCTCCTCGACATAGGCAGGGATGGGCGACCCCTCCTTGTCAAAGAAGGCGATGCCATTGAGCAGCATGTCGCAGGAAGCGGTAACGCGAATCATGCGATAGGAAGAGGCGGAAGCCTCTGTTTCCTGCAGATCGAAGGCCTTGACCCAGTTATAATTGGCCCCGGAAACGCCCTCCCCTTCGGCCGAATAGACATTGCCGATCGTAAAGGTGCCGAGTCCGCTGGAGGAAAAGTTGCTGTTCGTATACGAACCCGACGCAGACGCGCGCTGAAATTCCAGCGTTTGGTCTGAGCCGGCCGGAGCATAGATCGCTCCTACGTTCACGTAAATCGCGCCGAGCTGCACCGCGTCGCCGCTCGAAGCCGTCGAATAATCGAGATAGAACACCGCCGATCCGTCTTCCGGAAGATAATAGGCCTTTCCGGGGGTACCGAACCCACCGATCGTGCATACGCCGATCAATAAGAAAGCAAGGACAAGCAAAAACGTCGCCTTGCCCCACCGGGTGAGGCGGGAGTAGCGCTTTTTCCACTGATTCTCTCGTTGAACTTGTACGATTTGCATACATTCTCACCTTTGGCGGCGCTTTTTCGCCCGAACGGCCGCCCAATTTTCTTTCGTATAGTATTATAGCGCAAAATCCCGCCCGTGTAAACGGATTTTGCCGCGGCACAGCATTTTCCTGCCCGCTTTTTGCGCCTGCCCGGCAAAACAAAAGATCCCGCAGGTTTTGCTTGCGGGATCTTCGTGCAACCGATTGCTTATCTGACCTCTTTGATTTTGGCGGCTTTGCCGGTCCTGCCGCGCAGATAGTACAATTTTGCCCGACGCACTTTGCCCCGGCGGATCACCGTGATGGCCGCAATTTTCGGGGAATGCACGGGGAACGTACGCTCGACGCCCACACCGTAAGACAACCGACGGACCGTAAAGGTCTCGCGGATGCCGCCGTTCTTTTTCGCGATCACGACGCCTTCGAACGCCTGCAATCTTTCGCGCGTGCCCTCGATGACCTTCACGCTTACTTTTACGGTGTCACCTACATGAAAATCGGGAACGCTGTCTTTCAGATTCTCTTTCTCGATCGCTTCGATCAATCCTTTCATCGACTTTACCTCCATTGTTCCAAAGCGTTCGTGGCCGTTTTGCCAGAGGACCGCCCGAAGTCTTTTGCTATTTTACCATATCTGTGCGCGCAAATCAACCGTTTTTATGCGAATTTTGCAGATTTTTTGGACAAAATCCAAAGTTTTGCGCCGCAAGCTCATGCCTCGAAAGCCGCTACAATGTGATTGACCCGATCCGCAAACACTTCGATCACGTCAAAACGCACCGAAAACTCGGCGCCCGCCCGCCGGAAAAAATACCGCGCGACGTCGATATAGCGCCGTTGCTTGCGGCTCTCCACGGCCGATCCCGGCGTGCCGTAACGCTCCGACAGACGCGCCTTCACCTCGCAAAATACCACCGTTTCGCCGTCCAGCGCCACAATGTCTGCCTCGCCGAACGGGGTTCGATAGTTGCGCTTGACGATCCGATAGCCCAACCCCTTCAAATATTGCGCGGCGCGCCGCTCCCCGTCCTTTCCAAAAATTTTTTTAGAAAGGTCTTTCGATGGATCTCGCATATGCCGTACTCCGAAATGGCCTCCATATGCGCCTTGGTGCCGTAACCCTTGTTCCGCGCAAACCCGTACTGCGGGTATTGCTTGTCCAACTCGCACATCCAGCGATCACGGTAAACCTTGGCCAGAATGCTCGCCGCGCCGATGCTGTACGAAAGCGCATCGCCCCGGACTATGTTTTGCTGCGGCAGATCGATGTCCAACCGAAAATTCCCGTCCGTAAACACGACGTTCGGCTGCGGAGACAGCTTTTCCACCGCCTGCTTCATGCATCGTTTGGTCGCCTCGAGAATGTTGATGCGATCGATCGTTTCCGCGTCGATCGAGCAGATCTCATAGGCAATGGCGCGCGCGCGGATCTGCTCTGCCAAACGCTCCCGCACGCTCTCGCGCAGTTTTTTGCTGTCGTCCACTCCGTCGATGCGGTCACGCACGCCCAGCGGCAGGATGACCGCCGCGCATACCACCGGGCCCGCCAGCGGGCCGCGGCCCACTTCATCGACCCCCGCGATGTACTGCGCGCCCCGCGCAAGCATCTCCGATTCAAAGAAAAATTTATCCATCGCGTCTGTCTCCCCGCTCGCCCGGCTCGTCAAGGGTGATCCGCCCGATCCGCCCCTTTCGAAAATCATCCAGGATCGCCTTAGCGCCCCGCGCATAGTCGTATTCGCCGCCCCGCAGCAAAAAGCCCCGGCGGCGGCAAACCGCCTCGTAGATCGCCAGCGGGGAAGAAAAATCCTCGACGCCGTACCGCTCCGCCAGCAACGCCGGATAGCGCTCGGCCAGCTCGCGCAGCAATTCCAGCGCCACGTCGTCCAAGTCCAAAATATCGTCGTTGATGCTGCCGATGTACGCCAAATGGCGCGCCGCTTCCTGCGTTTCGAACGCGGGCGGCATGGTGCCCGGCGTATCCAGCAGCTCAAACCCCTCGCACCGGATCCACTGCTTGCCGCGGGTGACGCCCGCCTTATCGCCGGTAACGGCGCGCTTGGCGCCGCTGAGCGCGTTGATCACCGTGCTCTTGCCCGTGTTCGGGATCCCCGCCACCATCAGCCGAAACGGACGGCTGATCCCCTTTGCCGCATCCCGCGCCCGCTTTTCCTGCAACAGCGACGGGATCCGCCCCGCCAACTGTTTGACGGAGGCGGGAGAGGCGGCGCAGCACCGCGCGGCGGGCGCGCCTTCTCGCGACCATTCCGCCAAAAACGCGTCCGTCTT
>CALVHT010000034.1 GCA_944328645.1 uncultured Clostridia bacterium
AAAACCGAGACAGCCCTACCGTTCGCCGCGCCTACAGGCCACGCCGCCGGAACAAGAGGGGCGCCAGGGTCATGGCGAGAAAGAGTGTCGTAAAATATGTTATAAAATCGAACCATTGCCCTTCCGGCAGCAAAAAGTGCAGGATCAGAAAAGGGATTGCCGCAACGGCGGCGGTCAGGACCAGCCGAAGCGCCCGTTTCCAAAGACGGTCGGCGTTTGCAAAGCGGATCAAGCGATCTTCGATGAGCAGTGCCGCCGCCGAGGCCAGCGCAACCGACGAAATTTGAAACATCGAGTCGGTCGCCGTACGCGGGATGAAAAGGCAGGGGAGGGTCAGCAGTGCGAGCGCCAAATAAATATACAGGCGCGCGTTATACCAACGGTGATACACCCACTGCCAACCGAACGCAAACAGTAATCCGATGCCCAACCCCGTCAGTACGTCTGTGGGGTAATGCACGCCCAAATATAGCCGTGAGAGCATGACCAGCAAAGTAAAGCCGACGCACAGGGCGATCGCCCACGCCCGGCGCAAGCGCAGGGCGAGCGTCGCAAAGAAACCGCCGGTCGCCGTCGCGTGGCCGCTGGGGAAAGACATGTCGGGATCCAGATCGGCGGTGGAGACGAGCAGATTGTCGATCTCGACCTTTTGCACCGTTCCCTGCGCGTACGGACGGAGTCGGCGCACGCCGCTTTTGACGGCAGCCGTCACGCAGGAAGCGCCGATCACCGTCAAGAGGGCCTGTTCGCCCGTTCGTTTATCCAGGCAAAGATAGACGACGCCGATAACGGCGGCGATGACGAGTTCTTCGCCGAGTGCGGTAAACAGGCCGAAAAACACGTCCAAAAACGGGCAGCGTATGTGTTCCAGCGCCTGTAAAATGATTGTATCCATAAAAAAAACTCCCGTTGGGCGGTAAATCGCAAAAAATTATACCACAAATTTGCGGCGGTGTACAACTTTTTTTGCGTTTATCCAAAATTTATGGTATAATGAATTTATGCTTAGCGTTGTATTGCGGAACAAAGAGGGATATCGTTTTTACTATGTCTTGACGGACGGATCGAGCGAAAGCGGCGGCGGATTGACGGACAAAGGCGAGCTGGTCTGCGACGAGCGTTGCCCGCAAAAAGAACTGTTGCTGCGCGCGTTGATCAACAAGTGCTGCAACGAGTTTGTCGCGCGGGTGACTGCCCGCGATTGTTGGGGCGTCGATCTGGAACGATTCGGTTTTGTTGCCGAGGCGGAAGGATATGTTTCGTCGTGGGACAGGCTGTGCCTGCCCCATGATTGCCGGTAACGATGGGAGCATACGCGCAGGCAGGGAAGAATTTCGCAAAGATACGGAGGAAATGGAATGCGCAGCGACATTGAGATTGCAAAGAGCTGTTCGATGCAGGAGATCGGCGCGATTGCCGCAAAACTCGGGCTGACGGAAGAGCAGATCGAGCGTTACGGGAAATATAAGGCGAAGATCGGCGTGGCGCCCCGCAGCCGCCGCGGAAAGTTGATTTTGGTCACCGCGATCAATCCGACGGCGTCCGGCGAGGGTAAGACGACTGTTTCGATCGGCCTGGCGGACGGCATGGCGCGTTTGGGGAAAAATGTCTGTCTTGCCCTGCGCGAACCGTCGCTGGGGCCGGTGTTCGGCATCAAAGGCGGCGCGGCGGGCGGCGGATATGCGCAAGTTGTTCCCATGGAGGACATCAACCTGCATTTTACCGGCGATCTGCATGCGATCACCGCGGCGAACAATTTGCTGTGCGCAATCGTAGACAATCATATTTTTCGCGGGAATGCGCTGGAACTGGACCCGAATAAAATTTATTTCCGGCGCTGTTTGGACATGAATGATCGCGCTCTGCGCAATATTACCATCGGCCGGGGAGGCGAAGGGGTAGAACGCACGGAGCATTTTGAGATCACCGCTGCGAGCGAGATCATGGCGATCCTGTGCCTGGCGACCTCGCTGCAAGATCTCAAACGCCGCATCGGCAACATCATCGTGGGAGAAAACCGCCGCGGCGAATATGTTTTTGCGCGCGATCTGAAGGCGGAAGGCGCCATGACCGCATTGCTGAAGGACGCGATCAAGCCCAACCTCGTGCAGACGCTGGAAGGAACGCCGGCGATCGTGCACGGCGGTCCGTTTGCCAACATTGCGCACGGCTGCAACAGCATTTTGGCGACGTATACGGCGCTCGGCCTGGCCGACTGGGTGGTCACGGAGGCCGGGTTTGGCGCGGATTTGGGGGCAGAGAAGTTTTTGGATACCAAATGCCGCGTTGCGGGGATCCAGCCCGATTGCGTCGTCATCGTGGCGACGGTCAAGGCGCTCAAATTGCATGGCGGAGCGGAAAAAACGGCGCTCTCCGAAGAAAATTTGCCGGCCCTGGAAGCCGGGCTTCCCAACCTATACAAGCACATCGAAAATATCCGAACCGTCTATTGCAAACCGGTCGTCGTGGCGATGAATCGTTTTGCCGGGGATACGCCGGCGGAGATCGAAGCGGTCATGCGCGGCGTGCGCGCCCATGGTGCGCAGGCGGTATTTACGGACGTGTTTTTGCAGGGCGGAAAAGGCGGCGAAGAGCTGGCCGCCGCTGTCTGTGCCGCGGCGCAGACAGAGAGTTGTCTGCACTATGCCTATGCGTTGGAGCAACCAATTCGCGAAAAGATCGAGGCGGTCGTGCGCCGCGTATATGGAGGGGCGGGCGTCACGTATTCGGAAACTGCGGCAGAAAAGATCGCCGAAGCGGAAGCGCGCGGGTATGGCGGGCTGCCCGTCATCATTGCAAAAACGCAGTATTCGCTTTCCGACGACGCCAAACTGCTTTCCCGGCCGCAGGGCTTTACCGTACACGTGCGCGACATCATCGTCAAGGGCGGCGCAGAGTTCGTGGTCGCCGTGGCCGGAAACATCATGCTCATGCCCGGGTTGGGCAAAGTGCCTGCGGCAGAGCATATCGATGTGGATGAATGCGGAGAGATCGTCGGTTTGTCATAAAACTTGCTGTATTTATGGATTTTAGGAGCCATCTATGGAAGAAATGACCGAAAACAAGTTGCCCGAGGCAACAAATTTTATCGAACAGTTTATCAACGAAGACCTTGCGAGCGGGAAAGTCACGGCGATTCAGACGCGTTTTCCGCCCGAGCCGAACGGGTACCTGCACGTCGGGCACGCCAAGAGCATGTTCGTCAATTTTGGTACGGCGCTCAAATATGGCGGCAAGTGCAACCTGTTCTTTGACGATACCAATCCTTCCAAGGAGAAGACGGAGTATGTAGACGCGATCCGTGCCGACATCCATTGGCTCGGCTACGAATGGGCGCGCGAGTGCTACGCGTCCGACTTCTTTGAACAGATCTACGCGTACGCGCTCCGCCTGATCCGCGAGGGAAAGGCGTTCGTGTGCGATCTTTCTGCCGAGGAGATCAAAAACACGCGGGGCACGCTTACCGAGCCGGGCATTGAAAGTCCGTATCGCAACCGTACGCCCGCGGAGAACTTAGAGCTCTTTGAACAGATGCGTGCCGGAAAGTATGCGGACGGTGAAAAATGTTTGCGTGCCAAGATCGATATGGCCTTGCCCAACCTCAACATGCGCGATCCCGTGATCTATCGCATCCTGCATGCTACGCATCATCGTACGGGGGATCAATGGTGTATCTATCCGATGTACGACTACGCCCATCCCATCTGCGATTATCTGCAGGGGGTCACGCATTCGCTTTGCACGTTGGAATTTGAAGATCATCGGCCGTTGTATGACTGGGTGGGCCTTTCTCTGGGCTTTGATCCCAAACCTCGCCAAATTGAATTTGCCCGCCTGAATCTTACCAATACGGTCATGAGCAAGCGTTATTTGAAAAAACTTGTGGAAGAAGGGATGGTCCACGGCTGGGATGATCCGCGCATGCCCACCCTTTCGGGGTTGCGCAACCGCGGCATTCCTGCGGCGGCTGTGCGAGACTTTTGTTCGCGGATCGGTATTGCCAAGGCCAATTCCGAATGCGAATATTCGTATTTCGAGGCGTGTGTGCGCGAGTACCTCAACGCCCACGCCGAGCGGGCGATGGCCGTGCTGTCTCCGCTTCGGCTCACGGTCACCAACTTTGTGGGCAGCGAGGCCTTGGATTTCGAAAAAAATCAAACCGACCCGGCGGCCGGGACGCGAGAGGTCTTATTCGGGAAGCATCTCTACATCGAAAGTTCGGATTTTTCGCTGAATCCGCCGCCGAAATACTTCCGTTTGAAAAAAGGCGGGTATGTCCGGCTGAAGAATGCCTATATTGTCCGTTGCGACGATTTTGTGACGGACGAGGCGGGCAATGTGACGGAAGTTTTGTGTTCGTATGTGCCCGAAAGCCACAGCGGCAACGATACCAGCGGAATCAAGGTCAAAGGCGTCATTCATTGGGTAAATGCCGAAACTGCCGTCGATGTCGAGGTGCGCCAGTACGAAAGTTTGCTGCGCGATGCCGACTATGCGGGGCAGGATTTTTCCGAGCGCATGAACCAAGCGAGCGAGAAGATCATCCAAGCCAAGGCGGAGCCGTATTTAAAGGAGGCGCCGGAAGGCACGCCTTTCCAGATCATGCGAACGGGCTACTATAAAAAAAGCTGCGCAGACGGAAAACAAATCCTTTCGGAAATCGTTTCGTTGAAAGATAATTTTAACAAGCCGCGCGCGTGAGCGGCGAACGGGCGAAATCCGACAGATTTCGCCCGCTTTTTTGTCGCCGCAGATTGACTTTTTGCGTTACAGCGTGTATAATAGCGGTACGCAAAACGGAGCGGGGAGGTGAGAGAATATCGCTGCGAAATTGTGTAAAAATTGCGGAAGCGAAGTGCCGGACGGCGTGTCGCATTGTCCGCGTTGCGGTGCGGTTTCGGAAAATTTTGACGATGTTCTCGGCCGCATGAAAAAAGAAGTGGCGCAATGCCTCTCCGAATACCGAGAGGAGCCGATAGTGCTCGGCGCCAAAGAACGGACGAAAGCGGAACGGCAAGCGGAAAAGAAGGATCGCTTTGAGCTCTTGGCGGAGGTCGCGCAGATCAAGGGCGAAGTGCAGGCGCTGCGCGGCGAGGTCGAACGTCTCCAAGCGGCGCAATACGCCATGGCGATCCAGGCAGCCCAGGCGCAGCCGGTGGTCTATGCGCAGGCATATTCGCAAGAGAATCCCTCTGCCGGCTATTTGCCGTATTCGGGGCGCATGCATCGCAAGCGGGCGCGCAGTCGAAATCGGATCATTCTCTCTGCGCTGGCCTTGGTATTGTTGCTGCTCAGCGTTGCCATGTTTTTTTTGCCGTGGGTCCGCGGCGAGGGGGCATTCAGCGGTTACGAAGCGCTCCGCTATCTGTTTGCCGGGTCGAGAAAAAACGATGCGGGTGCCGCCTTTTCGGTATATCTGAACACGGTAATTGCGGAGCATCCCTTTTCGGTCAACGAGATTGTTTCCGACGTTTGCCGGGCGTTCTGTACATATTTGCTGAAATTCGGGATACCGCTGTACGCCTTTTTGTTGGTATTCGGCATCCCCATCCTGTTGAGCCTGTTCGGCCGGATCCGTTTGGCGGGCTGGCATCGCTGTTTTGCCTGGACGTCTTTCTTCGCCGCGCTGGCGATCTTCGGCGGGCTTTGTTGGGTGAGCGGCTTTTCGGCCGTATCTGTCCCGTTCTTGGTGGGGGGCGGGGCAAACCTCGCGCGGGGGATCCTTCTCATTTTTTATCGCGGGAAATGGGACCTTTGGGGCGGCTTGGAAAACTGATCGATCGATTTTTGCCGGCGCACATCTTCGGATGTGCGCCGGTTGATTATGTTTAAAAAAGGAGGGAACGAAGGTATAATTCTCGGCGAGAGGGGCATACTACCAGCGTAAGGAGGAACCCCTATGCAGTTTCAAAAAACAAAGACGTTTCAAAATCTTGCCCGCGCGTTTGCAGGAGAAAGTCAGGCGGGAATGCGTTACCAATTAATCGCCAAACTCGCAACGGCCGAAGAATATGCGGTGTTGGCAGACACGATCCGCACGATCGCTAAAAACGAGACATACCATGCGAAGACATTTTTTGACTCCCTCATCTTGCAGGCAGGAAGTTGCGACAACATTGATCTGCATGCCGGGTATCCGTTTCATTTCGGCACCCTGGTCGAAAACCTCGGTTTCGCCGCGCAAGACGAGCGGGCGGAGACCGAGGAGGTCTATCCTGCTTTTGCGCAAGAGGCAAGGGAAGAAGGCTTCGCGGAGATCGCGGACCTGTTTGAACGGGTAGCAAGCGTGGAGCGCGATCATGCGATCGTATTTACGTTCCTGCACGATGCGCTCAAAAGCGGAAAGTTATACAAGCGTGACAAGCCGACGCTGTGGATTTGCAGCGAGTGCGGTTATCGTGCGACCACGAAAGAAGCGTGGAAGGTTTGTCCGCTCTGCAAAGCGACGCGGGGATATGTCGAGATCGCCTTACCGTTCGATCAATCATAAAGGAGAAAAGAAAATGAGAAACAGCAAAGAGCAAACCGAACAGGCAAAGGGCGCTTCGGCGCAGACCCAAAATTCGAAGACGCAGTCGAAGAACACCCAAACGCAGTCGAAGAACACCCAAACGCAGTCCAAGAATACGCAAAGCAAGTCGTCGCAGTCCAACGGCGGCCGGTGCTGCTCGGGCAACAGCTCCAAGGGCGCGAAATCGTGCAAGTAAGGAAAAGGAAAAAGGGCAGCAAAAGCATGTACTCGCCCTTTGACGTAAACGGCAGTTACACGGGCACCGCACAGGACGGAGAAAAGCCGGTGCAGGATGCCGACGATCTGTAAAAAGCGTGCCGACACGCAGCGGTGCGCGGCGCGGCGCCGGATGGCTGCCGCGCCTTTTCCGTTGTAGGCGCATCGTAAAGCGGATAAAAAAAGAAAAATATGGAAAATCGCATTGACGAATGCGTTCGGCGGTGTTAAAATAATACGGGAGGGACTGTATGAAGATCGGTATTTTGACCAGCGGCGGCGATTGTGCCGGGCTGAACGCCGTGATGCGCGGCATCGGACTTTATGTCTACCAAAACATACCCGGCGCAGAAGTTGTCGGGATTCTGAACGGATACGGCGGATTGATCCGCGGGGAAAGCCGGCCGATGCGCCGGGAAGAATTCGAAGGCATTTTAAATGTGGGCGGCACGGTATTGGGCACGACGCGTACGCCCTTCAAAATGATGACGGTCTCGGAAGAGGACGGGGGAACGCGCCTGGAAAAGATGCGCGCCAACTATCGAAAAATGGAGCTGGACTGTCTGTTCACGCTGGGCGGAGCGGGTACGCATCGCACGGCGGCGCTGCTTTGCGCCGAGGGATGCAATGTCATCGGGCTTCCCAAGACCATCGATAACGACATTTACGGCACAGACGTGACCTTCGGCTTTCATACGGCGGTAGACGTCGCGGCAGAAGCCATCGAACGGGTACGGACCACGGCGGCCAGCCACGGCCGCACCATTTTGGTCGAAGTGATGGGCAATAAGGCCGGATGGCTGACGCTGTATGCAGGCATGGCGGCGGGTGCCGATGCGATCCTGCTCCCGGAGATCCCGTTCAACATCGATCGGCTTTGCGAGCGCGTCATGCAAAACGTGCGCGAAGGGAAGTCGGGGTGCGTGATCGCAGTTGCCGAGGGCGCCGTATTGGATAGCGAGGCGCCGTTCAAGCGAAAGGAACGCGCGTTTATTCGCGTCGAACGGGGCGAAAACACGGTGACCAATCATCTGGCCGAAGTCATCGGAGAGCGCACCGGTACCGAAACCCGCGCTTCCGTGCTCGGTTATATCCAGCGCGGCGGAAGTCCTTCTGCCTATGACAAGGTGCTTTCGACCCGATTGGGAAGCTATGCGGGCAAGTTAGCGGCGGAGGGGCGGTTCGGCGTCACGGTCGCCGTCTGCGGCAATACGATCACATTCAACGCGCTGGCAGACATTGCCGGAAAATATAAGTTTGTGGATCCGTCCTCTGAAATCGTGGCGGCGGCGGAGGGTATCGGCATCTGCTTAGGCCGCTGAGCGCCGAAAAAAAGACGGAAATCCTTTCCGTCCGGAAGCAGTTGTGATTCTTTGAGGTATTTTTATGAAGTATTCAGTCATTGACATCAGTTCCAGCAACATATCCATGATCGTGGCGGAAATGAATGAACGGTTTACCGAGATCGTCTTTCGCGACCGTTCGAGCCTGACGCTCCTGCACTATTTAGACGGGCGTGCCTTGTCTTCGCGCGGGATCGATAAGGTGGTCGAGGCGGTCGCGGACATGAAGGATAAATGCGTCAGCTTGGGCGTGGACGTCCTTTACCTGATCTCTACGGCGGCGCTGCGTTCGATCGACAATTTCGAGGCGGTCGGGGCGGCCGTTCTCAATCGCACGGGGGTGCCTCTGAACGCGATCGACGGGCAGAAGGAAGCATACTGCGATTACATTGCCAATCGTTTTTATAACGCGTACGAGCGGGCGGTGCTGCTGGATATCGGCGGGGCAAGCATCGAATTGTGCGACCTGTCGGAAAAGGGCGGAGACACGGTTCGCAGTTTGGATTTCGGGGTTTTGACGCTGCATCAAAAATTCGTGGATAAGATCCAGCCGGATGCGGAGGAAGCCAAACGCATCAAAAAATATGCGGTGCGCAAGCTAGACAAAGCGGGCGTTCCGGGCGAAGGAAAATACGCGACGGTGGTATTGGTCGGCACGGTGGCATTGGCATTGTATGACCTTTATGCCGAATATGCGGGGGCAGATCGGGAGACGGGCGAGCGCTCGATGGACTATAAAAAATTTAAAAAACTTGCCGACCATTTGCTGAACGGGCGAGACCGTTCCAAACTTATCCTGGACGTGGCGCCCGAAAAACTGTACTCCGTCGGCATCGCGGCGGTCGTGGCCAAAACGGTGTTCCGCCGATTCGGTGCGGAAAATATTGTGGTGAGCGATCGCGGCGTCAAAGAGGGATATCTGCAACTGGTGACGGCCGGGCAGGAGCAAGGTGCCTTTTACGATTTTGCGAAAGAGGAACCGATCATCCTTCCGGCGCAGGCGACCGCCGCGACCTCGGGGGAGCCGGCCGCGGCAGGCGGCACGACGAGCAAGCCCGCCGCAAAAGCGCGCGGCGCACAAGGCGGAAAGCCGGCGGCAAAATCCGGAGCGCGCTCGAAAAAAGCGAACGGCCGCGCAGCTGCAAAACAGGGCAAAACCCGACCTGCGAAAACCGAAGAAAAAGTTGTCAAGAGTGCAAAATCCAAGTCGAAAAACAAGGAGAAATCTCAATCGTGAAGCAACTTTCCCCCTTAGAAAAGGCTAAAAAGCGCTTTATGCGCGGCATCTATGTCAACCGCGAATATTCGTGGCTGCTCTTCAACAAACGCGTGCTCGACCAGGCGGCGGATCTCTCCAATCCGCTGCTCGAGCGATGCAAGTTTTTGTCCATTTTTTGTTCGAATTTGGACGAGTTTTTTATGGTCCGCGTAGGCAGTTTGTACAACGAACAGCTGACCGACCCCGGCGTGACGGACAACAAAACGCAACTGACTGCAGCCAAACAGCTGGCCGGGATCCTGGCAGTGGTGCGCAAGCAGTACCAAAACCGCTCGTCGGCGTACATAAAATTGCGCGGCGAACTTGCCAAAGCGGGCGTGCGGTTGTTAAAAGCGTCCGAACTGACACCGCGCCAAAGCGAGGAGTGCAAGGGCTATTTTCTTTCGCGCGTTCTGCCGTTGCTGTCCATGATGGTGTTAGACGCGAAACACCCCATGATGCAGTTTGAAAACGGAAAGCACTATATGCTCTACGATTTGGAGCGAGACGGCCGCCGCATGATCGGGGTCATGTGTCTGAATCCCGCGGCAGATCGGCTGTATCGGATCGGGTACGGGAAAAAGACGAAGGTGGTTCCGGTCGAGGAGTTGCTGCGCGCGTTCGGGCACTTGGCTTTTATCGGCTACACGGTTAAAAACAAAATGATGGTGCGCGTGACCCGAAATGCGGATCTGGATACGCGCGTAGACGATTCGGACGTCGAGCACGATTTTTCGGAATTCATGAAGAAAAAGATCGAGTCGCGCGCGCATTTGGGGGTCGTGCGGGTGGAGGTGGATGACGCCGCTTCGCCGCTCAAAGGTTTTGTGTTGCGCTTGCTGAAGTTAGACGAAAGCTATTGCTTTGAGGACGCGCATTTTTTCGATTATAAATTTCTTTTCTCGGTGGGGAACTATCTGGCGCCCGAAGTTGCCGCGTCACTGCGCTATCCGCCGTTTAAAGGTGCGATCGCGCGTGAGATCGCGGAGGCTCCTTCGCTGATCGACTATATCTTTGAGAAAAACATCTTTTTGTCCTACCCGTACGACAGCATGTCTCCCGTGGTCGATTTGCTGGACGAGTGTGCCAAAGACAGTCGCGTACTGTCCATCCAAATCACCATCTATCGGCTGGCAAACCATTCGCGCATCGTCGATGCGCTCTGCCGTGCCTGCGAACGCGGCAAACAGGTCACCGTCGTCATCGAATTGATGGCACGCTTTGACGAGCAGAACAATTTGCATTTTGCGAGCAAGTTGCAGGAAGCGGGATGCAGCATCATCTATGGAATGGAAAACTATAAAGTGCATTCCAAAATCATCTCCATCGTGTTGAAAGACGGAGAAAATATCCGCTACATCACCCATTTGGGGACGGGCAACTATAACGAGTCGACCTCCCAACAATACACCGACCTGAATATGATCACGGCGGATACGGAAATCGGCGAGGATGCCGTGGCGTTTTTCCGCAATATTGCGATCTGCAACACAGATTATGCCTATCGGCGACTGTTGGTGGCGCCCGAAACGCTGAAGCCCGGGCTGCTTTCGCTCATTGATCGCGAGATCGAAAAGGCTAAGCAGGGCGGCGAAGGCCGGATTTTAGCCAAGATGAACAGCCTGACGGATAAAGCCATCATCGATCGGCTCGTGGAGGCGAGCGAAGCGGGGGTGCGGATCGAGTTGATCGTGCGCGGCATCTGCTGTCTGCTGCCCGGCGTGCCGAACAAGACGGAGAATATCCGCATCATCTCCATTGTCGGGCGCTTTTTGGAACATTCGCGCGTGTATTGTTTTGGCGGGGAAGCGGATCGGGTGATGTATATTTCCAGCGCCGATCTGATGACGCGCAATACCGATAAGCGGGTGGAAATAGCCGCGCCCGTTTTGGATCGGGAAATCGAACAAAAGATTTACGACATGTTGCAGACCATGCTTTCCGACAACGTGAAGGCGCGCAAGCTGTGTGCGGACGGAAAATATCGCCCGGTCGAAACGCTTGGCCCGGCGTTGGATGCGCAGAATTCGTTCATTCGGAATTAACGAGCGCCGATCTTGCCGGCTCAGCCGGCAAGATCGGCGCTTAAAAAGCGGCCGCCGCTCCGTTCGGAGCGGCGGCCGCTTCATTTGTCAGATGTCAGATTGGCAAAATACGGAAAATGTGTTTAGATAGGATCATGAAGATCAGATCGAGGATCCAAATGATGTTCCAGCCTAAGAACAAGCGGAGAATGCCGGCGATAATTTTTCCTTCCGAAAAACGCGTCACAACGCCGCAGATCCAAGAGGTGACCGGAATGATCGCGAGGATCACACTGACCAAGTAACCGAGACCGAAATAATCGCTCTTTTTAGCCATAAACGGATACTCCTTTTTAAGTTTGATTATACCTATTATAGTTCAAGGATGGAAAAATGTCAATGCATGCGAAAAAAAATAAGAAATTTTGTTTCGTCGGCGGGGAGCAAAAAAAATCGTTTGACAAATTTTTCTGCATAAAATATAATGAATTTATACAAAAAAACGCGCCCGTAGCCGGCGCGCGTACGCCGGTATAGCGTGCAGCGGTTTTGTTTTGGATATCGTAAAAAAGGAGTGGTGGCTATGAACGTTCCCGAATTATTCGGCGAATATGTGTTTAATATGCAGGTCATGCAGGAGCGGTTGCCCAAGGAGGTCTTCCGTTCGCTGAAAAAGACCATCGACGAAGATCGCCCGCTGGATGCGGGCGTGGCGAACGTCGTCGCCAACGCCATGAAAAACTGGGCGATCGAAAAGGGCGCAACGCACTTTACGCATTGGTTCCAGCCCATGACCGGCATCACAGCCGAAAAGCATGACGCGTTTATTTCCCCGACCAAAGACGGACAGGTGATCATGGAATTTTCGGGCAAAGAGTTGGTCGTGGGAGAGACGGACGCGTCCTCGTTCCCCAGCGGCGGCGTGCGCGCAATTTTTGAGGCGCGCGGCTATACCGCCTGGGATCCTACGTCGTTTGCATTCATTAAAGACGGAACTTTGTGCATTCCCACCGCCTTTCTTTCGTACAGCGGCGAAGTTTTGGACAAAAAGACGCCGCTGCTGAAGAGCATGCGCGCGCTGAATACGCAAGCGCTGCGCATCTTGCGCTTGTTTGGGAACACATCGGTCAAGCGCGTGTACCCGACGGTGGGTGCGGAGCAGGAATACTTTTTGATCGACCGCAAGATGTACGATGCGCGCAAAGATCTGGTATTTTCCGGCCGCACGCTGTTCGGGGCAAAGCCGCCCAAAGGGCAGGAACTGGAAGATCACTATTTCGGTCCGATCAAGACGCGCGTCAG
>CALVHT010000035.1 GCA_944328645.1 uncultured Clostridia bacterium
GGAGAAGCATCGGCAAACAGAGGCAGAGGAGCGAAACAGCACAGAAAATACGTTTTATCATTTTGTGGACCTCTTGGCGGCCGGTTTTTGGGCGCGCAGATTGATCATCAGCAGAATGACGATCATGACGATAAAGATGAGTGCCGAAAGCGCTCGCAGGGCAGGTGTCGAACTGTTCGTGCCGTTTTTGACGGCATTGTAAACATAGGTGCTGATGGTATCGAACAGTTTGGGTTTCGTGAATGCCGTCACAATATAATCGTCCAACGACAGAGTAATGGACAGCATAAAGCCGGAAACAATGCCCGAAAAGATTTGCGGGATCACCACTTTGAACAGGGCCTGCGAGGGGCTTGCGCCCAGATCAAGCGCGGCTTCGTAAGTGTTTGGATCCATCTGTTTAAGTTTGGGCATGACCGAAAGAAGCACAAACGGGGTGCATAGAACCATGTGTCCGACAATCAATGAAAAGTACGTGCGATAGAGCAGCGTCATGGAGAACAATAGGGCAAGGGCGATCGCCGTCACGATCTCTGCATTGATGACGGGGATCTGAGAAACCGCCAGCAAGGGTTTTGCGACGCGCCGACGGCTGTAAAAAATGCCGATTGCACCGGCCGTGCCGAGCACGGTGGAAAGTCCCGCCGCCGCCAGCGCGAGCCAAACGGTGTTGAAGAGGATGCGCATGATGCGTTCGTCGCGGAACAATTGTCCGTACAGAGCCAAGGAGAGGCCGTTCCATTGTCCGATCATTTTTGAGTCGGTGAAACTATACACGACCAACAGTAAGATCGGGGAATACACAAAGATCAAAACGACAATGCAGATCGCAATCGAAAGGATTCTTTTTACCATAAATTAGCCCCCCTCGCTTCTTGTTTGCTGTCGCGGAAGCCGCCGGTCACCAACATTGTCAAAAAGATGACGACCAGCAGGATGATGGAGATCATTGACCCCATATGCCAGTTGTTATAGGTCGTAAAATACTCATCGATGAGTTTTCCGAGAATGGTGATGTTAAAATTACTCAGCGTATCGCTGACGACGTAATTGGTCATGGACGGCATGAACACCATGGTGACGCCGGAAATGACGCCTGGCATCGACAGAGGAAAAGTAATTTTGGCAAATACGGTAAACTGGTTTCCGCCCAAGTCCGCCGCCGCTTCCAAATAGCTGTTGTCTAATTTTTCCAGCGTGGTATAGAGCGGCAGGATCATGAACGGCAGGAAATCGTACACCATTCCGATGAGCGTGTTCAGGTAGTTTTGCGTCCCCAAAAGTCCGATCAGGTCAAGCAATTCGCGCAAGGCGGTGATCCGAAGCACAAAATTGATCCACATAGGCAAAACGAACAACATCAAGAGCACGTGCCGTTTTTTCAATCTGCTGCGCGCCAAAATATAGGCGACGGGATAGGCGATGATCAAACAGAGCGCCGTGGAGATAATGGCGATGGTAAAGCTCATCAGCAGCGTCGAAAGTTTTGCTTTGCTTGTAAAAAAGTTTAAAAAGTTGGCGAACGTAAATGTAATGGCTCCGTCCGATTCCTCCGTAAAGGCATAAAACAAGATGAGCAACATGGGGATGACCACGAACAGGGCGAGGAACAACCCGTAGGGGATGCACAACTGTTTGCGCGAAAAATGAATGCGTGTCATCTCATTGGATCTCCTGTTTCAGTTTCAGTCGAATATTTTCCGGGCGAATCTTAACGCTCACAAAGTCGTTTTCATTCCAAAGATCCTCGCTGTCCAATACGAAATCTTCCTCGTTTTCCTCCGTACGAACGATATACTGGTAGTGGTCACCCTTATAGATCAACGAAACGATGTGTCCGCAAGCGCCGCCTTCGTCCGCATTGTCGCTGATTTCAATATTTTTCAGATCCACCTCCACGGAAACGTCAACGTCCGTCAGATCCAATTTCTTTCCGTCGGCGGTAATCAAATAGCCTTCTTCGTCGAGAGCGGATCCGGGGTAGAGGGTAGTTACGTCGCAATCAAATTCTCCGTCGCCGAACACGACGGTGTTGCGCTTGGTGATGTATCCGTCGTATTTGTTCGTGGTGAATTCTTTTTTCATGATGTGGATGTTGTCCGGCTCGATCTTCATCCCGATGATGTCTCCGCGTTCTCGGCTTTGGGTGCTTTGAATGATCATCTCCGATCGTCCGACCATGGCGGTGATTTCATAGTACACGCCTTTGAAAACGACGCTGACAACGCGTCCGACCAACATTCCTTCCTCGGGCGGGCACATTACGACGTCCTCGGGGCGGACAACCACGTCGACTTTTTCGTTTCGTTCAAAGTCATCCACGCAACGGAAATTGCGATTGCAAAAGCGCACGGTGAAGCGATCGACCATTGTGCCGCTTAAAATATTGCTTTCGCCGATAAAGTCGGCGACAAACGCGTTCGCCGGTTCATTGTAAATATCCGTCGGCGTCCCGATTTGCTGAATGCAGCCGTCTTTCATGACCACGATGGTGTCGCTCATGGTCAGGGCTTCTTCCTGGTCGTGCGTGACGTAGATAAAGGTGATGCCCAATTTGCGATGCATCTCTTTCAACTCGATCTGCATTTCTTTGCGCATTTTTAGATCGAGAGCGCCGAGCGGCTCGTCCAACAACAGGATTTCCGGTTCGTTGACGATGGCGCGCGCGATGGCTACACGCTGCTGTTGCCCACCGGATAGCGTGGAGATACTGCGCTTTTCAAAACCTTCCAAATCGACGACGGCAAGGGCGTTGCGTACTTTTTCGTCGATTTCCCGCCGGGTAAGTCGCTGCATTTTCGTGTAGCTTTCTCCCCGATCGTTGACATAGGTGACGGGTACTTTTTTTAACTTCAGTCCGAAGGCAATATTGTCATAAATATTGTAGTGCGGGAAGAGCGCATAACGCTGGAAAACGGTATTCACCGGTCGTTTGTTGGGCGGCAGATCGGTGATGTCTTTCCCGTTCAGCAAAATTTTACCGCTTGTGGGGATATCGAATCCGGCAATCATGCGAAGCGTGGTTGTCTTGCCGCAACCGGACGGCCCCAAGAAGGTGATAAACTCGCCTTTTCGCACATAAAAACTGATGTTCTCGACCGCTGTTGTCTCGTCGAATACCTTTGAAACGTTGACGATTTCAATGATTTTTTCTTCTTTCTTCCGTTCAGGCATGTTGATCTCCCACTGATTTGGTTTGCGCATGTTTTTGTTCGCAGAGACTTCGGCGCTCGGCTGGATCATTTTCTCCGCGCGTACTGCGCTCTTCGCGCGTGCGACATCATTATATGTCCATTCCATTATAAACGTTTTTCGGGAAAAGGGCAATCGTTTTTTCTTTTCTTTTTGGCTTTTGCCCGAAAAAAACACAGCGTGCAAACAAGCCGGGAAAGGGGAAAGGGTTGCGCGTCTTTTATGTGGCTTTGGACACGCAAAAAAGCGCAGACGGCTGTCTGCGCTCGATCGATCAAATGGATGCGGAGAAGGAGATTCCTTCTTCCGCGAGATCAGCGGAAAATCAAGTTATTCCGCATCAGAGGCCGGTGCATCGGCTGCCGGCCGAGGATTGGCTTTCAAAGCGTTGAGGTTTTTTGCCAAAGCAGATTTTTTGTTGGCTGCATTGTTTTTATGCAGAATTCCTTTGGACGCAGCGGAATCTATCACAGAAACGGTTTCGGGCAACAGCTTTTCGGCTGCTTCCGCGTCGCCCGCGGCCAAAGCTGCATTAAATTTTTTGACGGCGGTCTTGACGGAAGATTTGATCATTTTGTTTTGCGTATTTTTCTTTTCGTTGACGACCACGCGTTTTTTCGCAGATTTGATGTTAGGCACTTTGCTTCTCCTTTCAAGGTTACTCTTTTAATATCTCCGCTATTTTAGCATAAAAAAATTCGCTTGTAAACTGTTTTTTGCCGAAATGTGTAATTTCTTCTTCCGTTTTTTCATAAAATGGCAGGTGAAGGATGGAAAGGAAGCGAATGGAAAAGTCTTATTTTGCGTTTTTTGACAGCGGCGTGGGCGGATTGACCACCCTTACAACCTTTTGCCAATGTTATCCGCAGGAAAACACGCTTTATTATGGCGACAATGCACACGCTCCGTACGGGGGGAGGCCGCCGGAAGAGATTGAGCGACTGGCTGCCGCTGCTCTTGCCCGCTTATCGCGTTATCCGCTGCGGGCTGCGGTGATCGCCTGTAACACGGTCACTTCTGTCTGCATCGAAGCGTTGCGCCGCCGCTACTCGTTTCCGATCGTTGGCGTTGAACCGGCGATCCTTCCGGCTGTGCGCTATGCGGCCGGGAAGCGGGTCCTTCTTTTATGTACGCCGGCCGCAGCCGCCAGCCGACGCGTGCAAGCGCTGGCAGCCGCAGGCGCACGGTGGGCCGAAGTGGAAATTTATACGCCGCCTCGTTTGGCGGGGGAGATCGAGGCGCACGCGGACGACCTTTCCGCCGTGTGTTTGGAAGAGCATTTGCCGCCCGGGCGCTTTGATGCCGCGGTGCTTGGCTGTACACACTATGTTTTTTTGCGCGAACGAATAAAAAAACTGCTCGATTGCCCCGTTTTTGACGGTAATTTAGGGACGGTTGACCACCTTGCCCAAATAGCAAACATATGTTCGAAAAATGAGAAAAAAACGCCTGTAAAACAGCCTATTTTTTTGGGATGCGCTAAAAAAAGGAATAAAATGGTATTTCAGAGCCTAAAACAAACACAAACAAATGTTCATATTTAAAAAAATCAAAAGCAAAAGTGAAAAATTTTTTAATTTTTTGGGAAAAAATGGGAAAAGGTGGTTGACAGTGGTCAAAAGTGGTGATATAATGGATGCATCATTACCGGAGAAGGCGTCGATATGTATTCTTTTAACGGAAGGTTCAACAATCGGTTGGACGATAAAAACAGAATACGTATTCCGGCAAAGTTCAAGGCAGAACTCGGGGCGGATTATAAATTCGCTTTCGGACCCGGCGAAAGCATCTATGTGATGCCGCTGAAGGAGTATCAAAAAATTCTGGACGGGTTCGGCGAGGTGTCTTTCTTCGATGAAGAAGCGCAGAACGCGATTGCACTTTTTACGGCAATGGTTTACGATGTGACGGAAGACAATCAGGGCAGGGCGATTCTCCCTGCGGAATTGAAGGAGTATGCCAAGATCGACAAAGATATTGTCATCACCGGTGCGGCGTCTTTCCTTCGCATCGAATCGGCAGAGAAATTCGCAAAGAGAACGGAAGGCATGAACGTCAGCAGCGTATTTGCGAAACTCAATGCGCTCAAAAAGGCAAAAGAATGATCGGCTTTTCGCACAAATCCGTCATGCTGGAAGAATGCATGCAGGGTTTGAAACTGCGGCCCGGAGGGATCTATTTTGACGGCACAGTTGGCGGGGGCGGGCATTCCTACGAAATTCTCCGAAGGACGGCGCCGGACGGGAGGCTGATTGCCACCGATCTTGACGACGATGCGATCGCGGCTGCGGACAAGCGTCTTTCGGAGTATTCCGGAAGATATCGGATATACCGGAGCAATTTTAAAGATTTCGAGTCGGTGTTGGAAGAGGAAGGCGTGGACAAGCTGGACGGCGTGCTGTTGGATTTTGGCGTGTCGAGTTTCCAATTGGACGAGAGGTCTCGGGGGTTTAGTTATAAATGCGACGCGCCGTTGGACATGCGCATGGACAGCCGCGCATCGTTGACCGCGGCAGACGTGGTGAATGAATATCCGGAAGACCGATTGATTCAGATTCTGCGCGATTACGGCGAGGAGCGGTTCGCAAAGCGGATCGCAGAGGGCATCGTACGGGCGCGGAAAAGCCATCGCATCCAAAGGACGGGCGAGTTGGCGCAAATTGCGGAGGATGGGATCCCCGCTAAATTTAAACACAACGGGCCTTGTGCCCGCAAGACATTTCAGGCAATACGGATTGAGGTAAACGGCGAGTTGACCGGCCTTGCAGAAGCGGTACGGGGGTTAACGCTTCGTTTGCGAAAGGGGGGCAGGATCTGCATACTGACCTTTCATTCGCTGGAAGACCGAATCGTCAAAACCGTTTTTCGCGATCTTGCGACGGATTGTACTTGCGACAAAAGTTTGCCCGTGTGCATATGCGGAAAAAAGAAGGAAATTGAGTTGGTCACCCGCAAACCGCTATCGGCGGGGGAAAATGAGCTGGAACAAAATTCCAGAGCAAAGAGTGCAAAATTACGAATAGCGGAGAAAATCAGAGAATAGACTTAGAAGGAGGGTACACACATGGCAGGACTCCCTGTATTGGAGCGGACGAGAACAAATGAGAGGACCAGAGGGCAGCTGGCGGCATATGGTAAACTGACGGGGGGCGCCGGCGCAGATGCAGATCCGGTAACGGAGGAACAGCGCGCGCAATCGTTTAACTCCTGTATTGCAGAAAACTACCAAAAGTTGATGGATCCTACCTTACATTCGGCAGAAGAGATCATGGGAATTGCAGAGCCCGTTATCGAAGAGGAACCTCCTGTATACGATTCGCCGGAGGCGTACGCTCGCGCTACGCTGTATCCGGATCGCGAGCAGCCGATCGCCATGCCGCCGCGCCGTTTCGAACGGCAGCGCGTCACGGAAGATATATTCCGCGCGGATTCGCCGATCAATGCGCATACGTTTGCATTTGATCCGGCGCCGAGTGCGCCCATGATGTCTGCGGCACCTGCGCCGGTCGTGGAAGATATTCCGCAGCAGAACGTCTTTGCGCAGCCGACATATGCGCCGCAGCAAGATGTATTCGCGCGCCCGGAGATTGTTGAGCCGGAGCAGGCATTTGCCGAGGAAGAGGACGAAGATTTGGCGCCGACCGCAACGACCATTCAATACCGCACGGAGCGGGCTCGCGAAGAGCGGCAAACGATCGTTGAGGAGAAAAAGGGGCACGCCATGACGGCCCAGGGCAAATTGCTGATGGCGATCTATGCCGTCGTGGTCGTGGTGATTCTTTCTCTGATCATTATCAACTCAAGCGTTTTGCGCAGCTTGGATGCCAGCATCGCGCAGAGCCGTGCAGAGCTCGCTGCGACGACCGCGCAGGCGCAGCAGTTGCAGGACGAAATCGATTATTTGACCGATACGGATACCATCATCAGCCGTGCGGAAGAAGAGCTCGGCATGATCCGCGGTTAATTTAGATTTTAAGAAAAAGTTTACGAAAGAATTCGGCTTCGCAGGCGGCCTCGTGTAAGGGGTTGCGGGCGGGGCCGATTTATTTTTAAATACGGAGGTTTGATCCATCCGAAGCGATTCATCCGGGCGGGGATATTCCGCCACGCTTTTACGAAAGAGGTTATTCGCTGTTTTGACGGCGGTAGCCTTTCTTTTTTTGGTCGTTTTTGCGCGGTTTTTTTATGTGCAGATCTGGAAAGGTTCGGAACTGCGCGGCCGAGCGATCGCGCAGTGGACGCGCGAAATACCAGTCGTTGCGGCGCGCGGCGAGATTCTCGATACCAACGGAATCGTTCTGGCAACCAATGCGGCCTCCTACTCGGTTTTTGTGCGGCCCAACGCCGTGCAAGACCGAGAAAAGACGGCGGATGCGCTCGCCGATATTTTCGAGTTGGATGCGGGCAGCGTATATGAAAAGTTGGTAACAGCGCGCGTTTCGGAATGGACGGTCGTTCGGCATGCGGACAAGGAAACGGTATCGAAATTGGAAGGCTCAGGGCTGACCGGCGTCTATTATTCGCGCGATAATACCCGCATTTATCCGCATAACGACATGCTCAGCCGGGTACTCGGCTTCACCTCGGTCGATAATGTCGGTTTAACGGGGCTGGAAAAGTATTATGAAAAATTTTTAGCCGGAATTGACGGAGAAATTGCCTATCCGACCGATTTGGTCGGGGCTGAAGTGGACGGGAAGACGGTATACAGCCCGGCAACGGACGGGCTGAATTTGCGGCTGACGATCGACTATGCGATACAGGCGGTTTCGGAAGCGGCGTTGGAACGCGCCTACGCGGAATATTCGCCCGTCACCGCGCAATGTGTGGTGCTGGATCCGAATACAGGCGATGTATTGGCGATGGCCGAGTATCCGGGCTATGACCTAAACAATGTTCCGCGCAATGATACGCAACAGCTCAATCGGCTTTCGCGCAACAATCTGGTCTCCGATATTTACGAGCCGGGATCAACGTTTAAGATCGTAACAGCCGCGGCCAATATCGAGGAATCCTTGCGAGGCAATCCCGCCGCGTTTTCCCTGTCGCATGTGTTCAACAGTAGCCGTACGCGTACGGTAGATGGTACGACGATACGTTGTTGGAGCGACCATGCCAATGGAAAGCATGCCAATCAGACGCTTGCCGAAGCCCTGAACAACAGTTGCAATCCATGTTTTACCGATATTGCCCTCTCGTTGGGTACGCAAACTTTTTATCGGTATTTGGAGCTGTTTCATTTTGGCAGTGTGACGGGGGTCGATTTTACAGGGGAGGCGCAGGGCATGCTCGTACCCGAGAGCGCCGTGCGTGACTGCGATTTGGCGCGTATCGGATTCGGACAGACGGTGGCGGTCACCGCCATTCAGCTGGCGTGCGCGGGTGCGGCAGCGGTAAACGGCGGGTACTACTACCAGCCGCGCCTTGTGCGTGAAATTTTCTCTTCGGACGGAAAGATTCATGAAATAATTGAGCCGGTTCTGAAAAACCGTACGATCGGAGAAGAGGCGTCGCGGCTGCTGGCGGGATTGCTGGAAGGGGTCGTCACGAACGGCAGCGGCAGCAAGGCATATATTGAGGGGTACAAGGTCGGCGGGAAGACGGGAACGGCGCAAAAATTTGAGGATGGTTCCATTGCCCCCGGGAAATATGTTTCTTCTTTTCTCGGCTTTTTCCCGGCGGACGATCCGCAGTACCTGGCGTTGGTCATCGTTGACGAACCGCAGGGCGCCTATTACGGCAGCGTGGTCGCGGCACCGGTGGCGCGCGAAATTTTTCAAGGAATCATTGACAGTAAGGGTATTTTGCCCTATGAATAAAAGGAGTTTTGATTTTGTTACTCGGCGAATTGTTGCAGCGCATCAATTACGAAAGAACGGTATCCCTGCGTGAGACAAAGATCTGCGGGATCGGTACGGATAGCAAGCATATTCTTCCCGGCGACCTGTTCGTCTGTTTTGCAGGCGGAGAACACGATGGTCACGACTTTGCGGCAGAGGCGGTAGCGGCGGGCGCGGCGGCGCTGGTCGTGGAGCGAGAACTTCCGATCCATGTTCCACAAATCGTCGTACGAGACGGACGTCGTGCCGTAGCGGCGATTGCGGCGGCGTTTTACGATCATCCGGAGCGTCGGTTAAAGATCATCGGGATCACGGGGACCAACGGCAAGACGACCACAGCGCATATGCTCCTCTCCGTGCTGACGGCGGCAGGCAAAAATTGCGGGCTGATCGGCACGCTGGGCATACGCTATGCCAATAAAGAAATCGCCCCCGAACTGACGACGCCCGATCCCGCTTTTTTATACAAGATCTTGGCGGACATGTGTGCGTTGGAGGTCGAATACGTCGTCATGGAGGTTTCTGCGCATGCTCTCTACTTTGGAAAGACGGAGGGGATCGTCTTTGAGGCGGGGGTTTTTACCAATCTGACAGAAGATCACCTGGATTTTTTTTCGACCATGGAAGATTATGCCGCCGCAAAAGAAAAATTATTCGCCCCCGGTGTTTGCCGTTTGGCCGTTTTCAATTCAGACGACGCGGAGGGGCGCAGGCTTGCCGCACAAAACGAAGGAGCGGTCACCTATGCGTTGGATAATCCGGCGGATGTGTTTGCGGTGGATATTCGTGAAAATTTTGATGGAAGTCAATTTGTGATCAATTTGTTTGACGAATTGTATGACATCCGTCTGCATATGACAGGGTTGCACAATGTTTACAACGCGATGGCGGCGGCTGCGTGCGCACGGAGACTGGGGGTATCCGTTCCCGTCATTGCGGCAGGGCTGTCCGCATTGCCGAGAGTCAGCGGCCGGTTAGAACATGTCGCGCGCCTGCGCGGAGCGGATATTTTCGTAGACTTTGCGCATACTCCCGATGGATTGGAAAAGTCCCTTTCCGCCTTGCGCCGCCACTGTACGGGCAAACTATACTGTGTTTTCGGTTGCGGCGGCAATCGCGACGTGCTCAAACGTCCGCTCATGGGAGAGATCGCCGCGCGGTTGGCGGATTTCACGGTCTTGACGTCGGATAATCCACGCTACGAGGATCCCTTCGACATAATTTTGCAGATCGAACGAGGCGTCCGGCCAATTACCGATGAATATGTGATCGTCGTGGATCGGGAAAGCGCGATCGAATATGCCATTGATCGGCTGCAGACGGGCGACGTGCTGCTGATCGCGGGGAAGGGGGGCGAAACCTATCAAGAGATTATGGGCGTTCGGCATATTTACAACGATGTATCCGCCGTACGCAGCGCGATGGAAAGCGTCGCACGAGGAAGAAACGGAGATACATGAGGACTGAGATTGTCATTTTGTTAGCTGCGGGCGGGCTTTCGGCGCTGCTTTGCGCCGGGTTGATCCCGTTGCTCAAAAAACTACATGCCGGGCAGTACATCCTCGGTTATGTCCAAGAACATCGGGACAAGACCGGCACGCCGACAATGGGCGGGATCGCGTTCGTTTGCGCGGCAATTTTCGCCGCGCTTCTGTTTGGTTTGTATCGCGACAGACGCGTCGTTGTGGCGCTCACGCTGGGGGCCGCCTATGCGGCGGTTGGCTTTTTGGACGACTATTTAAAGCTGCGCTTACGCCGCAATCTCGGACTGCACGCCTACCAAAAGATGCTTTTTCAAATGGCGGTGGCCATTTTTGCGGGCATCTTTTGTTATCGAAGCGGTTGGACGAGCGTAAATATCCCATTTACGGGGATCGCCGTGGAACTCGGCTTTTGGGTTATTCCGTTGGCCGCCTTTGTATTCGTTGCGACGACCAACTGCGTCAATCTGACGGACGGCTTAGACGGATTGGCGGCCTCTGTCGGGTTTTGGTATTTTGCGGCTTTTGCGGCGCTGCTTCTGCTCCGTCCCGGGGAGCCGGATGCATACCTTGCGCGGCTGTGTTTTATCTTGTGCGGCGCGTTGGCCGGGTATTTATTGTTCAATACCTACCGGGCCTCCGTCTTTATGGGGGATACTGGTTCTCTGGGATTGGGCGGCTTCGCTGCGGCAGTCGGTGTGCTCAGCGGAAACCTGCTGTACATTGCGGTGATCGGCATCATGTTTGTTTGTTCGGGAATATCGGTAATATGTCAGGTAATATACTATAAAAAGACAAAAAGGCGGCTTTTTCGAATGGCGCCTTTGCACCATCATTTTCAGAAAATGGGTTTTTCAGAAAGTAAAATAGCCTATGCTTATTCGCTCATTACGGCGGCGGCTGGGTTATTAAGTGTGGCGTTTTTGGGCTGATTATGTCTGCCATACTATTTTGAACGAATACAAACAGGGGGCGCATATGTATTTTAAAACACAAAAATTTTTAGTGGCGGGCATATCCCGCAGTGGCGTAGCGGCGGCCGAATTCTTGTTGCACCGCGGCGCATCCGTTTTTCTTTATGACGATGTCGCGGACGACACGGTGCAAAAGTCCATGCGTTTGCTGGAAGAGGCGGGTGCCGTGTCCGTCAAGCAAGACGAGCTGTCGGCAGCGGCGGACGAATGCGACGTTCTCGTGCTCAGCCCCGGGATCCCCATCGATCACGCATTGCCGGTCTTGTTTCGCAAACGAGCCAAGAGGATCATCGGCGAGGCGGAACTTGGCTGTCTGTTTTTGCGCGCAACGCTGATCGCCGTGACGGGGACCAACGGAAAGACGACCACGGTAACGATGTTGGACGAAATTTTCCGCGCGGCGGGAGAACACAGTACGGCTTGCGGCAATATTGGTCTTCCGTTGACCGCGTGCGTAGAGGGGATGGATTACGGAGAGGTCGCCGTGATGGAGGTGTCCAGCTTTCAGTTGGAAACATTGACCACTATTCGGCCGCACATCGCTGTCGTTACCAACATAGCCGAAGATCATTTGAACCGCCATTACACGATGGAAAATTACATATTTTTAAAATCCAAGATTTTGCGGAATCTTCGCGAGAGCGAGTATGCTGTCCTCAACTACGATGACCCGGCCGTGCGCGGGATGGCGCAGGGCATTCGATGCCCCGTTCGTTGGTTTTCCTTGTCGGAACGTGTGGCTGGTGCGTATGTGTACGAAGGGAGCCTGTATTTTGAAAACGAAAAGATCATGGATGCGGCGGCGCTTTCGCTGAAAGGCGAGCACAACATCAAGAACGCGCTCGCGGCGATCTGCGCGGCGAAGCTGGCGGGGGTCGAGAGCGAAGTGATCGCGTCGGCTCTGTCCTCGATGCGCGGGGTGAGGCACCGTATCCAGACGTTGGCGGAAATCGACGGCGTGACGTACATCAACGATTCCAAAGGAACGAATGTGGATGCGACGCTCAACGCGGTGGCGTGCATGCAGTCGGATACCGTCCTGCTGCTGGGCGGGAAGGATAAGGGGTACGACTACGACGAGCTGT
>CALVHT010000036.1 GCA_944328645.1 uncultured Clostridia bacterium
CGGAGAAACGCT
This sequence comes from uncultured Clostridia bacterium, assembly GCA_944328645.1. GTDB lineage: Bacteria > Bacillota > Clostridia > Christensenellales > Borkfalkiaceae > Borkfalkia. Next base: position 13 of record CALVHT010000036.1, read on the forward strand.
GTATGCGCAGCGCGAAGGCGTCATCGCTTCTGTCCGCTATGCGAATGAAAATAGCATCGGCGATTTGATCTTTCGACTCGGAAAAAGGAGAGAGACATGAAATCGGGAAAAGTTTTTCTGGTGGGCGCTGGATGCGGCGCCGGTGCATGTACGGTGCGCGGCGTTGACCTGTTGCGCCGATGCGATTGTGTGGTATATGACAGCTTGCTGGACGAATCGTTGTTGGAGTACTGTCGGCCGACTTGTCGCAAGATTTTTGTGGGAAAACGCGCCGGGACGGAAAGCGTTTCGCAGGAACAAATAGGCGAGTTGTTGCAGCGTTGCGCAGAGACGTATCCGCTGACGGTGCGATTGAAGGGCGGAGATCCTTTTGTGTTCGGGCGCGGCGGCGAGGAATGGGAGGTTCTGGCGGCGGCAGGGGTGGAATGCCAAAGCGTTCCCGGCGTGACAAGCGCCGTTGCCGCGGCGGAACTGGCGGGGATTCCGCTTACGCTGCGCGGCGTATCGCGCGGTTTTCGCGTGATCGCCGCGCATACGGCAGAAGGGATCCCGGATTTTACGCCGTATGCACGGGATCCGGACACGCTTGTTTTTTTGATGGCAAAAGGGGCGGCGGCAAAGATTGCAGAGGATCTGCAAGCGGGCGGGATGCGTGCGGATCGGCCGGCGGCAGTTATTTCATGCGCCGGGTCGCCGGAATTTGCCGTGCGCCGCGGGACGCTTGCGGAGTTGGCGCACTTGGCGCAGCTGCCGGCGCCGTTGGTCATTCTTGTGGGGGAAGTTTGTGCGCATGATCTCGCCGGCGGCGCGCCCTCCGTGTTGGTTACGGGTACGGCCGACCATGTTTCGCGGGTGTGTGCGCGTTTGTCCGGGCTGGGTGTGCGCGCTGTTGGCTGTCCGTATTTGATTCGGCATCCCTTACCGTTTGATTTTATTTTTTCAGAGCTGGAAAAATTTACTTGGTTGGTATTTACGTCGGCGGGCGGTGTCTGCCTGTTCTTTGAACGTGCCAAGGCATTGCGGGTCGACTGGCGCGCCTTCGGGAACAAAAGATTTGCGGCGATTGGTGCGCATACGGCAGATTCGTTGGCAAAATATGGTTTTTTGGCCGATCTGATACCAAACGAATATACGGCGAAGGGATTGAAAGAGGCGCTGTGCGCCGCGGGGGCGGAGGGAGAGCGCGTCTTGTTGCTGCGTGCCTCGTCGGGGAGCGCGGCATTGGATCCGGTTGGCGTGCGCGTCGACTTATACCAAACGCGGCCGGACCCCGCCCTGTTGTCTGCGGCGGCTGCATCGCTTTTGCATGTTCGGGCGGTCACGTTTGGCTCTGCGAGCGGAGTACGCGCGCTGTTGGATTTTGTCGATCTTCCGGCGGGCGTTCGTTCGGTGTGCGTAGGGGAAGAAACGGCCAAAGAGCTTGCGGCGCGCGGCTTTGCGCCTGTGGTTTGTGCGCGTCCCGGTGCAGACGAGTTGGCGGCGGCAGTTTGTGCCGTATTGGAGGAAAAAGAATGCAACGATTGAGAAGATTGCGGCAAAATCAGTCGCTCCGTAACTTGACGGCAGAGACGCAGGTGGAATGCACGAAACTGATCTATCCCGTTTTTGTTCGACACGGCGAAGGGATCTGTGAAGAGATTCCGTCCATGCCCGGGGTATATCGTTATTCGGTGGATCGTTTGAACGAGGTCGTTTCGGCGGCGCTGGCGGCAAAGGTGGGCGGATTGCTCCTGTTTGGGATTCCCGAACAAAAAGACGAGTGTGGCAGTGGCGCTTGGGAGGAAGACGGGATCGTGCCGCGCGCCGTTCGTGCTATACGCTCGTTTTGTCAAGAGCGCGGCCGTTCCTTGCTTTTGATCGCGGACGTATGTCTGTGTGAATACACTTCGCACGGGCATTGCGGCGTGCTGTCCGGCGATTATGTCGATAATGACGCTTCGCTTCCGTTGCACGCGGCGGCGGCGTTGGCGGCAGTCCGGGCCGGGGCAGACATGGTTGCGCCTTCATCGATGATGGACGGGGTTGTGCAGGCGATCCGATCCGCACTGGATGAGGCCGGGTACGTCCGAACCCCGGTGATGGGTTACAGTGCAAAATATGCGTCTGCGTTCTATGGTCCGTTTCGGGATGCGGCCGATTCATCGCCGCAGTTTGGGGATCGCAGATCGTATCAAATGGATGTTCGAAATGTGCGCGAGGCGTTGCGCGAGGTTTCTGCCGATGAGGCGGAGGGGGCGGATATCGTGATGGTCAAGCCCGGTTTGGCGTATTTGGATGTTTTGCATGCGGTGCGTGCGGAGACCCGCCTTCCGCTCGCGGTGTATAATGTCAGCGGCGAATATTCCATGGTCAAGGCGGCTTCCGCATGCGGATGGCTGGATGAACGGCGGGTCGTTTCGGAAATTTTGACCGCATTTTTTCGTGCGGGCGCAGATTTTGTCATCACGTATCATGCGCTGGATTTTGCGCGCTGGCTGGCGGAGGAGAAGGCATGACCCGATCGGATGAATTTTTTTCCCGAGCAAAAGCTGTTTTGCCGGGCGGGGTTAACTCGCCGGTTCGCGCGTTTGGCGCGGTGGGCGGGCATCCGTTGTTTGTTTCCCGCGCGGAAGGCGACACGCTGTGCGATGTCGATGGAAAAACTTATACCGACTACGTAATGAGCTGGGGTCCGCTGCTTCTCGGGCATGCGCATGCCGCGGTTGTGCGCGCAGTGCGGCGGGCCGTTGAGCGTGGGCTTTCCTATGGTGCCCCGACGGGTGCAGAGACGCTGTTGGCGGAGGAAATTCGCGCGGCGTGTCCGCATATGGAGATGGTGCGGCTGGTCAATTCGGGAACGGAAGCGACCATGTCGGCGATCCGTCTGGCGCGCGGGTTTACCCGGCGGGATAAGATCATCAAGTTTGCGGGCTGCTATCACGGCCATTCAGACGGTTTGCTTGTACGGGCCGGCTCCGGATGTTTGACGGGCGGTATGCCGGACAGTCTGGGCGTGCCCCGTGCCTATGCCGAGCAGACGCTTGTCGCGGAATATAACGATGCGGAAGGGGTGCAAGCTCTGTTTGCGGCACATCCGCAAGAGATCGCCTGCATAATCGTGGAGCCGGTCGCTGCGAATATGGGCGTTGTGTTGCCGACGGAAGGCTTTTTGGGCAAGTTGCGCCGCTTGTGCGACGAATACGGTTCCTTGCTCATATTCGACGAAGTGATCACCGGCTTCCGCGTTGATTATGGCGGCGCGGCGAATCTGTACGGAATTTGTCCTGATTTGGCGGCTTACGGAAAAATCGTGGGCGGGGGCATGCCGTTGGCCGCTTATGGGGGGCGCGCCGATGTCATGTCGCTGGTTGCGCCGTTGGGCGGGGTCTACCAAGCGGGAACGCTGTCCGGAAATCCGATTGCCACCGCGGCGGGCTTAGAAACACTGCGGATCTTGCGCGAGCGAAAGGGGGAGCTGTATCCGTCTCTTGCAGAAAAGGGCGCCCGTTTGGAGCGCGCTTTTCGGGAGGCGGGCGTCGCCGTAGGGCGCGTCGGATCGTTGCTCTCGCCCTTCTTTGCGTCTCGTGAGCCGCGCTCGTATGCCGAGGTTTGTGCCTGCGACCGGGATGCGTTTGTCGCTTATTTTCGTTCGATGCTCGCGGCGGGTCAATATGTTGCGCCCTCGCCGTTTGAGGCAATGTTTGTATCCGATGCGCACACACCGGAACACATCGAGCGGACGTGTGATGCGATTTTGGAAGCCTGTCGTTCTGCGCGCCAAGGGGCGGCAAAATAGAGATGCGGCGGCGCCGTTTGTGCAAAAGGAATGCGCGCGGCGCTTTTTTTACGTTTACAAATTGACGAAAAGGGGAAATTATGGTATAATAATCCATACTGGCAGCAATGTATGGGCCATAAAGGAGAACGGACTGTTATGTGGTTTGACGAAAGTACATTTTATCAAATTTATCCGCTCGGTTATTGCGGAGCGGAGCGTGAAAACGATTTTAAAGAGGTGCGGCATCGTTTGGCGGCAATCGAAGACAAGATCCCGTATATTCGTGACTGTGGCTTTTCGGCGGTATTATTCAATCCGCTGTTTGAGAGTGAGCGCCACGGGTACGATACGGTCGATTTTTTCTCGATCGACCGTCGGTTGGGCGATAACGAGGATTTTCGTCGGCTGGTAGAAAAGTTTCATGCGGCGGGTATTCGCGTCGTTTTGGACGGCGTGTTCAATCACGTCGGGCGTCGGTTTTTTGCGTTTGAACAGGTGCGCCGCCTACGGGAAAATACAGATAAAAAGGACTGGTTTTTGATCCGTTTTGACGGGAATACCGGCTATAATGACGGATTTTGGTACGAAGGTTGGGAAGGACACCAGGAACTTGTGAAACTCAATTTGAGCAACGAAGGCGTCTTGGATTATATCCGTCGCGCCGTGGAATTTTGGATGGATGAGTTTGGAATCGACGGATTGCGGTTGGATGTGTGTTATCTGCTGCCCGAGTGGTTTATCGAGTATTTACGGAGGATCGTGCGGCACAAGCGGGAAGATTTTTTCTTGATGGGGGAGGTCATTCATATTCAAAATTTTGCGCGGAATCTGACGCCGGAACGATTGGATTCCATTACGGACTATGAGTGTTACAAAGGTTTGACTTCCGCGCTTAATTCCGACAATCTGTTTGAGATCGAGCATTCCTTAGAACGCCTGTTTGGCAATCAACCCTGGTGTCTGTATACAGGCAAAAATTTATTCAATTTTGTTGACAATCATGATGTGCCTCGCGCCTATACGGCGCTGCGCGATGTGCGGAAAATGCCCGCTTTGTATGCCATCCTGTATAGCATGCCGGGGATCCCTTGCGTGTACTATGGCTCGGAATGCGGTGCGGAGGGGGATAAATCAGATAATGATTATAATCTTCGTCCGACCGTCGGGCAAATTGATCCGGAAAAATGTCCGCAATTGACCGCGCTGATTTGCAAACTCAATCGGATCCGTCGCGCGGAGCCGGCTTTGCAATACGGAAGCTATGATAAGTGTGTTTTGGCCAACCGCTACATGTGTTTTAAGCGCGAGAAGGGCAGGGACCGGATTTACTGCGCCTTTAATATTTCCGACCAGGATGTAACCGTTCGGGTGGAAGAGGCGGAGGGGACGGACCTTTTGACCGGAGAGATCCGTAATTTGAACGACATTTATTTACCGCCGTTTGCGGTCAAATTGTTTAAGAAAAATGCCTGACCTGCCGATGTGTGGTTGTCGGCGGAGATGCCGGCTCCTTTTTTAAGAAAAGCAGCCGAATTTTTGATCTTAGAACGGACAAACGACGCGTTATTAAAAACGGCCGATCGGTTTCCTTTTTAGGCGTAAATCAGCCAGATAACTTTTGTATATTGAGTAGTATGCCTGACATAAATATAGAGTGTTTCTTTTTTGTGCGCGATGTTGGGCTTTGTTTGTTCTTGGTCGGAAATGCTCTACAAATGCGGCCGAGTACGGTATAATAACCAAAAATAAAAAACGCGATGAAGCGGAACAGTAATCCGAACACGCAGGCTACAGAGAGCCGCCGGCAGGTGTGAGGCGGTCGATGCGTCCGGATGAACTCACCGTCGAGCGGTCTGCCCGAAAGGTTTGCCGAGTAGATGCAGGACGGGAACTTACCGTTAAAAGAGTGGGATATGCGTTTAAAAGCAAGTATCTCGTAGAGTGTGCACAAACGACTTGTGCAAATAAGAGTGGTACCGCGAAACCCGTTTTCGTCTCTTAGCCGGAGAGGAAAACGGGTTTTTTTGATTGAATAAAACGGAGAGGTAAGAGACATGAAAAATTTTGAAAAATACACGAAGCAGTATTTTCTGCCCCCCGTACGCAGTATGGATTGGGTTGAAAAGGACAGCATCGATCGAGCGCCTGTTTGGTGCAGTGTCGATTTGCGTGACGGGAATCAGGCACTGATCGAGCCGATGACCTTGGAGCAAAAAATTGATTTTTTTCGGTTGCTTGTTAAGATCGGTTTTAAAGAGATCGAGGTGGGATTCCCGGCTGCCAGCGACACGGAATACACATTTTTGCGCGCGCTGATCGATCGCGATCTGATTCCAGACGATGTTACGATCCAAGTGCTGACGCAGGCGCGGGAACATATCATCCGCAAAACTTTTCAAGCGATTCGAGGCGCGAAAAATGTCATTGTGCACGTCTATAATTCTACATCGGTCGCGCAGCGCGAACAGGTGTTTAAAAAAGACAAGGCGCAGATCCTGCAAATTGCGGTGGAGGGAGCAAAATTATTGAAGCAGCTCACCGATGAGGCCGGCGAACGGTATCGTTTCGAATACAGCCCGGAGTCGTTTACCGGGACCGAGCCGGAATATTCGTTGGAAGTTTGCAACGCTGTTTTAGACGTATGGCAGCCGACGGCAGATCGAAAGGCGGTCATCAACCTTCCTGCCACCGTGGAGAATGCGATTCCGCATGTCTTTGCGCAGCAGATCGAATATCTTTCCAAAAATTTGCATTACCGAGACAATGTGATGGTGAGTTTGCATCCGCACAACGATCGCGGCTGTGCGGTGGCGGCTTCGGAAATGGGGCTTTTGGCGGGCGCTGACCGCGTAGAGGGCACGTTGTTCGGCAACGGTGAGCGAACGGGCAATGCAGACATTGTTTCCATCGCGATGAATCTGTATTCCCAGGGCGTGGATCCGGAGTTGGATTTTTCGTTTATGCCGGAGATCTGTCAAAAATATACGGAATATACACAGATGTCCGTCTCACCGCGCCAACCGTACGCCGGGGCTTTGGTGTTTGCGGCCTTTTCCGGCTCCCATCAAGACGCGATCGCCAAGGGTATGCAGTGGCGCAAGGAACACGCGGTGCCGTACTGGAACGTGCCGTACCTGCCCATCGATCCGACCGATGTCGGGCGCGAATACCAGACAGACGTCATTCGCATCAACAGCCAGTCCGGCAAAGGCGGCGTCGGCTATATTTTGCAAGAAAATTACGGTTTGAATCTCCCCGCCAAGTTCAAGGAGGCGATGGGATATGCGGCGAAGGGCGAATCCGATCGCACGCATAAGGAGCTCAAGCCGGCAGAGGTATATCGGGTCTTTTTGGAGCAATTTGTGCAAAATCGGCAGGCTTTTGACATTCCCGAATGTCATTTCAAACAGCTTCCCGATGGAATCGAGGCCACGGTCACGGTAGCGGCGAAGGGGGGGCATACCGTAGTAGTCGTCGCGCAGGGGAACGGTCGGTTGGATGCGGTTACAAACGCTCTGAAACAGCATTTCCGGGAAGATTTTATTCTTACGACCTATGAACAGCATGCAATGAGCGAACACTCCGACTCCAAGGCGCTCTCGTTTGTAGGGTTGGAGAAAAACGGGAAAACGTACTGGGGCGCCGGCGTCAATGAAGATATCATCCAGTCTTCCATCGACGCGTTGGTGTCGGCCATGAACCACTTTTCGGAATAATGCGTTCGGTGCGCGTCTGTTTAGAATCATTTTGGGTGCGAGCAGGCTGCGCGAGAGTAGAGGCCCTTGCGATTGTCTGTGGCGGGGCAATCGGTTGGGCCATCATCGTAATTTCTCGGCTGAAAATTTTGCTTTCTCCCCGCAAAACGCTTGAAAAAAGGCGCGATGTCGATTATACTATACGGGTATGAATTTGCATTGAATCACGGAGAAAGAGAGTAAAACAACCGAAAAAGGACGGGCAGGTTATGTATCAGATAGTAAAAAAGAAGGAACTCAATCCCACGGTCACGCAGATGGACGTGTTGGCGCCGTTTGTTGCCAAAAAGGCGGAGCCGGGACAATTTATCATCCTCCGCGTGGATGAATGCGGGGAGCGGATCCCCCTGACGGTTGCAGATTTTGATCGGGAAAAAGGTACCGTGACGATTATTTTTCAAATTGTCGGCGGAACGACCGAGCGGCTCAATCATTTGAGCGAAGGAGACTGCATTCACGATTTTGTGGGGCCGTTGGGCGAGCCGTCGCACACAGACGGATTGAAAAAAGTGGCGGTCGTTGGCGGCGGCGTCGGCTGCGCCATCGCTTATCCGGTGGCCAAAAAGTTACACGCGGCCGGGGCGGAAGTGCACAGCATTGTCGGCTTCCGCAATCGCGATCTGATCATTTTGGAAGAGGAGTTTCGTGCGGTTTCCGATGTCTATCAGCTGATGACCGATGACGGAAGTTGCGGCAAAAAAGGGTTGGTAACGGATGCGCTCAAGGAACTGATCGAGGCGGGAAATCGTTACGACGAAGTGATTGCGATCGGACCTGTGGTCATGATGAAGTTTGTTTCCCTGTTGACGAAGCAATACGGGATCAAGACGGTTGTCAGTATGAATCCGATTATGATTGACGGAACAGGGATGTGCGGATGCTGCCGCGTAACGGTGGACGGAAAAATGCGCTTTGCCTGCGTTGACGGGCCGGACTTTGACGGGCACGCCGTTGATTTCGACGAATTGCTAAAGCGGTCGAGTACCTACAGAGAGTTTGAAACGAGAGAGCGGGAAGAGGCTTGCAACCTGTTTCGCAAGGAGGTGCGCTGACATGCCGAATATGTCCTTGAAAAAACACGAGATGCCTTCGCAAGCGCCCGATGTGCGCAACAAGAATTTTTCCGAGGTCGCGCTCGGATATTCAGCCGAAACGGCGGTCGAAGAAGCGCAGCGGTGTTTGCACTGTAAAAATAAACCATGCATCGGGGGATGTCCCGTCAAAATTCACATTCCCGATTTTATTGCCAAAGTTGCGGAGGGTGCGTTCGAGGAAGCGTATCAAATCATTCAAAAGACCAGTTCGTTGCCGGCTGTTTGCGGCCGCGTTTGCCCGCAGGAGACGCAATGCGAGCAAAAGTGCGTGCGAGGCATCAAGGGAGAACCGGTCGCGATCGGGCGTTTGGAGCGATTTGTTGCCGACTGGCATAATGCGCACAGCTGCGATCTCCCGATCAAAGCGGAACCGAACGGCCATCGAGTGGCGGTCGTGGGCAGCGGCCCGGCGGGACTGACCTGCGCGGGGGATTTGGCGAAACGCGGGTATGATGTCACCGTGTTCGAGGCGTTGCATTTGGCGGGCGGCGTATTGGTGTATGGGATTCCCGAGTTTCGTTTGCCCAAGTCCATTGTGCAAAAAGAAATAGACAATCTGCAAGCACTGGGCGTCAAGATCGAGACGAATATGGTCATCGGTCGGGTGCTTTCGATCGACGAGTTAAAAAATGAATATGGTTTCGAAGCGGTCTTTATCGGCAGCGGCGCGGGGCTTCCGCGCTTTATGAACATTCCGGGAGAGAGTTTAAAGAGCGTCTATTCGGCAAACGAATTCCTGACTCGCGTGAATTTGATGAAAGCTTATCGCGATGATTCGCATACCCCGGTGCTGCATGCCAAAAAAGTAGCCGTCGTAGGCGGCGGCAACGTGGCCATGGATGCGGCCCGCTGTGCGAAGCGTTTGGGGGCGGAAGAGGTTTCCATCGTTTATCGGCGGGGGGAGAACGAACTTCCTGCGCGCGCGGAAGAAGTGGAGCACGCCAAAGAAGAGGGGATCGTATTTCGTTTTTTGACCAACCCGACCGCGATTTTGGAGGGAGAAAACGGCATGGTCGCGGGGATGACCTGCGTGGAGATGGAGTTGGGCGAGCCGGATGCTTCCGGTCGCCGCCGCCCGGTCGAAAAGGCAGACAGCGCATTTACGATCGAGTGCGATTGTGTGATCATGGCAATCGGCACATCTCCGAATCCGTTGATCAAAAACACGACCAAAGGTTTGGAAACGCAAAAATGGGGCGGCATTATTGCCGATGAAAATGGTCTCACGTCCCGCGAGGGCGTATATGCGGGCGGCGATGCCGTAACCGGTGCGGCGACGGTGATTTTGGCGATGGGTGCTGGAAAAACGGCGGCGGAAGCCATCGACGAATACATTCGGAGCAAACAATAGAGCAAAGTGGAGGGCGGTTGTCTTTTGGCCGCCCTTTTTTATTCGTTTGGAAAGCAAATCCCGGGAGGATCCGTCGTCTCCTTTTCACGGGGATGTTAAATTGTCAACTGATTGCAACATAATTTTTTAAAAAAATTAAGAATTAAATGATGCTAATAAAAAATAGCGGACGGAACTTAAATCGTATACGATCGAGGCTCCGTCCGCTTAAATTTTACACGCCGAAAAAACCGCTTATAAGCGGCTTGAAATTATCAATTCGAATTAGATCATTGCCAATAGTTCTTTTTCTTTTTCATTTGGTGTAAGCCAGCGACGCTTATCATCTGACGATCGTAAAACGCTTGTGGGAATGTTATTCGACCGTGAAAGATAAACTGCCATTTGCTTTTGTAAATCATCAAATGAATAAAAGTGCAAATAGCGATAAAATCGTTCATTATCATTTCGATGCGAACGCTCGACTTTACCGTTATGCCGTGGAGTTCGCGGGCGTATCAGTTTATGTGTAATTCCGAAATGGCGGCAAAGTTTATCCAACATATGTACGCGGCCGTCTTTAGTCTTGAAATTAGCAAACGTAAACTCACCGCCGTTATCGGTTTGAATGACCTTTGGACGATACCCAAAAAACTTAAACGCCCGCAAAATAAAATCGATAGTACTTTGTTGCCCAATATCTTTATAAGCATAAATAAAACGTTTTCGCGATGCTTCATCGATCACAGTATATTGATAATATTGTTCGCGTTCGCAGTTTCCGGAATAACATCCGAACGGAACATACTTCACATCAAGTTGCCACTTTTCTCCCAGTTTAGACGGTGTTACATACGGCTTTGGTTTATAGGGTATACGCTTGCGTGTTTCATAAACCTTACACCGACGCAAATATCGATATAACGTAACCGGATTGCGTCGATATTCATAATGTCGATATAATTTTCCATAAATCTCATTCAAGCCAATGTTTGGATTGCGACGAATAAGTTTTTGAATATTTCGCTTCTCTTTATCTGTCTGTTCGTTTGGATGATGCATACCTTTGCGTGAAAACCTTGGCGCGAGACTCTCTACTGTGCCGTCATAACGCTTACGCCAACGCCAAAGCGTTGACCGATCTATTCGATAACGTCTACAAACAGTAAGCATATCCGCAGAACGCAAGGCTTTAAGAGCGTAGAGTTTTTCTTTTGCCGTAAACTTATACATGATTTTTTCTCCCTTATAAAAATCACTCATGCGGGAAATTTTGCTGATAAAAGAAATTTTTTATTGCGACGTCGCAATTTAAATATTGACAAAACACCATTAATATTATAAAATATATTCATAATAAAATAAAGAAGGTGTCGCATGAAAAATGAAGATTTAACTTGTCCGATCTGCGGCAAGCCTACAAGCGTATGGTACGGAAATGCCCGCAAAGACAGGCTTTGCAGGGAACATGCTCAACAGCTCAAAGAAGGCTTAATCGAGCAGTGTCCTGATTGCGGCAAATGGCACGAATCTTCTCAACAATGTGAATGCAAACAAAAAGATAAACAACGACACATCGAAGAGATGCCTTCGTCAGACCTGACTTGCATCATCTGCGGAGAACCGTCGAACGGAAAACATTTTTGTCGATCCTGCTATGCCAAATATAAAGATCGTTCCGTCGATATACGAATTACACATTGCACAGAAACAGAAATTCTTGACGAATACGGAAATCTAATATATACCTGCGATGATGGTAGAAAAGTTCGAAGCAGAGCAGAAGCGATTATTTGTAGCTGGCTATATAATAACAAAATTCGCATTAAATACGAAGAACCCGTTTATTATCGCGATGAAGAAAGTGGTGAAACCAAAACGTTGCACCCCGATTTTTTCTTGCCGGATTACGAACTGTATATAGAATATAACGAGTTGAGCAATCCGAAGTACCTAAAAAGCAAGGAATACACCCAAAAGATATACGACAAACTTGGCTTAAAAGTACTTATCATGACTGATAAGGATTTACAGGACGTAGCAGCTTGCCTTAAGCCTAAGCTTTTTGTACGTTAATCATCTCAAAAGAGCATTGCGCGCCCCCTTGTCTATACGAGCCGCCGCGCTCCGCGCGGCGGGACAGGGGGCGCGCAATGCCCTGCCCGAACGACCTGAAAAACCGCCCGACGCGGCACAAAAAAGGCGGCTTTCGCGCTACACCGCTTGCGAAAAGCCGCCTTTTCTTGGCGCTTTAGCATGAATAAACCCCCAGTTATACTGGGGGAGGCAAAAGAACTTCAGTAAATAAAAACCTCTGTGT
>CALVHT010000037.1 GCA_944328645.1 uncultured Clostridia bacterium
GATCGTGCCGGTCTACGGGCTGAAAGGTTCTCTTACCCAACGCGCCGTGCGCGACGCGGTGCAGGTGGCGTTGCGCTGTTGTACGCCAACGACGGCGATCCCGCCGTCGCTGGTAAAAAAATATGCCCTTATGCCGTTGGAAAGGGCATATGCCGCCGTTCATGCTCCCGCATCGCTACAGGAAAAGGACGAAGCGGCGGCGCGCATTGCCTTGGAAGAATATTTTATCCTGATCGCGGCATTTCATTTCATCAAAGGCGGAAAAGAGGATGCGCGCGTCTTTCGTTACAGCTGTTCGGCGCAGGATGTGGCGGCTTTTGCGGCGCGCTTCCCCTTTGAATTTACTCCGGGGCAAAAGCGAGCGGTACAGGAGATATTCGAAAGCTGCCGTTCGCCGCATCGGATGAACCGTCTGTTGCAGGGAGATGTCGGCAGCGGGAAGACGGCCGTGGCGCTGTGTGCGATCTTCATGGCCGTCAAGAGCGGGCATCAGGCGGCGATGCTTGCCCCGACGGAAGTGCTTGCCGCGCAGAATTTTGCGCTGATGCAGCGGTATTTGCCGGAATATCGCGCGGCATTTTTGGCCGGGTCAACGCCTGCCAAGGAAAAACGAGAGATCAAGCGCGCGCTCGCCGCGGGCGAGCTGGACGTCGTGTGCGGCACGCATGCCCTGTTACAGGAGGACGTTGCCCCGCGTTCGCTGGCGCTGTGCGTGTGCGACGAGCAACACCGATTCGGCGTCGCGCAGCGCAGCGCGCTGGGGGAAAAGAGCGCGGGGGCGGATATGCTGGTCATGAGTGCCACGCCCATTCCGCGCACGCTCTCGCTCATCCTGTATGGGGATTTAGACATTTCCGAGATCAAAGACAAACCCAAGGCACGCGCCGAAACGGTCACGGCCATCATTCCCGCGCGCAAATATGACGACATGCTCGAGTACATCGGGCAGGAAGCGGCGAAGGGCAACCAAAGTTATTTTGTCTGTCCGAAAATCGAAGGGGACGAGGAAGGCTCGCTGATGAGCGTGACCGAGTTGTTCGATGAGTTGAAAAATCGGTTGCCGCGCGTGCGTTTTTCGCTGTTGCACGGAAAAATGAAAGAGAAGGAAAAGGCGGCAATCATGGCCGAATTTAAGCAAAAGCGCTGCGATTGTCTTGTGTCCACGACCGTTATCGAAGTGGGCGTAGACGTGCCGGATGCAACGATCATGGTGATCTACAATGCCGAACGGTTCGGGTTATCGCAGTTGCATCAGCTGCGCGGGCGGGTGGGCCGCGGGAGCAAAAAGAGTTATTGTTTTTTGCTGCTGGGTGCGGATTCTCCCGAAGCGCGCGAACGGCTGGCGGTGAACAAAAACAGTGCGGATGGGTTCCAGATCGCCGAAAAGGATCTGGAACTGCGGGGCGGCGGCGACTTTATGGGTACGCGGCAGAGCGGGAAGATGCTCTCAGATATTCGTAACCTTCGCTATCCGCCGTCCGTGATTTTCCAGGCAAAAAAGCTGGCAGACGAGGCGCTGGTTTGCGCCGACGTCTCCGATCTGCGCGCGCTTGCCCTGCAAAGGTATGAAAGATTGCAAGATATCGTTCTGAATTGACGTCGGATCGGCCGAAGTGCCGCAAAATCAAAGCGATGCCGCAATTTTATCGGATGCTTTTATTGACAGAAACCGCAAAAACATGCTAAAATTATAAAAATTGACGGCACAACCGTGCGCTTGCCGACGAGGCGGGATGCGGTTCGTAAGGGAAAAATTTATGGAACACTTTAAATTGCCGGCAGGCGTGCGCGACGTTCTGCCCGAGGAGAGCAATGCGCTCGATCGGGCGCAGGCACGGCTGCGCGAAAAATTTGCAGCGGAAGGATTTTCGTCCGTGCGTACGGCCGGGTTGGAATATTACGATACGTTTACGCAGATCTGCAGCCCGATCAAACAAGAAAAGATGTTCAAAATGACGGATAAGGACGGTAACCTGATCGTCCTGCGGCCGGATATGACGCTGGCATGCGCCCGCATCGCGGCGACCAAACTTACCGGCGCGCGCGCGCGGCTGTGTTATTTTTCGGACATCTACGATTATTCGGCGAGCGGCAACTCTGACCGCGAGGTGGCGCAAGCGGGCGTCGAAATCTTTGGAGAAGAGGGGGCGCGTTCGGATGCCTATGCGGTCGCATTCGCGGTGAATTGCCTGCGTGATTTGGGTCTGAGCGACTTTATCGTGGATATCGGTCATGTCGGCTTTTATAAAGGGTTGCTCGAGGAGAGCGGCCTTTCGGCGGCGGAGGCCGAAGAGCTCCGCGGGTATATCAACGCCAAGGATTCGGTCAATACGGCGATCGCGCTCAAACGCAGCGGCGCCTCCGCGCGGGCTCAGGCGGCCATTTTGGCTTTGCCCACCCTGTTCGGCGGTGCGGAGGTCCTGGCGCAAGCAGAAAAACTGACGGATAACCCGCGCGCACTTGAATCCTTGCGTCATTTGCGGGAAGTATACGGCTTGCTCTGTGAAATGGGCGTGGAACAGCACGTTTCCTTTGATTTGGGTACGGTCAAGAGCCTGGCATATTATTCGGGCATGGTCTTTACGGGGCTTGCCGAGGGCGTGGGGGCGCCGGTGCTTTCCGGCGGACGATACGATGGGCTGTGCGCCCAGTTCGGGCGCGATTTGAGCGCCGTCGGGTTTGCGATCGGACTGATGCGCGTTTTGCGGGCGCAGACCGCCGCGCAGACGGCGCCTACGCAAGCGCAAAAAGGGATCGTCAACGTTGCGCTCGCCAAAGGACGGCTTGCCGCCGAGTGCGCGGACTTGTTTATACGCTGTGGGATCCGGGCGGAGATCTTGCGCGAGGAGACGCGCAAACTTGTTTTGGAAACGCCGGACAAAAAATTTCGGTTTTTCTTTGTCAAACCGTCGGATGTGCCGACCTACGTCGAATACGGCGTGGCGGATATCGGCGTAGTCGGAAAAGATACGCTGCTCGAGGCGGAAGCGGATTTATACGAGATGCTCGACCTTCGTTTCGAACAATGCCGTCTGTGTTTGGCGGGTTTTCCGGAAAAGAAGGAATCGCTGACTCGTCCGCACTTGCGCGTGGCGACCAAATATGTGCATACGGCAAAGAAGTTGTTTTCTTCCCGCGGTGAGGACGTGGAGATCATTAAACTCAACGGCTCCATCGAGCTGGCGCCGCTGACAGGGCTGTCCGATGTCATTTTCGATATTGTCCAATCGGGCGGAACTTTGCGTGCAAACGGGCTCACGGTGCTGGAAGAGGTGTTCGACATCTCTGCGCGGCTGATCGCGAACAAAGTCAGCTTAAAGACGAAAGCGGCCGATATTTTGCCGTTGATTGCCCGAATGAAAGGGTGTTTGCAGGAAGGAGATTGCGAAAAACAATGAAAATTTATGCGAACGCGGCGGAGGCCGCGGGAATTTTAAAGCGCGGAAAGTTTGACGACGCATCGCGGACCGCGGCCGTCCGCGCGATCGTAGCCGCCGTGCGCGAGCGCGGGGATGCGGCGCTGTTTGAGTATTGCAAAACGCTGGACGGCAGCGATTTGGATGCGAATACAGTGGCGGTCAGTCGCCGGGAGATCGAGGAGGCATATGCCGTGCTGGATGCGGACTTGCTTGCTTCCATGAAGAGGGCGGCGAACAACGTACTGTCTTATCACAAGCGGAATCCCATGCGCGAGGATATTCGCACGCAAAACGGTCGAACGACGGGCTATACCGTGCGTCCGGTCGAACGGGCGGGGATCTATGTGCCCGGCGGCACGGCGCCGCTGTTCAGCTCGGTGCTGATGGGCGTACTGCCTGCCAAGGCGGCGGGGGTCGAGCACATTTTTGTTTGCACACCGGCCAAAAACGGGAAGATCGCCCCGGCCGTGTTGGCGGCGGCAGACTTGTGCGGCGCGGAAGCCGTGTTCAAGGTGGGCGGTGCGCAGGCGATCGCGGCGCTGGCCTACGGGACCGAAAGCATCCCCAAGGTGGATGTGATCGCAGGGCCTGGCAACATCTATGTGACCTTAGCCAAAAAAGAGGTGTACGGAGAAGTCGGCATCGACATGCTGGCCGGACCTTCGGAAATTTTGATCATTGCCGACGATCGGCAAGAACCGCGCTTTATCGCCGCCGATGTTTTGTCGCAGGCAGAGCATGATCGGCTTGCCCGCGCGCTTGTGCTGACGGACAGCCGTGCGTTTGCCGAACGGGTGCAGGCGGAAGTCGAGCGGCAACTCGCTTTGCTCCCGCGGCAGTCCATCGCGGCGGAATCCTGCGCGAATGCGGGCGGGATCATTCTCGTGCACGATATGGCGGAAGCCTGTGCGCTTGCCAACGAGATCGCGCCCGAGCATTTGGAGATCGCGACGGAAAACTGCGAACAACTCCTGCCGAACATCCGAAACGCGGGCGCTGTGTTTTTGGGCAGTTTCACGCCCGAACCGGTCGGCGATTATTTTGCCGGGCCGGACCATACCCTGCCGACCGGCGGTACGGCACGTTTTTTCCAGGTGTTGAATCAGGATATCTTTCTGCGCAAGATGAGTGTGCTCCGCTATACGCGTGAGGCATTGCGCGAAGATGCGCAGGATATTGTCCGCTTGGCGGAGAACGAAGGTTTGACCGCGCACGCGAATGCCATTCGTGCACGGTCGGAGGAGGAAGAATGAGAAAAGGACAGATCGCGCGCAAAACGCGCGAAACGGATATCCGGTTGGAATTGCTCATCGATGGGTCGGGGACGGCCTCTGTCGATACGGGGGTGGGCTTTCTCAATCATATGCTCGAGTTGCTTGCGGTACACGCAGGCATGGATCTGACCGTGCATTGTCAGGGCGACGTGGAGGTAGACGATCACCACAGCGTGGAGGATGTAGGCATCTGCCTGGGACAGGCGTTTAAACAGGCGCTCGGGGATAAAAAGGGGATCGCCCGCTTTGCCGACCGCGTTATCCCGATGGATGAATGCGCTGCCATGGTTGCCGTCGATCTCGGCGGCCGTCCTTACTTGAACTTTGAGGACAAATTAACGGGCAAGATCGGGGAGTTCGATGCGGAATTGGTGGAGGAATTCATGCGCGCTTTCGCGTTCAATGCGGGCGTAAATCTGTATATAAAACTGTTGCGCGGCGGAAACTTGCATCATGAAGCGGAGGCGATGTTTAAAGCGCTGGCCAAATGTCTGCAGGACGCCTGTCGCGTCACGTCTGATCGGATTCCTTCTTCCAAAGGAGTCCTGTAAATGATCGGAATCGTCGATTACGGCGCGGGAAATCTGCGTTCGGTGCAAAAGGCGCTGGAGGCAATCGGCGAGCGCGCCTGCGTTTCGGGCGATCCCGCCGAGCTGGACGGCTGTGAAAAACTTATTTTGCCCGGCGTTGGCTCGTTCGGTGCAGGCATGCTCGAGTTGTCCGCCAGAGAGCTGGACGGGTATGTGCGAAAGCGGGTGCGGGATACGAAGGTGCTCGGCATCTGTTTGGGCATGCAATTTTTATTGGAAAAGAGTTACGAAGACGGCGAGTTTGCCGGCCTGGGTCTGATCCCGGGGCGCGTGATCCGCTTTGCTTCGGGAAAGATTCCGCAGATCGGATGGAATCAGGTATTCGATTTGCGCACGCGCCTGTTTGAGGGGATCGACGAGGGAACGTGCTTTTATTTCGTACACAGCTATCGTGCGGATTGCGCGGACGAGTATGTCTGCGCCAAAACGGAATACGGCGTCGTCTATCCGTCCGCGGTGTGTCGAAACAACGTGTTCGGCGTGCAGTTCCATCCGGAAAAGAGCGGCGCCGCGGGGCTTCGTCTTTTGAAGAATTTTTGCGCTTTGTAGCGCGGCGGCCGTTCGGACGGGTGCGGCTGTCTTGTGCGGAACGGCTTTCGGGTTTTTGAACAGCCGCAAAGGAGACTTGCTATGATTTTATTTCCTGCCATCGACGTTTTGCAGGGGCGCGCCGTGCGCCTGTACAAGGGAGACAAAAAACAGGTAACCGACTACGGTGATCCGTTGGAATTTGCCGAGAAATGGGTAGAAGCCGGCGCCGAGTGGCTGCATGTGGTGGATCTTTCGGGCGCATTTTCCGGAGAGAGCGGCATCGATTCTCTGCTAACGGAGATCAAAAAACGTTTTCGCGTCAAGGTCCAAAGCGGCGGAGGACTGCGCCGTATCGTGGATATCCGCCGCCGATTGGATGCGGGGGCGGATCGCGTCGTGATCGGAACGATGGCGGCGCTGGATCCGGATGAGTTTGCCTTGGCGACCTACGAATTTCCGGAAAAGATCGTTGCCGGCATCGACGCGAAAGACGGGCGGTTTGCCGTGCAGGGATGGACATATACGACCGATATTTCCGCGGTCGAGTTTGGAAAAAAATGCAAGCATATGGGCATACGCTGCGCGCTGTTCACCGACATCGCCAAAGACGGCGCGATGGAGGGAGCCAATATCGATGGAACAGAACGCATGCAGCGGGAAACAGGCCTGCAGATCATCGCTTCGGGCGGGGTCTCTTCGTTGCAGGACGTGCGTCTTTTGCACGAGCGCGGCATTTACGGCGCCGTGCTCGGCAAGTCGATTTATACCGGAGCCGTCGATCTGCGCGAAGCGCTGGGCGAGTGCCGGCGTTGACCGCCCGTACCGTGCCCGGAAAGGAGGAGCAATGCTCAGCAAACGGATCATTCCTTGCTTGGATATCGATAAGGGCAGGGTCGTCAAGGGCGTAAACTTTGTCAATCTGATCGACGCGGGCGATCCCGTCGAAATTGCCAAAGCCTACGATTCGATCGGCGCCGACGAGATCGTATTTTTAGACATTACGGCGTCCAGCGATGGGCGCAAAACGGCGGTAGACATCCTTAGCCGTGCGAGCGAACAGGTTTTCATTCCACTCACGGTGGGCGGGGGGATCCGTTCGGTCGAGGATTTCCGTACCCTGTTGGCGGCGGGCGCAGACAAAATTGCCGTCAATTCGGCAGCCCTGCGCACGCCGGCGCTGATCACGGAGGCGGCGCTCAAGTTTGGTTCGCAGTGTGTGGTCGTGGCGGTAGACGCCAAAAAAAACGAGCGCGGCGGCTGGGACGTGTATTTGAACGGAGGGCGCGTCAACACGGGACAGGATGCCGTCGCATGGATTCGTCGCGCCGCGGAACTGGGCGCGGGGGAGATATTGCTTACCAGCATGGATCGAGACGGAACGAAATCCGGTTATGACCTGGAATTGACGCGGCGCGCCGCAGAGGCGGTCAACATTCCGATCATTGCTTCCGGCGGAGCGGGGAGCATGCAGGATTTTGCGGACGTATTGACGCAGGGGAAGGCAGACGCGGCATTGGCGGCGTCGCTGTTTCATTTCGGCGAGATCGAAATGAAACAGCTCAAAGAATATTTGGCAGCGCGCGGCATTCCCGTGCGCCGGGTCTGAGGAGAAGGGAACCATGGATGTGAACACGGAATTGAAGTGGAACGCGCAGGGATTGGTTTGCGCGATTGCGCAGGATTACGAGAGCGGCGAAGTACTCATGCAGGCATACATGAACGAGGAAGCATACCGCAAGACATTGGAGACCGGGTATGCCCACTATTGGAGCCGATCGCGCCAAAAGCTGTGGAAGAAGGGAGAAGAGAGCGGCCATCTGCAAAAGGTGCGCGGCGTTTTTCTCGACTGCGACAGGGATTGCGTGTTGTTGAAGGTAGAACAGACGGGGGCGGCCTGCCATACGGGGAACTATACCTGTTTTTACACGCCGGTGCGCGAATGCGGACTGGGCGCGGAGATGTTGGGGCAGTTGCAGCGCATCGTGGCAGACCGCAAGGAAAATCCCGAAGAGGGCAGCTATACGTCGTATTTGTTTGAAAAGGGCGTGGACAAGATCGCCAAAAAGACGGGCGAAGAGGCCGTGGAATTGGTCATCGCGGCAAAGAACGGAAGTCGGTCGGAGATCGTGGGCGAGTGCGCGGACCTGTTTTACCATACGCTCGTATTGCTGGAAAATGCGGGCGTACGGCTTTCCGACGTCTGCACGGAGCTGAAAAACCGCCACTGACCGGCGGAAAAACGGAAAAATTTCCCTCGCAATCCCGGGTGCCGAACGGCGCATACTGGTATGGGAGGGGCAAATGGCAAGATTCGTCAAGGATGAGGACGCGGCAGAGATCGCCTGGAAATTGTTTCGGGAGACGGGCAGCCTGTCCTATTACATGTTGTACAAACAGTTGAAAAAGTGAGCATTGCGCAACCCCGGCAGACAGTTCGGCGGGCGCGCGGCAGGGGACTTGTATGGAACTGAAAGTGGACGCACTGGTCCTGCGGACGGCGGACTACGGCGAAAACGACAAAATGCTGACCCTTTTCTCGCTGCAACAGGGCAAGATCTCCGCAGCGGCGAAGGGGGTGCGAAAGGCTGGCGCGAAACTGCGGTTCGCGGCCCAGCCCTTTTGTTTTGCCGAATACGTACTCGTCAAACGCGGTGAACGCTGCACGGTGATCTCGGCCGCCAATACAGACGGCTTTTACGCATTGCGGGAGGACATCGGGAAGTTTTATGCCGCCGCCTGCGTCTGCGGCGTATGTGATGCGCTGTTGTACGACGGGATCGTCAACGAAGCACTGTTTTTGTATGCCGTAAACGCATTGCGGGCCATGTGCGACGGGGATGCGGCAGAAGCGCTGATCGCCTTTTGTATCCGCGCCTGTGAACTTTCGGGGTATCGGCTGAGCTTGCGTGGCTGTGCGGGGTGCGGCGCCGAACTCGATGGTCGAGCTTTTTTCGATGTGGCGGACGGAAGTTTTTCCTGCGCCGAATGCGCCAAAGGCGCGGGCGTAAGCGAGACGACGGTGCAGGTTCTCAAAAAATGCGCGGGCGAGCCGTACCGGGCGGAGTATATTCTGCCGGATGGGAAAAAGCGGGCGCTGAAGCTCTTGCATGCCTATCTTTGCACCAAGACGGAGACAGAAGTGCGCGCCTTTTCGGAGTATATTGCCCTATTGTAGCGGCGTTTTTGCGCAAAAACAAGTCTTTGTGCCAGCTGCGCCGTGGAGGGGCGGCCGGGAATCCGGCGTTTTTTTTGCGGAACGGCAAAATCCTTGGAAAAAGTTCGAAAATTATTTGCGTTTCACTTGAATTTTGCGCTAAATTATATTAAAATAGAACCGTTAGTAAAGATAACCAAAATCCCAAATCTTATCAGGAGGAAGTTTTTATGGCAAAGAAGTATTGCTACCTTTTCTCGGAAGGGAATGCAAAGATGCGCGAGTTGCTCGGCGGCAAGGGCGCAAACCTCGCAGAAATGACCAAAATCGGCTTGCCCGTACCGCAGGGCTTCACCATTTCGACCGAAGCCTGCACGCAGTATTACGAAGATGGCAGACAGATCAATCCCGAAATCCAGGCAGAGATCATGGAGTATATCTCTAAGATGGAGGAAATCTGCGGCAAAAAATTCGGCGATCAAGAAAATCCGTTGCTCGTTTCCGTTCGTTCCGGTGCGCGCGCTTCCATGCCGGGCATGATGGATACCATTCTCAACCTCGGTTTGAACGAGGATGTCGTCAACGTCATCGCCAAAAAATCCGGCAATCCCCGCTGGGCTTGGGACTGCTACAGAAGATTTATTCAGATGTATTCCGACGTCGTGATGGAAGTCGGCAAAAAATATTTTGAGCAGCTCATCGATAAGATGAAGGAAGAAAAGGGCGTTACACAGGACGTTGAACTGACCGCGGAAGACCTCAAGGAACTCGCGAACCAGTTCAAAGCCGAATACAAGGCAAAAATCGGCGCCGATTTCCCGTCAGATCCGAAAGAACAGCTCTTCGGCGCGATCAAAGCGGTGTTCCGTTCGTGGGACAACCCCCGCGCCAACTATTATCGTATGCAGAACGACATCCCCTATAGCTGGGGCACGGCCGTCAACGTACAGATGATGGCGTTCGGAAACATGGGCGATACGTCGGGCACGGGCGTTGCGTTCACGCGCAATCCGGCGACCGGTGAAAAGAAGCTGATGGGCGAATTCCTGATGAATGCGCAGGGCGAAGACGTCGTTGCCGGCGTTCGTACGCCGATGCCCATTGACAAAATGGCTGAGATTATGCCCGAGGTCTACGAGCAGTTCCAGGGTATCTGCAAGACGCTCGAAGACCATTACCGCGACATGCAGGACATGGAATTCACCATTGAGGACAAGCATCTGTACATGTTGCAGACGCGTAACGGCAAGCGCACCGCCGCCGCTGCGATCAAGATCGCTTGTGACCTCATTGACGAGGGGATGATCACCGAGCAGGAAGCGCTCATGCAGATCGACCCGAAAACGTTGGATGCATTGCTGCACCCGCAGTTTGACGCGGCGGCTCTGAAAAAGGCTGTTCCCGTTGCGAAAGCGCTCCCCGCTTCTCCCGGCGCAGCGACCGGTAAGATCGTGTTCACGGCCGAAGAGGCGGTCGAACAGGGCAAGAAAGGCGAGAAGGTCGTTCTCGTTCGTTTGGAAACTTCTCCGGAAGATATCGAGGGCATGCACTATGCACAGGGCATCCTCACCGTTCGCGGCGGCATGACTTCGCACGCGGCTGTCGTTGCACGCGGCATGGGAACCTGCTGCGTTTCCGGTTGCGGCGACATCAAGATGGACGAAGAAAACAAACAGTTTACCTTGAAAGGCAAAGTATATAAAGAAGGCGACGTGATTTCGTTGGACGGCTCGACCGGGAATATTTACGGTGAAGGCATTCCGACCGTTGCGGCGGATACTTCT
Source organism: uncultured Clostridia bacterium (assembly GCA_944328645.1). Lineage (GTDB taxonomy): Bacteria > Bacillota > Clostridia > Christensenellales > Borkfalkiaceae > Borkfalkia. The sequence goes on from CALVHT010000037.1 coordinate 10,753, forward strand.
TCCGGTTACTTCGGGCGGATCATGGAACTGTCGGACAAGTATAAGGCTTTGACGGTTCGTACCAATGCCGACACCCCGACGGATGCAAAGAAGGCGGCGAATTTCGGCGCCCAGGGTATCGGCCTGTGCCGTACCGAGCATATGTTCTTCGATCCCGATCGTATTGCGGCATTCCGCGAGATGATCTGTGCGGATACGGTGGAAGAACGCATCGCTGCGCTTGACAAGATCGAGCCGATGCAGCAGTCTGACTTCGAGAAGCTGTATGAGGCGCTGGGCGGTTATCCCGTTACCATCCGTTTCTTGGATCCGCCGTTGCATGAGTTTGTTCCTACGGAAGAAGCGGATATCGAGGCGCTTGCTAAGGCGCAGAACAAGACGGTTGCGCAGATCAAGCAAATCATTGCCGACTTGCATGAGTTTAACCCGATGATGGGTCACCGCGGCTGCCGTTTGACGGTCACCTATCCGGAAATCGCGCGCATGCAGACGGCTGCCGTCATTAAGGCAGCGATCAACGTCAAAAAGCGCCATGCGGATTGGAATATCGTTCCGGAGATCATGATTCCGTTGACGGGCGAAGCCAAAGAAATGGCGTTCGTGAAGAAGTTTGTCGTCGAAGTGGCAGACAAGCTCATCGCCGAAAGCAAGAGCGACCTCAAATATGAAGTCGGTACGATGATCGAGATCCCGCGCGCGGCATTGACGGCGGACGAGATTGCCAAAGAGGCGGAGTTCTTCTGTTTCGGAACGAATGACCTAACGCAGATGACGTTTGGCTTCTCGCGTGACGATGCCGGCAAGTTCCTGCCCGCATATTATGAAAACAAGATCTATGAATCCGATCCGTTTGCAAAGCTCGATCAGATCGGTGTGGGTAAATTGATGGATATGGCCGTTAAACTCGGCAAAGAAGTTCGTCCGAACATGCATTTCGGCATCTGCGGTGAGCATGGCGGCGATCCTTCGTCCATCGAGTTCTGCCATAAGATCGGCCTCAATTATGTTTCTTGCTCGCCTTATCGCGTGCCGATCGCACGTCTTGCCGCGGCCCAAGCAAATATTAAACGTCCGAGGTAAACATATATAGTGGTTTAACTAAGTTGTGCCACAAGATATTGTGTTTTTAGGGCTTACCCCGATAATGGGGTAAGCCCTTTTTCTGTGCTGAAAATGCTCTGAAAC
>CALVHT010000038.1 GCA_944328645.1 uncultured Clostridia bacterium
TTGCGCGCCGCTGGTAGTATTAGGGCTAATAGCCCGAAACTGAAAAACCACCGGCTTAGCCGGTGGATATTTATTGCAAAGCGTTCAGGCTTTACAAAGTTTATTCAGTCGTTTTGTGATCGATCGGATATTTTCGCGCACTGCGCTCCTAGAACTGCCGCCGATTGCTTTTCGGGCCTCGACCGAATGGTCGACGCGCACGCACTGCAAGATTTCTCCATCAAACAATTCGCAAAAACGGCGGTATGTGGATAGATCCAAACGTTCCAGTGTTTGGTTGTTTTCGATGCAGTAACGCACGATTTGGCCGGTGACGGCATGTGCATCGCGGAACGCCATTCCTTTTTGGACCAGGTAGTCGGCGATATCCGTAGCTGTCGAAAATCCGCCCGCGGCAGCATTGCGCATCCGTCTCGTATTAAAGGTGATGTTTTGTAAAAGTTCGTTAAAAATAGATAAACAACTCTTTACGGTGTCTTCAGCATTAAAGAGCGCCTCTTTATCTTCTTGCAGATCCTTATTGTAAGCAGTGGGTATTCCCTTGATGACGGTCAGAATGCCGGTCAGGCTTCCGTATACGCGTCCGGTCTTTCCGCGGATCAGTTCGGGGATATCCGGATTCTTTTTTTGCGGCATGATGGAAGACCCGGTTGAATAAGTGTCGGAAATTTCGATAAAACCGAACTCTCCGGAAGAATAGAGGATGATATCCTCGCAGAAGCGGGATAAGTGTGCCATGACCGTGGAGCAACAAAAAATATATTCAGCCACAAAGTCACGGTCAGAAACCGCGTCCAGGGAGTTTTGTGAGATCATCGAAAAGTGAAGCAGCTTGGCCGTGATCGTACGATCAATCGGAAAATCCGTTCCCGCGAGCGCGCAGCTGCCCAGCGGCATTACGTCTGTGCGTTTATAACAGTCAATAAAGCGTTCCAGGTCACGCAAAAACATCTCGCTGTAAGCATTGAGATACTGGGCAAGCGAAACGGGCTGTGCGCGTTGCAGATGGGTATAGCCGGGCAGGATGTTGCCGACGTGCTTGTTTGCCAAACGGAGGAGAGTCTCGATTAAATCGTGCAGCAATCCGCAGATACCGGAGATACTGTCTTTGACATACAGGCGAAAATCCGTTGCGACCTGATCGTTGCGCGAACGAGCGGTATGCATGCGCTTTCCCATAACGCCGATGCGCATGACCAGTTCTTGTTCAATAAACGTATGGATATCTTCGGCTCCTTCGATGAGCAGGGCACCGCTTTCGATGTCGGCCAAGATCGCTTGCAGGGTATCACAGATCTTATCGGCATCCGCGGCAGGAAGAATGTGCGTTTCGTTCAACATTTTGACGTGTGCAATGCTCGCAAAAATGTCATGCCAATACAGTTTGCGGTCAAATGAAAGCGATTGATTAAATACGTCGGCACTTTTGGCGCTCGGTTGGGTGAACCGACCTTCCCACAATTTCATAATTTCTTCTCCGTATCTGATTTTAAGCTTGTTTCGATTGACTTATTGTCAGAAAAACTTTAAAATATTGCATAGGCGGATTGTGCGTACCGGATCTTACTTGGCGCAGTTTGCCAATCCGCTCTTTTTATTGTAATATATTTTCAGGAAAAATTCAACCATTTTCGCGGACAGAGGGTCGAAATTGATTATTTTGGGGATCGATCCGGGGCTTGCGACGCTCGGATATGGAGTTTTAGAAAAAGATGCGCGCGGCGATGTGCGTGCGCTGGATTATGGCGTGGTCATAACGCCGAAAGAGGAACGGCTTCCTACCCGTTTGGCGATTTTGGAAGAGGGGATCGGTCGTTTGCTGGATCAGTGTAAACCGGACGAAGTGGCGGTCGAGGAATTGTTCTTTTCCAAGAATGTAACGACGGGGATTGCGGTCGCGCATGCGCGCGGCGTAGCATTGCTCACTTGTATCAAGCGTTGTGGCAGACTGTTCGAATACACGCCCATGCAGATTAAACAGGCCTTGACCGGCTACGGAAAGGCGGAAAAAAAACAGATTCAATTAGTTACGGCGAATCTATTGCGGTTGCAAGGAATTCCGCGGCCAGACGATGCAGCCGATGCGTTGGCTGTTGCGCTGTGTCATTCGTTTACGTCTCGCCTTTCGGGATTATATACCATCTAAATGGGGCATTGCATCTTTTTACAGATAAAAATTAAAACGGAACGGGATTTTAAGAATGATTGGATATATTCGAGGAAAAGTGATATATTCGGAAGCCGGCATGGTTTTGCTTGAAAACAACGGAATTGGATACGAGATTCTCTGTTCGGGCGCGCTTTTTGCAAAACTGATTACGGATGGGGATGGAGAGGCATACACTTATTTACAGGTGCGCGAGGATGGCGTTTCGTTGTTTGGGTTCGTTTCGCCCGAGGAAAAAAATATGTTTTTGAAGCTGACCAGTGTCTCGGGTGTCGGTCCAAAAATGGGGATCGCAATCTTGTCGGGCATGAATGTGGGAGATTTGGCCGTTTCGATCGCCTCTTCGGATGTCAAGCGGCTAAGCTCGATTAAGGGGTTAGGAAAGAAAACCGCCGAGCGAATTATCTTGGAATTGCGAGAGAAAGTTTCCGCGCAGAATACGACACCTAACTCAGGCGAAAAATCTGTGGAGTTCGTGGCGGAAAAAATGACGGATAAGGAAGAGGATGCTGTCGTCGGATTGATGTCTTTGGGTTATACGCGTGCCGAAAGCGTCAAGGCGGTACGCGGGGCGATCGAACACGGTGCGAGCAGCATAGAAGAAATAATCATGGCAGCACTGCGCTCCATGTAGCGGCGGCGTTAGAGTTGAAGGCGGCTATCCGCTTGCGGGATTGTGCGGAAAAGGAAAAACTATGAACGGATTGGACGATTTTAAAGACGAACGGCTTGTGATGAGCACAAAAGGGGAATGCGACGTCGAAGAAAATGTGTTGCGTCCTAAAACGATGGATGATTACGTCGGACAGAAGAAAGTAAAGGAAAATTTGTCCGTGTATATTTCGTCTGCCAAAATGCGCGGCGAACCCCTCGACCATGTGCTGCTCTATGGCCCGCCGGGTTTAGGCAAGACGACGCTTGCGCATATCATTGCCAACGAGCTGTGCGTACAGATCAAATTGACCAGCGGCCCGGCGATCGAGCGGGGCGGCGATCTTGCGGCGATCTTGACCAATCTGAACGAGGGAGATGTCTTGTTTATCGATGAGATCCATCGTCTCAATCATTCCGTCGAGGAAATTTTGTATTCGGCGATGGAAGATTACGCGTTGGATATTATCGTCGGAAAAGGTCCATCGGCGAAAAACCTCCGATTTCCGCTCAAACATTTTACCTTGGTGGGGGCGACGACGAAAGCCGGGATGCTCGGGTCACCGTTGCGTGATCGTTTTGGCGTTTTATGCCGACTGGAAATGTACACGCCGGAGGAGTTGGCGCAAATAGTGACGCGCTCGTCCAAAACGCTGGGGATTTCGATTGAGCGCGCGGCGGCAGATGAAATCGCGCGCCGCTCACGCGGTACACCGCGCATCGCGAATCGCCTGCTTAAGCGAGTTCGTGATTTTTCTGCGGTTAAAGGGAACGAAACCATTCACTATGAAGATGCTCGCTACGCTTTGAAAAAAATGGACATTGACGAATTAGGACTGGACGATACCGATCGGGGCTTGCTGCGCGCTCTTATTGAAAAATTCGGCGGTGGTCCGGCAGGGTTGGAGACGTTGGCGGCGACCATCAACGAGGATTCCAACACGATCGAGGATGTCTACGAGCCATATCTTATGCAACTTGGTTTTATCGCGCGAACCCCTCGCGGCAGGGTGTGCCTGCGTGGCGCATACGAACACATGGGGATTCGGATGAGTGAAAAACAGCGTATGCAGATCTCAATGTTTGATGACGAATAGACGCCGGATCGGACGCCGAAAGATTTATCGGACTTGTCTTTTTTAAAGAAAGGAAACCTTGATCAAGGCCTATATAATCGACAAAAAATGTTTTTTTGCAGTACTATGTAAGGCAAAGTTTGTATATTTTAACATTGTAAGAGCAAAGGTATGTTAAAGAAATCGGATTACTACTATGATCTGCCGGAAGAGCTGATTGCGCAAACCCCTGTTGAACCGCGCGATTCATCGCGTCTGTTGGTATACGACCGTTCGACTGGAAAAACGGAACATCGGATTTTTCATGAGATCAAAGAATACCTGCGTCCCGGCGATGTTTTGGTAGTAAACAACACAAAGGTATTGCCGGCGCGTATGTTTGCTTATACAGAAAATGGCGGCAAGGTGGAGGTCTTGTTGTTGAAGCGTTTGGATTACGAACGCTGGGAAGTTCTGGTGCGGCCAGGGAAAAAAGCGCGGGAAGGGATGGTCCTGCGGATTTCCGACGAGCTTTCTCTCACAGTGGAGGGCAGGACAGAGACGGGAGAACGTATTGTTCGCTTCCGGTTTGCTGGAACTTTTGAAGAAATTCTTGCGCGTGTCGGTACGATGCCGCTTCCGCCGTATATCCATGAAAAGCTTGAAAATCAAAGTCGTTATCAGACGGTTTATAGCAAGGTCGACGGATCTGCAGCTGCTCCGACGGCGGGGTTGCACTTTACGGAATCGCTTTTGGCGGAGATTCGCGCGATGGGCGTCACAATTGCGGAGGTATTGCTTCATGTCGGGCTGGGTACATTTCGTCCGGTGAAGGAGGAGGATTTGGCGCACCATGTGATGCATTCAGAGTATTATTGCGTGGATGCAAAAGCAACTGAAATCGTGAATGCGGCCAAACGGGAGGGACGGCGCGTTATTGCCGTCGGCACGACTTCCGTACGTACGTTGGAAACGGTAGCGGATGAACACGGATTTTTGCGGCCATGTTGCGGGGATACCTCCATTTTTATATATCCGCCGTATCACTTTCGCTGTGTGGATGCATTGATCACGAATTTTCATTTGCCGGAGTCCACGTTGATCATGTTGGTCTCTGCGCTGGTCGGACGCGAAAACTGTTTGTCGATTTATCGCGAGGCGGTCGAAAAACGATATCGTTTCTTCAGTTTTGGGGACGCGATGCTCATATTATAGTTATTTTGCAAAGTACTTTGTCTGATATATTTCTTGTTGGTGTTTATGGCTGATTTTTCGTTTGAAGTTGTTAAAACAGATCCTGAAACGGGCGCGCGTGCAGGTATTTTTCATACCCCGCACGGGGATATTGAAACGCCCGTTTATATGTCCGTAGGAACGCAAGCTACCGTAAAGGGAATGCTCCCCCGTGATTTAAAGGAGGCAGGCGTGCAGATCCTATTGGCAAACACATATCATTTATATATGCGGCCGGGTCACGAGCTTGTCCGTGCGGCGGGCGGCTTGCATCGCTTTATGAATTGGGATCGGCCGATTTTGACGGACAGCGGCGGTTTTCAAGTTTTTTCTTTGGCCAAGCTAAACCAAATCGGGGACGAGGGCGTTTGGTTTCGTTCGCACATAGACGGAAGCAAACATTTTTTCACGCCGGAAAAAGTCATGGAGATCGAAAACGCCTTGGGAGCGGACATCATCATGCAGTTTGATGAATGCAGCGAATACGGTGCGGATTATCGCTATGCGAAGAGTGCGCTTGAGCGTACGATCCGGTGGCTGGAGCGCTGCGACGCAGCGCATAAAAACGAAAAGCAGGCTCTTTTTCCGATTGTCCAGGGCAACGTTTATAAAGATCTGCGTTTGGCGAGCGTGGAGGCAGCCAAACCGTTTGCGCATTATGGCATCGGAATCGGCGGCCTGTCGGTCGGAGAACCGAAACCGTTGATGTATGAAATATTAGACACAATACAGCCGGTTTTACCGACAAATATTCCGCGGTATCTCATGGGGGTCGGGAGTCCGGATTGTTTAATCGAAGGGGTTTTACGCGGGATCGATCTGTTCGATTGTGTGCTGGCGACGCGTATTGCGCGTAACGGAACGGCGTTGACTTCTCGCGGAAAAGTCGTCGTTCGTAATGCCGCATATAAGGAAGATTTTACTCCGTTGGATTTAGATTGTGATTGTTATTGCTGTTCTCATTATTCCAAGGCTTATTTACGACACTTGATAAACGCGGGCGAGATGCTTTCTTCAATGTTATTATCCATCCATAATATCACATTTTTAAACCGTTTGATGCGCGGGTTGCGGCAAGCGATTTTAGAGGGCGGTGTGCGAGCGTTTTGCGAGGAGTTTTATCGCAAGTATGGAAGAGAGTAAGGCGCAAGCAAAAAATGTTTTATTGTGTCGAAACGGCGAAATTTTAACTTCTATTGAATATTTTCGAGAAAAAGCATGGCAAAACAGTTGCCAAATTTTTGTAAAAAAGCTATCATAGAACCGAGCGTAAGCGTATAAAAAAAGGAGAATGTTTTTCATGCTGTTGAATCTTTTGGCGGAAGAAGAGACGACTCCCAATGGTCTCATGAGCTATCTTCCCATCATTATCATTGTTGTTTTGCTGGTAGCATTTTTCGTGTGGTCTTTTGTATCGCAGAGGAAAAAGCAAAAGAATTTTAACGATACGATCAATGCCGTACGTCCCGGCAGCAAGGTCAAGACGATTGGCGGGATTGTTGGCGAAGTAGTGGAAGTAAACGACGAAGAGAATACGTTTGTTTTGCGTACGGGTGACAGCGAAGGGAATTATAGCTACATGAAGTTTGATAAGCAAGCGATCTATCAAACAGATGCAAAGCCCGAAGAGGTCAAGGAAGAAAAGGTGACGGAATCTGTGAAAAAAGCCGACGAAGTGAAGACAGAAGAGCCGTTTGCCGACGCGGCCAAAGAGGAAAAAACGGCGGTTTCCGACGAGACAAAGGACGAAGAGATCAAATAATTCGAAGAAAAGGGAATAAAGAGGACATACCTCCGCATAGAGATAGAATATATCTTACGCGGAGGTATTTTTATGCAAAGCGACATGAGCCGTGCAGCGGTGGAAGTCGGAAAAAGCATTGGCGTTGCGGCGGTATTCACACTGGCGGCGGTGCTAATATTTGCGTTGCTGATCAAAATTTTTTCGATCGGTTCATCGATCATTGTACCGGTGAATCAAGTTATCAAGATGCTCGCGGTATTTTTGGGATGCTTTGTGTGTTTGCGGCCAACGCGCGCTGTTTTGAAAGGGGCTGTCAGCGGTATCGGCGTAATATTGCTGACCTATTTTCTGTTTGCCGTGATCGGCGGGGCAATTTCTTTTGGTTGGGGGAATATTCTCGATATAGTATTCGGCGCGATTGTCGGCGCGATCAGCGGGATCGTTTGTACCCTTGTAAAGGGGAAATCCTAACCAAGGAAAATCGGGTTTTCACCAAAAATGCTTGCATTTTTTGGCGCAGTATATTATAATAATAAAAAATGCGACAAAAGGAGATGCGTCATGAATAAGATTAAAACAATCGCACGTCCCGCGGAAAAAAAGGTAACGGGTTGCGGTGAATGCAGAAGCACTTGTCAATCGGCATGCAAAACCAGCTGTACTGTCGGCAATCAGTCTTGCGAAAGAATTTCCAGAGAAAATAATCCCGAAAAAAATAACTAAAAAATCTGTTTTAAGGGGCAGTCGAACTGCTCCTTAATCTTTGTTCTGCGGCGTTTATGGTACACGTATTTCAATTTAAAGAAAACTATTATATTTTTGACACTGGCAGTTCTTCGTTGCACGAGTGCGATGCGAAAGCGGCGCTTCTTTTGCGTGAAAAACTGGGAGAAGCGGTCGATACTTCCGCGATCACCCTTAAGGAACGGCAGGCATATGAAGAGGACTTTGCGGAGTTACAGCAAAACGGGCTGTTATTTGCTCCAGAGACGAAGTCATATCCGATCAAATCGAACGAAGTTAAGGCTTTGTGCCTGCATATTTGCCACGATTGCAATCTGCGATGCCGTTATTGTTTCGCGGACGAAGGGGCCTACCATTCCCGGCGAGAGTTTATGAGCCTTGAGACTGCGAAAAAGGCTATTGATTTTTTGATCGAGAACTCCGGAAACCGAAAGATATTGGAGACAGATTTTTTTGGCGGCGAGCCGTTGATGAACTTTGAAGTTGTGCGAGAAACCGTTTTATATGCGAAACAAAAGGCTGCCGAACGCGGAAAAAAATTTCTTTTTACACTGACGACAAACGGGTTGCTTCTGAAAGATGAAATCGCGCAATTTCTCAATGCGGAAATGGAAAACGTCGTCCTGAGCCTAGACGGAAGGAAGGAAGTACACGATGCGGTCCGCAAGACGGCAAACGGGAAGGGCAGCTTTGATTTAGTGATCGAAAATTTAAAAAACTTTGTACGGATCCGCGGCAACAAGAGTTACTATGTTCGCGGAACGTTTACGGCTCGGAATTTGGATTTTTCCAAGGATGTTTTGTTTTTGGCGGACAATGGATTTGACAGTATCTCTTTGGAACCGGTCGTAACGGATATTCCCGGCTTGGCGATCCGAAATGAAGATTTACCTGCGATTTGTGCAGAATATGATGTATTATGCGACAAATATCTGGCGCGTATGGCTGCTGGAAAAGGCTTTAATTTCTTTCACTTTAACGTAGATTTGGAAGGCGGGCCGTGCCTTGCCAAGCGGGTAAGCGCCTGCGGGGCCGGGAACGAGTATTTTTCTGTCGTGCCAAACGGCGATCTGTATCCCTGTCATCAGTTTGCCGGCGATCCGAACTTCCGCATGGGAAGCGTTTACGAAGGAAAACTGGATGAAAACATTCGCAGTCGCTTTCAAAATTCCTGCCTGTTTACCCGAAAAAAATGCGAGGGATGTTTTGCTAAATTTATTTGCAGCGGCGGATGCAGCGCGAACAACTACCATTTTAACGGAGACATTGACGAACCGTACGAAGTTACTTGCGCCATGATGCGTAAGCGTACAGAGAACGCAATGCATATTTTGGCGGAGCGAAAAAAGCTGCAATCGCAATAATATGGTCGAACGGGCGAGAAAGGGGGATCCATGAAAGACGAGATTGGTTCGGTGCGGCGTGGCGCCGGGGTATTCGTTCATCGCAAAGCTTATGTCGCAGGAGATGTCGCATTGGGCGAGAATGCAAGCATTTGGTGCGGAGCCTGTCTGCGCGGTGATATTGCACCCATCCGGGTCGGGAAGAATTCAAACGTACAAGATAATGCCACGATTCATGTCGGATATGGCTTGCCGACTGTTCTCGGTGAGAATGTGACGGTCGGGCACAACGCGGTTGTGCATGGTTGCACGATCGGAAACAATGTGATCGTGGGGATGGGATCGGTAATCCTGGACGGAGCAGTAATCGGCGACGACTGTATTATTGGCGCGGCGACGCTCGTTCCCCAGCGCAAGGAAATCCCTTCCGGCAGTTTGGTGTTCGGAAATCCCTTTCGCGTTGTTCGTCCGCTGACCGACCAAGAAAAGCAAAGTATCCGCGCGAATGCGCTCGAATACTGCCGATTGGCGCAGATATATAAAGAAGCCGAGGGCGAACAGTAGTCTTCCCACCGCATGTTTTCGCGGTCGTATTTCGTTTTTTCTTTGCGAAGAAAGAAAAATTTTTTGTGGGATCGAATTCGCCCGGATAAAAAATCGCGTTCGGAGCCGAGGAAAACGTCGCCGGATGATCCGGATTTGCTTGGAAAAATGAAAATAGGGCAAAATTCCGAAAAACGGATAATTTACACTTGACTAAACCCGCGAACTTTATTATAATTATTGAGTATATTTCTTTTTATCCGACGTATTCGCACCAGGTGTTTTTCGCCGCGCGCGCACTTGCGTTCGGGAAAACAACATTTTAAGTTGCAGGAGGAGGCAATGGGCAAGAAGAAATCGGTGGCGCTGATCGTGATCGTGAGCATTGTGCTCGCAGCGCTCGTGTTTATCAGCGTGGCTTCGTTTGGGCTGAGTACACCGTATTATTTCGCACCGCTTCTCAGCCAGGTCAAGCTAAGCACAGACCTTGGCGGCGGTTACTATACCGTTTATTATCCGGAAGGCGTGATTTCGCAGGAAGAATACGAACTGCTCGCCAACTCCGAAACGGAAGAGGGCGAGGAAAATCCGGCAGATTCGTATACACGGCACAAAGGGATTTATCTTTCGGAGGAGATCGTTTCCGGTGACGACGTGACGGATGCATTCCGTTCTGAATTCGAGAGTGCGTTCAATGCGTTGTGCGAACGGTTTGAATCCAAAAACTTTTCCGGATATTCGGTAAAGGTTGAAAACGATTACACCATTCGTGTAGAAGTGCCTTATACAGGAGAGGATGTTACGACGCTGTTCGATACGTTTGCGTATTCGGGAGAGTTGTATTTCAGCGACGCGAACCAAAACGTCTTGATGGAAGGCACGAAAGAGTATATCCGTAGTGCGGCTGCAGTGGATGGCGGAAGCGCAGGATATGCCGTTGCCATCAACTTTACATCGGCAGGACAGGCCCGCTTTGCGGAGATCACGGCAGATTTGGCAGCCTCCAGTTCAGAGGACGGAACGTCTTCAACCGCTTCGCTTTATATTTATGTGGGCGACGAAGTACTGATGCAGGCGTCGGTTACGGAAGAATTGAACCAGCGTGCCGTCTATATCAGCGGTAGCTTCCAAACACGCGAATCGGCGGAGACGGTTGCTTGTGTGATCAATTCGGTGCTTGATCCGGATAATATATTTGATTTGAACCTCGACGCATCGCAGATTTTTACGCTTGCGCCGACAATGGGCGAGAATGCGGCGCTGATCGTAGCAATCGTTTTGGGTGTCATGCTGGCGGCGATCGTGCTGTTTGCTCTCATCCGATATAAAGGGATGGGGCTTGCACATGTTTTTGGCCTTTTGACCTATGCGCTGGCGATGGTCCTCTGCCTTTCGCTGATTGATGCGGTGATGTTGAATGCTGCAAGCGTGATTGCGATTTTGTTTACCGTCGCGTTGTTATGCGGATTTAACTGGTATGCGTTCAAAAATATTCGCGACGAGTTTGCCACCGGCAAAACACTCACGGCGTCCATCCAGTCGGGATATAAAAAGAGTTTGGCATTGACCATTGATACGCACATTGTTTTGTTTGCGGCGGCTTTGATTTTGTTCTTTGCTGCGTCGGGAGCCGTACATTATATGGCATTGATCCTTATGCTTGGAACGGCAATTTCGGCGGTTTGTTCTTTGGGGTTGACTCGATTCTATCTCTATATGTTTTTGGCTCAGCCTAAAAATAAAATAGCGTTCTGCAATTTCAAGCGGGAGGAAACGGAAGATGAGTAAGTTGATCACCAAAAAATTTCTCCTGTGTTGTTTAGCGGTCAGCCTTGTTTTGATCGTAGCCGGCGCGCTGGTGCTTGGACTTGCCGGATTTAATCCGGATACGACCATGCGCGATCGATATATTGTCGAAGTAAAAGATTTGATCTCTTTGGACGAATCCAGCCGCAAAGAATTGAGCGACTTTTGTAATACGGAGATCGAAAAGCAATACTCCGTTTCGCAGATCCGTTATTCCGAATCCTCGGCGACGGGTGGTGGAGTTATTGAGTTTGTCCTTGCATCCAACGCCGAAGAACCGTCGGAAGAGTTTTTAGAAGGCCTAAAAGCATCGATCGGTGGTTCCGGCATTGAAGGCATTGACGGAACGCTCATTTCTGTGACCTATCACGATTCAGACAATATAGCATATTACGGTTACATTTGGCGTACGGCGATCGGGGTCGGTGCGGTCCTTGTCTTGTTGTTCGTCTATATCTCTGTTCGTTTTAAAGTCGGCATGGGACTTACGGCGTTGCTGGCAGGTCTGCACGATGTTTTGCTGACGCTTGCGATCGTCGCGTTGTTACGGATTCCTGCCGGGATTGGTTTGGCGGGCGTTGCTGTATTCTCGCTGATGAT
>CALVHT010000039.1 GCA_944328645.1 uncultured Clostridia bacterium
CTGCGGTCGTCAAATTGCAGTTGCCCGCAGGTAAAGCTACCCCCGGTCCCCCCGTCGGTTCGACGCTCGGCCCGCACGGAATCAACATTCCCGGCTTTACCAAAGAATTCAATGCGAAGACTGCCGACCAGGCGGGATTGATCATCCCCGTTGTCATTACCATCTATCAGGATAGATCGTTCACGTTTATTCTGAAAACGCCGCCCGTTCCCGTGCTCATTAAAAAGGCATGCAAGATTGAAAGCGGAAGCGCCAGACCCAACCGCGACAAGGTCGCAAAACTCACTGCCGCCCAGGTGGAAGAGATCGCCAAGCTGAAGATGCCCGACCTCAACACCACATCGCTGGATTCGGCGAAGAGCATGGTCAAAGGCACCGCCCGCAGCATGGGCATCACCGTCGAAGAGTAAATTTCAAGGAAACTGTGGGAGAGTGCATCTCGTCCGTACCACAAGGAGGTAAATAAAGAATGAAATACGGGAAAAAATATGCCGACAGTTTGAAGGCATACGATCGTTCCAAGCTATACGACGCAGACGAGGCGATGGGCCTTGTCATCGACACGGCGAAAGCAAAGTTTGATGAAACAATCGAACTGCACGTGCGGTTGGGCGTCGATCCCCGCCAAGCCGACCAGCAGGTCCGCGGCGTTTTGGTTTTGCCCAACGGCACGGGTAAATCCAAAAAGGTACTCGTGATCGCCAAGGGCGAGCGGGCAGACATTGCGCAGCAAGCCGGCGCCGATTATGTCGGCGCGGAAGAAATGATCCAAAAGATCCAGACGGAAAACTGGTTCGATTTCGACGTGGTCATCACCACGCCCGATATGATGGGCGTTGTCGGCCGCATCGGTAAGATCCTCGGCCCGAAAGGTTTGATGCCGAACCCGAAGTCGGGTACGGTCACGATGGACGTTGCCAAGGCGATCTCCGAAGTGAAAGCCGGTAAAGTCGAATATCGTCTGGATAAAAACGCGATCATTCACTGCCCGATCGGCAAAAAGAGTTTCGGAAAAGAGAAACTGGGCGAGAACTTCACCGCGTTGATGGATGCCATCGTCAAGGCGAAACCCGCTGCCGCGAAGGGTCAATACATCAAGAGCGTTGCCGTTTCTGCCACGATGGGCCCCGGGATCAAAGTCAATTACGCAAAACTGTAAAAAAGCACGCGAAGGGGATTTCCTGCGCGAAAAACAGTTGACAGATCGCCGTGCGATCGATATAATAAAACCGTTCCAAAAATATTTCGGCAGGGCGAACCCATCGCCCGACGGGATCATCGTACCGCAGAAAGCAGGCACCGTTTCGGTTTAATTGCGCACGCAGCCCGCCGAGGTAATTTGTCGACTGTCTGTCTTTTGGCTTGCAAGTCCTTGTTTCCTCGCGGTACAAGGACTTTTCTTTTGGCAAACGTCCGTTCAGGGCGGTGTGCCGCAACAGCCGGGTCCCGTTTTGTGACGGGTGGAATGTACCGAAAAGCCGCGTCCGGCCGAACATCGTTGCGCACGCAGGGGTAGCCTTGCGCGGCGTGTCCGATCCTTGGCGGAATGCTTCGGATGGGAAAGAAAAAAACAGGAGGTAACCAATGTCAGCCAACTTAGAAGCCAAGAAACAGATTGTTGAAGAGATCAAAGAAAAGATCCAAAACAGCAAATCGGTTGTCTTTGTCGACTATAAGGGACTTACGGTTGCGGAAGTTTCCGAACTGCGCAACAAGTTCCGTGCGGCGGGCGTGGAGTACAAGGTTTACAAAAACACTTTGCTCCGCAAGGCGTTCAACGAACTCGGCGTCACCGATTTCGACAATGATTTGAACGGCCCGACCGCGACGGCGTTCAGCCCCGATGAAACGGCTGCGGCAAAGATCTTTGCGCAGGCGGTCAAAGACCTGCCCGAAAAGATCGTGCCGAAGAGTGCGTATGTCGACAATTCGTATATCGACGCGAAGGGGATCAAGTCTCTCGCGGAGATGCCGTCCAGAGAAGAACTCATCGCCAAGATGCTCGGTTCCATGCAGGCGCCGATCGCCAATTTTGCCGGTGTGCTCTCTGCGATGTTGCGCGGCGTCGTCGTGGCGCTCAATGCGATCGCAGAAAAGAAGGGTGCGTAAATCGCACCAGCGCGTGCGGCCGCAAGCTGCGCCGCCGACCCGCTGCGGCGTAATCACGGGCGGAAAACCATAAAAAATTTTGGAGGAATTGAAAAATGGCAGATATCGCTAAGTTCATCGAAGAGATCAAAGGGATGACGGTTGTTGAGCTCAACGAGCTCGTAAAGGCATTGGAAGAGGAGTTCGGCGTCAGCGCCGCTGCTCCCGTTGCGGTTGCCGCTGCTCCTGCGGCCGGCGCTGCGGCTGAGGCTGTGGAAGAGAAGACGGAATTCAACGTCAAACTCAAGGATATCGGTGCGAAGAAGATCGAGGTCATCAAGGCGGTTCGCGAATTTACGTCTTTGGGCCTGGCGGAAGCAAAAGCGCTCGTCGAGGGCTTGGGCATGATCAAGGAAGGCGTCAACAAGGAAGAAGCCGAAAAGATCGCGGCTCGTATGAAGGAAGCCGGTGCAGAAGTCACCATCGACTAATCGCTTCAACAAAAAAACAATGGATCGGGACACTTTGTAAAAAGTGTCCCGTTTTCGTTGGGGGGGGATCACGAGCCGGCATTGTGCTGCGCGGCCGAACCCGCCGAAAAAAGCCCGCCGCTTGAAAGCGGCGGGTAAAAATTTCCCATCGGCCCGCGCGCAGACCTGCCAAAGCATCGCTGCTTGGCGGGGCCGGTTGTGTTGCGGGATCCTTCGGACGGTGGGGCGGAGCCTTGCAAGCTGCCGTTCCGCCGGCGGGGCGCCCGCGGGCGGCAAGCGTTCAGGATTCATTTGACTTTGATAAAATTACCGATGGTCTCGTTGACTGTTTCGACGAAAGTAAAAGTCTTGTCATACTTTTTAAGAATGTTTTTGAATTCGACGATTTGTCGCTTATTCACCACGCAGATGAGAACATCTCGCTCGGTATTGCTGTAGGCGCCCGTTGCACGGATGCGCGTCGCGGTGTGCTTGAGCTTGTTTACGATCTCCGCCTCGATCTGTTCCGGATAGGAAGTGATGATCAGGAACTTATAAGCGGATTTCGAGCCCTTGATGATGGAATTGCCCACGATGCTGGACATAAGACAGTACAGCATGCACAGACAAACGGGTTTAAAATTATAGACCAAATGGCCGGCCGTATCCGGCACCGCGTAGACAAAATACGAGGCGAACGCGATCGCCGCGTTGATCGCAAAGTTGATCCAAAAAAAGTTCAACAGAGGATTTTTTTTGCTGACATATTTGGCGATGATGTCTGCTCCGCCCGTGGAGGAGTTGCGTTGAAAGCTCAGCCCGTACACGAATCCGCCCACGGCGCCGGCAATGAGGACGGGAAAGATGGTGTCTACGCCCTGCGCGTCGTATTGAAAGGCGGAAAGGTCGGCCAAACGCAGCAACAGGAGCGCGCCCGAATAGACGAGGCTGAACACAAACGTTTTGACGGCAAATCCGCGGTCGATCAAGAAAAAGGCGAGCGCGCACAGCGGAATGTTGACGATCAACGAAAAGTAGCCGACGCTGAAAGCGCCGCCTGTTTTGTATTCGACCATGGTGGCGATGCCGTTGATACCCGCGGGAGCAAATTGATTTTTTTCAATGAAGAGGTCGTAATTCAGCGCAAACAAAAGCGCCAACAGGACCATCCACAGACAATCGCCGAGAAAGACGACCGTTTTTGATTTTTGATGCATAGCGTTCCTCCGTAAGTATTATAGCATAGGAACGGGGCGGGCGCAAGGGAAAAAATTTTTTTTCGAAAAAACGCTCTTTGCGTTGGCATTATCTCTCTCGGATGCAGAGCGGACCGACTTTTTCTTCTTTCATGAAGATCCGATCCGCTCTCGAATGAGCTTTTCGATTTGGCCTACGGAGAGCGTTCTTCCCGCAGCAACGACGGTCCCGTCAATGACGAGCGCGGGTGTCATCCGAATGCCATAGCGCAGCATCTCGTTTAGGTCCGACACGTTGACGGGTTCATCTACGCCGCAGTTTTTTGCCGCGATCACGGCGTTTTCATGGTTTTTTTTGGATCGTTTGCAACAATTACCCAAAGTAATGATTTTCATAAACAAACCTCCGTTTTTAAAGAAACAAAAAATTCAATGCATTAAAAATATACCCGATCGCCACAATGCCCAAAACGACGGTCACGATAAACCAAAAGAGCAATTTGGGTTTAACCGCTTTGGAGAGCATGATCAGGGAAGGGAGAGAAAGCGCGGTCACGCTCATCATAAAGGAAAGGATGGTTTCGACTCCGACGCCTTTGAAAAACAATGCCTCCGCGACCGGGATTGTTCCGAAGATATCCGCATACATCGGAACACCAACGACGCTCGCGATCCAAACGCTGTACCACTGATCCTGCCCGAGTACAGCTTGAATCCATTCCGTCGGAATAAAATTATGAATCGTCGCGCCGATCCCAACCCCGATGAGAATATAAATCCAGACCTTTTTGAGCGTGGACAACATCTGATCCTTGGCGTACAGCACGCGGTCTTTTTGCGTCGGTTCTGTTTCCTCTGCCTCCGCAAGCGATCCCTGTACGATAAAATCTCGCACATTTTTTCCTATGCCGGTCTTTTCAAGGATCGTTCCGCCGGCGACCGCAAGCACCAGTCCCACGATGACATACGTGACGGCGATCGGGAATCCGAACACGCCGGCAAGGAGTATGAATGCTCCCAGATCCACCAAAGGGCTGGAAATTAAAAAGCTGAACGTGACCCCGCAGGAAAGTCCTGCTCTCGTAAAACCTATGAAGATCGGAATGGAGGAACAACTGCAAAAAGGCGTGACTGTTCCGAGCAGTGCGCCCATCCCGTTGGCCCAAAACCCACGATACTTTCCGAGCAGTCTTTTGGTTCGTTCAGGCGGAAAGTAACTTTGGATGTACGAAATAAGAAAAATCAGCAAACAAAGCAACAGAACAATTTTGATCGTGTCATAGAGAAAAAATTGAATGGCGCCGCCCCAGCGCGTCGCCATAAACTCCGCGCCGAACATTCCGGTGAAAGCCAAACCCAAAACTGTGTTCAACCATTGCATGCCCAAGATTTGTTTGCTTACAAAATCTGTGAGCGCCTTGATCCCGTCGATGCCGCTTACGAGTGCCGCGATCCCGATGACAATGGCGATCCCGGCAAGTGCAGCGCAAAAAATCAATACCGTTTTCGGGGGCCGGAAAGCCCTTCGCGCCTTCTTTTCGTGCGGTTTGAGCTCATTGGGAGCCGTGCGTTTCTGTTCGTCCATTGTTTTTCTCCATAGATTGATAAATGTCTATATGAAATCCAAAAAAATATGCATTATGCATGCATATTGCATTTTGTGCTGGCTAAAAAAGCGATAAGGCCGTTCAGTTTATCGCAGTTTAAGGAGTAGTGCACCCATTTGCCATCGCGGTCGGCATGCACGATCCCGCTGTCACATAAGATCTTCATATGATGCGACAACGTGGGTTGCGTAATGGAAAATCTTTCTTGAATTTTACAGGCGCATAAACTTCCGTGGCGAAGCATTTCAAAGATTTGTAGCCGAATGTCATCCCCGAGCGCCTTCAGAATGCGTACATATTCGTCCATTGGCAGATACAGTTTCCTTATTCGATCATCAGATAGATATTTATCTATATTATATACAATGCAGGAGAGAATGTCAATCATTTTTGAAAAAAAACGAATGCAGTCGGAAGTTATGACGGACTTAACAGTATATACTGAATTCGATCGGCGAAAAAAGACCGTTTTCGGGTTGCTGTTTTTCAGATAACCATTGACGCGAAATCATTTCTATGCTAAAATTCAATTATAAATAATCAGCGGTATTGATTTTATCAAAGATTCAAAAAAATAATCCCGCTGTAGTCATCGATATTTCTTATTCTGTCACAGGGGCTGTTTTGCATTATTGGGCGTACGATCATATACAAAAAAAGACGGCCTGTTTGTGATACTTTTTTTATGAGGATGATCGGATTTTATGTTAGCGAACGTTGTGCATGATTGCATAGCGTTCTTTCGTACAAAACTATGGGTGAGGATATGATTGAGCTTAAAAATATCGGGAAAAGATATTATTCTAAAAGGGGGCAGACCGTAGAAGCACTTTCAGATATCGACTTGACGATCGGCGACAGCGGCTTTGTATTTATTCTCGGTAAGAGCGGCAGCGGAAAATCCACACTGCTGAACATCCTCGGCGGCCTGGATAGCGCTACGAGCGGCGACGTACTGGTGGATGATCTAAGTTTTTCCTCCTTTCGGCAATCCGATTACGACGCCTATCGCAATCGTTATGTCGGGTTTGTCTTTCAGGAGTTTAATCTTCTTTCCGATTTTGATGTGGAAGGAAACGTCGCACTGGCTCTGCGGCTCTCCGGAGAAAAGAACGTTACGGAGAAGGCAAGACAAGCGTTGCAACAGGTCGGACTGACGGAAAACTATCTCTCGCGCAGGATCGGGGAATTGTCCGGAGGAGAAAAACAGCGGGTTGCGATTGCGCGCGCTATCGTTAAAGACAGCCGCATTATTCTCGCGGACGAGCCGACAGGCAATTTGGATAGCGGTACGGGGGAGAGTATTTGGAACATTTTGAAAGAACTTTCCAAAACACGCCTTGTGATCGCTGTTTCGCACGATCGGGAAAGTGCGGAACGATATGCCGACCGCATCGTGGAACTTGCCGACGGTCGTCTATGTTCGGACAGCGGCATACAGACAAGTGCAAGTCAATCACAACCCGCTATGGCTGTGTCAACGGGCGGCCTTTCGGGCGGCGTTTGTATCCGAATGGGACTGAACAATCTGTTGCGGCGAAAAGCAAAATCGGTCAGCGTTGTTATAATCTCCATTTTTACGATATTTGTGATCCTACTGCTACAATTGTTGTATTCGTTTTCTTCGGAAAGAGCGTTTGCGCAATTTATCGTGGACAATCATGTGGATTACATCTCTATTCAACAGGGAAGACTGGTTGATTATGGCGTCGATCAGGAGTTCATGCCGTCGCAGATCATGCGTCCGTCGACATTGGAATATATTTCGGAGTATGGACCGTACATCCGTGACGGAGTCATAGACGGGAAACGGCAAATTCTCGATATGGGCTTTTCCTTTGTCGGGGAAGCCTTGGAGCCGGACGAAACTTCGTACTATATTACCAACGAGGTGCTGGAAAGGGAATATCGTTCTGCGCACAGCTATGTTTGGGTGGACGGTGAATGGATCAAATTGGTGAAAGAGGAGCATCCTGTTGAATTTCTGCTCGGAAAAAAACTGGACATATCGGTCCCCTTTGATTCCACGCAATACCGTTTGGCCGGCGTCGTCGATATCGGAGGGCGCAGTCCGCTGCTGAAGGGTACGTTTTTTTCGGAATATTTTGCAACGGAGAGCTTTGTTGGCAGACGTTTCCCCGGAACGATGCAACAAAACTTGGAGAGCGTCTATACCGATGTAGAAATGCAGTTTGGCAAGTCGCATTACAATCAAGCGTTCAGCTATGAGGACGTGCTTTCACTGAGCGGAAATATTTTAACGGAGAACGGGCTCGTGTCCGCCGACGAGCTGGAATTAGCGGAAGACGAGCTCGTGCTGACCTACGATATGTATGCCGAATTGTTCTCAGCCGATCCGCAGTGGTATTATGTGGATGCGAACGTCACGGAATTTTATCGTACCCCTGTGGAGCTGGGACAGCGGTTTGATCTGACTTTTTCCATTCCCGATAGGGAGAACGAGGTTATATTCCGAGCAGAATCCTTGAAACTGGCCGGCATCAGTTTTCTGCCGGAGGAGGAAAGGGACCCCGACATGACGGCGGATCAGCTCTGCAAACTGACTGTCGGAGGATCGACAGGAAAACGGCTCGCATCGGCGTTGTCGCGTTCTGCATTTACGATCATACGCGTCTCGGAGATGAAGAACGTGCAGCGTTTCCTTGTGGATTTCCGCAAGGAACATGAAGGATACGTCTGTCATATCGGGGCAACGGAAAATACAGATTATGCAGATTTTATATACGGTTTTGAAGGAGAACTTTCCGTTTTTAAGCTCATTTTTCTGGCGCTCGCGCTCATCCTCGGCATTGTTTTGATTTTGCTCGTTGTCAATCTCATCTCGTTCAGTATTGCCGACCGAAAAAAAGAAATCGGGATTTTGTCTGCTCTCGGTGCGCGAAACAAGGATATCGTCAAAATATTCCTGTCGGAAACGGCCGTGATTTCTCTGATCACGTTTGTCGTCAATTTTGTTTTGATCATCGGAGGCGTGTCGTTGTCCAATTATTTGT
The DNA here is from genome assembly GCA_944328645.1 of uncultured Clostridia bacterium. GTDB lineage: Bacteria > Bacillota > Clostridia > Christensenellales > Borkfalkiaceae > Borkfalkia. Next base: position 8,376 of record CALVHT010000039.1, read on the forward strand.
TTACACGGCATCTCCTGTTGGGAGTTTCACTGCTGCAGATCCATTTATTTACGGTTCTTACGATGATTTTGGCATCCTTTGTCTTGCTTTTGGTTGCAACGCTTCTTCCCCTGCGCCGCATCATTCGTCTGAAACCCATCGACGCGATTCGAAATTTGTGAGTACGGGAAATTTGTATTGTAAAATTCTATTCAGGTTTTATACTTTTTGCGGTAAAATCAAACTGTAAAATACAGCACAATAGAATTAGAAGTTTATTCAAAGAAGGATCAATAATAAAAAGAGGGGAGCCCCATGGGATAATATTCGGCGCAACAGGCTGGATCGGTTTAGGAAAAAGGTCAGAAAAAAGAGTGTGGTTTGGAAATTATGCTAAGAAAATCAGAAAAAACGGTTAAAGTCGACTCGTTTTAACCGTTTTTACCGCGCCTTAAGGAGATTTATCTCCGCGAGGCAAGATCTTGGAGGCGAATCCCGAACTTTGGTTGCGCAGCGATGCTTTTGAAGGGGCTTTTGCCGCTTTTGATCGTTGCGTTTTGACGCATAAAACGCATGAAAAACAGGCAAAAAAGAGCGATCAGAACGCCTTTTTGTCTGTTTTCTTTTTTCTCTGTTGAAGAAAAACAAAGAGCCAAAGACAAAATAAAACGCACGAATTTCTGTACGCTTGTCAGAAATTCGATCGGAACAAAAGCAGTTGCACATACAGATCCATCGTGTATCGGCGCTCCTGCCCGCCCGGCGTAACGCGGAAGGGCCTGATTTGAGAGCAAGGTATTGACAGGACAAAAATTTTTTTGTATAATAAAAATATAAAGGTACCGATTGCTTTATAATGAGGAAATTATGAGACCCAAATTAGAAGATTTGCGGATTAAAATGTTGGAAAAATGTTTCGACTGTTTTTGCCAAAACGGTTTGGAGAACACGTCTACCAGAAAACTTGCGGAGGCGTGCGGAATGACAGACGGAAACATTTTCCACTATTTTGCTTCGAAGGATGAAATCATCATCAAGTCCACGGCACATTGCATGGCGAAGGTCGAGGACGACTTTATGAAACAGGCCCCCAAAGACTTGGCAGACATCGATCGTTTTTTGGAGGAGGTCCCGTATTGGACGGCGGAAAAACACGGCAAGCAATACCGCTTTATGTATCAGGTGTACGCCAGCCCGAGATATCGGGATTACGGCAAAGCGTTTTTTCAGGGCGTCGATCTCCGCTATCGGAAATATGCCGAACAACTTTCCCCGAAGTTGGGGCTGTCTGCGGATCTCATTCAGGGTATGACCTATCTGTTCGTCCGCGCCTGTGTGCATTATGCGCTGTTCGAGGGCGAGGACTATTTGCAGTTGCAATTAAACGCGATCCGCGCTTCTCTGCGGGGGATTTTCGCAGAGAGCACAAAGGAGGAATGAAATGAAAAAGAAAACTCGGTTGTTTTTATTGCTCGCGATAATAGCGTTTGCGTGCGCAATCATTCTCATCGTGTTTGTGGTCGGCGTTGGCGAAAAACACGACCTTACGCAGGTTGCGGCGGCAGACGCAACGTGTACCGAAAACGGCAATATCGAATATTGGATCTGCTCGGATTGCGGCAAATGTTTTTCCGATGCGAAAGCGAGCGCCGAGATCAGCCAGTCGGATACGGTCATTGCCGCCACAGGGCATACGTACGGAGAATGGACAATCACCAAAGAAGCCGACTGCACGGACGACGGCACTCGTGCGCGCGAGTGTTCCGTCTGCCATGCAACCGAACAGGAGAGCGTTCCCGCCGCAGGGCATGATTTCTCCGAGGATTGGTCGGGCGACGAAACCGATCACTGGCACGCCTGCCGCAGCTGCGGCGAAGTGCGCGGCAAGGCGGAGCATACCTGGAACGGCGGCGTCGTGACGACACAGCCCACTTGTACGGAAGAGGGCGTAAAGACCTACACCTGTACGGTATGCAAAGAGACAAAGACGGCAGCCATTCCCGCCGCAGGGCATGATTTCTCCGAGGATTGGTCGGGCGACGAGACCGATCACTGGCACGCCTGCCGCAACTGCGACGAAGTGAGCGGCAAGGCGGAGCATACCTGGGACGAGGGCGTCGTGACGACACAGCCCACCTGCACGGAAGAGGGCGTAATGACCTACACCTGTACGGTATGCAAAGAGAAAACGACGGCAGCCATTCCCGCCACAGGGCATGCTTTTTCTGCGGACTGGTCGGGCGACGGAATCGATCACTGGCACGTATGCCGCAACTGCGGCGAAGTGAGCGACAAAGCGGAGCACGTTTGGCACGATGGCGTCGTTATCGAGCCGCCCACCTGCACGGAAGAGGGCAGCATGCTCTACACCTGCGCGGTATGCGAAGAGAAAACGATCGCAGTTATTCCCGCCGCAGGGCATGATTTCTCCGAGGATTGGTCGGGCGACGAGACCTACCACTGGCACGCCTGCCGCAACTGCGACGAAGTGAGCGGCAAGGCGGAGCACACCTGGGTCGACGGCTTTTGCTCTGTCTGTAGAATCCTCAAACCGAGCCTCGGTCTTACATACGAGTTGAACAGTGAGCAAACATCTTATTCGGTCATCGATATCGGCAGCTGCACGGATACCGACGTCGTCATCCCGTCTGCATATCAAGGTCTGCCGGTAACCTCGATCGGAGATTATGCGTTCTCTGGTTGCACCTCTCTTACAAGCGTCACGATTCCGGACAGCGTTACCTCGATCGGAGATTTTGCGTTCTCTGGTTGCACCTCGCTTGCAAGCGTAACGATTCCGGACAGCGTGACCTCGATCGGAAGTTATGCGTTCTCCGGTTGCACCTCGCTTGCAAGCGTAACGATTCCGGACAGCGTGACCTCGATCAGAGAATCTGCGTTCTATGGCTGCACCTCTCTTAAAAGCGTAACGATTGGCAACGGCGTGACCTCGATCGGAAGTAATGCGTTCTATGGTTGTTCCTCGCTTGCAAACGTAACGATTCCGGACAGCATTACCTCGATCGGAGATAGGGCGTTCTCTGGTTGTACCTCTCTTACAAACGTCACGATTCCGGACAGCGTTGAATCGATCGGAGATTTTGCGTTCTATGGTTGCACCGCGCTTACAAGCGTAACGATCGGCAACGGCGTGACCTCGATCGGAAATTATGCGTTCTATGGTTGCACCGCGCTTACAAGCGTCACGATTCCGGAGGGCGTTACCTCGATCGGAAGTTATGCGTTTGCTTATTGCACCTCGCTTACAAGCATGACGATTCCGGACGGCGTTCCCTCGATCGGAAATTCTGCGTTTTATAAATGCACCGCGCTTACAAGCGTAACGATCGGCAACGGCGTGACCTCGATCGGAAGTAATGCGTTCTACGGTTGTTCCT
>CALVHT010000040.1 GCA_944328645.1 uncultured Clostridia bacterium
ACATTCGGAGAAAGCTTTACGATCAAAGGGGTTGTCCGAAGAGCACTTTTTGCCGCGCGTGTCACCTGTTCCACACTTTCCGGCCGAATTCCGAATGCCATGCCTCCACACTTCACGTTCGGACACGAAATATTGAGTTCAATTAAATCGACGGCACCATCCAAACCAGAACAAATGGTAGCATACTCCTCTACCGTTTTTCCGGCAACGTTTGCGATGATCGCAACATTTTTTTTTCGCAAAAAATCCAAATCGTCTCGAAGAAACGCTTCAATTCCAGGATTTTGCAAACCAACGGCGTTCAGGATTACTCCGCACCCCTCCGCAATACGCGGAGTGGCATTCCCCATGCGCGGCTCTAATGTCAATCCTTTTGTACTGACCCCGCCTAAACACGAAATATCATAGATATTATCAAATTCTTTGCCAAAACCAAAAGTTCCGCTTGCCGCAATTATCGGATTTTTTAGTTTTACGCCGCAAATTTCTATTTGTAATTTCGCCATCAGATCTCCACCTCGTCAATCGAAAACACTGGTCCGTCCTTGCAGACTCGCACATTTTCATCCTTTCCTTCTTTTTTGCAGGAACACACAAGGCAAGCCCCGATCCCACACCCCATTCTTTCTTCCAATGAAACAAAACAAGGAAGTTGAATCTTTCGTTCCGCCAATCCGCTTTTTAATGCACGCAACATCGGGGTCGGCCCACAAGCTAAAATAATATCCGGAGCCGCATTTTCAAAATCGTCAAAAAAAGCGGCTGTGGCTGTTGTCTTCAGCCCACGCGTCCCGTCATCGGTGACTATGACCGTGTGGACACTCTGTGACGAAAAAATATGATCCATACAGACCGCATTTCGACTGCGAAACCCCAGGTACGAATAAAAGTCCTTATGTTGCCCCGCATACTCTCGCAACACGGATACCAAAGGAAAGATCCCGACCCCGCCTCCGACCAGCGCGACACGGCGTTCTTGCGGACGTATACAAAAACCGTTGCCCAGCGGCAGGATGCATGAAAGCTCCGCCCCCTCACGCGCGCGACTTAAAAGACGCGTGCCCGTCCCTTTTAACTGGTAACAAATGGTGACCGACTTCGCATCCGCTTCACAAATCGCAATTGGCCGGCGCAACAAATGTGCCCCGTCGCCGACCGAGATGTTGACAAATTTTCCGCATTGCACCCCTTCGACCGGTTCGGGAAGCGAAAACCGCATTCGATAAATTCCCGAAGCCAACGGTGCATTTTCAAGCACTTTTACCTTAAGTTCTTTCATGAAAAAACCTCTCTTAGCCAATCATTTCAGACATAGTACATAAATTAACCGCGAATTGCCCGATTTAAGTCATTCTTCATATCAATACAAGCCTGTCGTGCCGCCGCATCGAACGCCATACCACGATATCGCTCCTGCCGATATGCGCACAAAATCCCGCGCGATGAATTGACTATGCCGCCGATACCGTCTTTTCCAAAGCATACCTTCAAGTCATCCGCTTTGCCCCCTTGGGCCCCATAGCCAGGAATCAAGAAAAATGTGTGCGGCATCGCCTGACGCAAAATCTCTGCCTGTTTCGGATGCGTAGCCCCCACAACGGCACCAACGGCCGAATAACCGTAACGTCCGATACTTTCTTTTCCCCACTCTTCCACAAGCGAACCCATATACTCGTAAATCGTTGCTCCGCTTTCCAAACGTAAATCCTGCAACTCGCCGCTGGAGGGATTGGAGGTCTTGACCAAGACAAAAATACCCTTATCTCGTTTCTGCATCCAGCCCAGGAACGGTTGAATACCATCGGATCCCAAATAACCGTTAACCGTCAAAAAGTCCGAATCGAAGGCGGTCTCGGCATGGTTGCCGACAACCGTCGTTCCGAGATATGACCTGGCATAACATTCCGCAGTGGCGCCGATGTCATTGCGCTTTGCATCCGTCATGACCAGCATCCCCTTGCTTGACGCATAGCGAATCGTATCCGCAAAAGCACGCAACCCCTCTAACCCGTACATTTCGTAATAGGCTATCTGCACCTTGACACAGGGAACAATGTCTGCAACAGCGTCGACAATGGCTCGATTAAATTTGATCATTGCATCCGCGGCGCCGGCAAAATCATTCACCCCATTCCGCATAGACTCCGGTAAATAGTCAAAATTTGTATCTAACCCCACGACCGTTGGATTTTCGGTTGCTTGAATTTTGTCAATCAGTCGATCGATCACCATATTTTTAACCTCCGCACCGTGCCCCATATTTTTGCAAATAATCTTGGATGGACGGAATATGCTCCTTCCCGGCAATAATGCCCTGCTCCAAAGCCTCTACAATGTCAGCAATCGTAACAATTGAATATACCCGGACCCCCTCTTGCTCATATGCTTGTTGCACCGCCGAGCGTTCGCTTCCGAGCGCTTTTTCCATGCGATCCACAGTAATCACCATTCCCGTAATCTCGACCTTAGCTGCACCGTGCAACTTCGGCAGTACTTCCTGCAGCGCTTTGCCGCTGGTCATTACATCCTCCACGATGACAACCTTTTCTCCGTCTTGCGGCTGCTTCCCGACAAACATTCCGCCTTCCCCGTGATCCTTGACCTCTTTCCGGTCGAAACAAAAATTAACATCCTGCCCGTATTGCTCGTACAGCGCAACCGCCGCCGAAAGAGCAAGCGGCACCCCTTTGTAAGCCGGCCCGAATAATGTTTGGACCGGTATCTGATTTTCATGGATACACGCGGCATAGAATTCGCCCAAACGCTTGATCTGTGCACCCGTCTTATATTCCCCGGCATTCAGAAAATATGGCGCAACCCGCCCGCTTTTCAAGGTAAAAGTACCAAACTTCAAAACACCGCATTCTGCCAAAAACCGGATAAATTCTTGTTTATATGTCATTTTTTCTTCTCCTTTGCGTGACATAGTACTTCGCTTAGTTCTTTTCATCACAGAACTTGATCTGGCCATCGACGATTGTATATTTCACCTTTCCATACACAAACCTTCCGTTGAAGGGCGTATTCTTTCCGCGCGAAACGAATGTTTTGCTGTCGATCTTATATTCCGCATCCAAATCTGCCAGCATAAGATCGGCACACATTCCCTCTTGCAATGAGCCGCCTTCCAATCCAAGAATCCGGGCCGGATTCGCACTCATCTTTTCCACCAGTTCGTTCAACGTTAGGATCCCCGCCCGCACAAGAGCGGTATAAGAAAGCGAAAAAGAAGTTTCCAAGCCGCTGATCCCAAAAGCCGCAAGATTGTATTCGACCATCTTTTCGTCGCGATGGTGCGGCGCGTGATCGGTTACAATGCAGTCAATCGTTCCATCGCGCAAACCTTCGCGTATTGCGGCGACATCCGCCGCTTCGCGCAGGGGCGGATTGACCTTTGTGTTTGCGTCGTAGGAAAGAATCAAATCGTCCGTCAATGTAAAGTAATGCGGACAGGTTTCTGCCGTTACCGCTACACCGCGCGCCTTGGCCTCACGCAAAAGCTGCACGCCGCCCCTCGTGGAAACATGGCAGATATGCACGTGTTTTCCCAGCGTTTCGGCCAAAAGGATCTCCCGAGCAATCATGATCTCCTCTGCCGCGCGCGGAATCCCCTTCAAACCTGCCAACGTGCTGTTATATCCTTCGTTGACCACTCCACCGTCCGCCAGCGAGCGATCTTCGCAATGCGAAAGACAGAGCATTGCAAAATCGGACGCATATTCCATTGCCAGCCGCATCATGCGCGCATCCGAAACAGGCTTTCCGTCATCACTGATCGCCACGGCGCCAGCCTGTTTCATTTTTCCGATTTCCGCCAAGCGCTCCCCGGCCTCCCCGACCGTGATCGCACCGATCGGCCTTACTTTACACAAGCCGACTTCTTTGGCTCGCGCAACAATATATCCAACCACAGCGGCATTATCGCAAACAGGTTGTGTGTTCGGCATACAACAAACCTGCGTAAACCCACCCCGCACCGCCGCGGCACTTCCGCTGGCAATATCTTCCTTGTATTCAAATCCGGGTTCGCGCAGGTGCACATGCATATCGATCAACCCCGGAAAAACATGCAGACCGGAGGCGTCCAACACCGTTGCCCCCTCCGCTTCGATACAATGAGCGATTTGAACAATCTTTCCATCTTCGATTAGAATGTCACAAACCGTACAATGATCGGAGAAAACGACCGTTCCCCCTCGCACCAAAAGTCTATTCATTTTTTTCGCCTCCCTGTCTGTTTTTAATCAGTAAGAACAGCAACGCCATGCGAACCGCAACACCGTTTAGAACTTGTTCAGTGATTTTACTGTTGGGAGCATCGATTACATCGGAGGTAAATTCCACCCCGCGATTGACCGGCCCGGGATGCATGACGATGCAATCCTTGTCCGCGAACCGAAGAAAATCCTCGCCGACGCCATAATATTGACTATATTCCGCAAGAGAAGGAAACAGCCCCCCATGCATGCGTTCCAACTGAATGCGCAATCCCATTACAACATTCGCACCGGCCAACGCCTCTTCTCTCGATCTTGCGACCTTAGCGCCCAGCCGTTCAACCCCTTGCGGCATCAGTGTTCCTGGCGCAAACAGACAAACCTCTGCCCCCAGTTTTTTTAAGCCGAACACATTGCTCTTTGCTACGCGCGAATGCTTGATATCTCCTAAAATCGCAACTTTCAGTCCTTGAAAGCCCCCAAATTTTTCACGCATTGTATAAAAATCCAGCAACGCCTGCGTCGGATGCTCGTTCATTCCGTCGCCCGCATTGATTACGGAAGCACGCACATGCTTTGCCAACAGATGCGGCGCCCCGCCCATGGGATGACGGATCACGATGACATCATTTTTCATCGCATCCAAGGTATAGCCCGTGTCGATGAGCGTTTCCCCCTTTTGAACCGAGCTGGAAGATGCGGATACGTTCACCGTTCCCGCACCTAAATATTTGGCCGCCAGCTCAAAAGAACAACGCGTACGCGTGCTGTTCTCATAAAAAAGCGTTGTGACCGTCCTCCCCTGTAAATGCGGCAATTTCTTCAAATTTTGCGTCAAAAGTTTTTTCATGCCGACAGCCGTATCCAAAATGGAGAGAATGTCCTCCGCAGACGTATCGTACAGCCCGAGCAAATCTTTCCCTAACATTTCTCATCCTCCGCCAAATTATTCTTTCAAAGATATCCCGATCGAATCTTCGCCCTCGATTTCCAACAAGCGAACATCGATCAACTCTCGACGAGACGCGGGAATATTTTTCCCGACAAAATCGGGGCTGACCGGAATTTCTCGGCCGCCGCGGTCGCATAACACCAACAGGCGGACGCACGCCGGCCTACCCAAATCAAAAATTGCTTCGATCGCCGCACGAACACTGCGCCCGGTATGCAAAACATCGTCACACAAAACCACAGACTTTCCGTCTATTGAAAATCCAAGCGAATTCGCCCGTGCATCCGGAACAAAAAAAGAACTGACCAAATCGTCTCGATAAAGGCCAATGTCAATCCCAGCACACGGAACACAATCTCCGTAGAACTTTTCTATCTGCGCGCCGATTCGCCGCGCAACAAACTCGCCGCGCCGCCGTATTCCAACCAAACAAAGATCTTGCGTTCCCTTGTTTTTTTCCACGATCTCGTGCGATAACCGGGCAAGCATTCTACCTATTGCCGCCCCATCCATTAAGAGTCGTTCTTCCGGCATAAACTACCCTCCATAATAATCAAAACCCCGCGCTTGCGCACGGGGGAGGAAAAACAGCATCGAAATTTTTCGGCTAAATCGGGAACTTCCCGCCAGCCTCTTTCGTTACCGACTTTTCGGCATCTCCGTACCGAACGATTAAAGTCGAAAATGAAATTTATTCTTAAATATTGTAGCACATCTCTTTGGCCGTTGTAAAGCGGATACAAAAATTTTTTTAAGAAATCCACCGCCACGGCGACGATCGGCCGCCCCCAAAAAATCAGTCGATTTGTATCAGGCGAAACCCCAAAAGATCGCAAGAAGTCAGGCAATAACGAATACCATTTCGACGACAATCCAAAGGATAGGTGCCAAGATTCTGATGCAAATGGCCGAAGACAACCGTATCGACTCCGTTTTCTTCAAATAGCTGTGTAAAGAGGGAGTCCTCCCTTTTGGCGTTGAACGGCGGAAAATGAATCATACAGACCAATCGATCCCCTTCTCGCCTCTGTTTTTTGGCTTCCGCAAAGGCAAGCCGAAACCGCTCTGCCTCCCTTCGATAAATTTTTTCATCCGATGCGGCAAAATCCACACACCCCGGGCAGGTCCAACCCCGCGATCCGCACACAACCAGTCCTTCAAAACGTATGCAGTCGTTTTGTAAAAAACAATACGACTCGTCCGGCGCCTTAGCCCGCAAAGCCGTAATTCCCGACCACCAATAATCGTGATTGCCCCGGATAAACACCTTGCGGCCGGGCAAATCTTGCAACGCACAAAGATCCGGCAAAGCGTCTGTCAACGTCATCGCCCAACTAATATCTCCTGCAATCAGCACGACATCTTCTTTCGAAACCTTGGCGCGCCAATCCCGTTGGATTTTTTCAAAATGCCCCGTCCAATTCCCCCCAAATACATCCATGGGTTTATCCTGACCGCCCGGCAAATGCAGATCGCTTACGGCAAATAGATTCATGATTTCGTTCCTTTCGTTTCGGTATGCTTTATTGTACCATAAAGCGGCGTCATTTAAAAGCGTTTGTGCCCGGCTCTGCCGAAAATTTACGCTCCGTTTTACGCGCTAAATAATTTTCTATGTCGCAAAGCGCCAAACTTTCACGACAACATTCGCACAATCTCCCTCCTTCTGTACGCACACCGCAGACAACGCATCGCGCCCTCAGTGCCGTTCGTTTTCTTTGTTTCATCCTTGCCTCCTTTTCAAAACAAAAAAGCCGATATGTCTGTCACATACCGGCTTTGCACAGGACTGCCGCCCGTTATTTGTTGCAGCAGTTGCTTCCGCCACAATTCGTATTGCCCTGCGGATAAAGCGGCAATTCAAAAAATCCAGCGCATACTTCTTGCGTATATTCCTGGGCCGGCGGAATTACGCAGTACCCATACGAAGGGACCAACAAATCGACATTGATAACAATTTTTAAAATTACCGTAATGCATAGGTCAACAACAAATGTATTGTTCTGTGCATTGAATTCTCCCTCAGGCGAAACGGCGCTGACAACGCATTGTACTTCGTATGGCATGATGGACGGCTGCGGGACAAACAGGATAACATCTTCGCTGACTGTAACGACGGCGCTTGCCTTGCCTTCCACCCCCTTTGCATCCGTATAGACGACCTCGACTGGAATATCAACCGTCGCCTGTACACGCGCACAATTCGCGCGATCCGGCAGACGATCGACCTGAAAAGCCGACACCGTTCCAGAAGAAGTCGTGCTGCGCGCACTGATAAATGTCAATGGATATGTAGGATTTGCCGGAACTGGATTGGTAATGTTTAAAACGACCCCATCGTTTTGGCCCTGCCGTATACAGGCATCGAACACACGCTGCGCCTGCAAACACACTTTTTCATTCAGTCCGTTCATCGGATTGCCGTTGATCGGACCCGGGCATTTATCCGTTTGAAAATTGGAATAAAAGGACATGTTTGACCTCCGATGTTAAAAATTACGGAAAACGCCGCACTCGCCTTACGCAAGCCATGCGTTCTCTATATTCCATTATATGAAAGCCGCACAGGGTTTGCCACCGCTCAGTCCAGGAACACTTGTTGGGTCGGATACACGTACGCACAGCCATTGCGACGACAAAACTCCTCCGGCGACAAATGAAATTTGGAACAAATCGAGGCGACCGTATCTCCGGCAACAACAATATAAACCTTTCCATCAGACGGCGGAAGAAGCAACAAACTGCCCGGCGGAGGAAACGTTTGCAGCCCGTTTGCCGCCACGATCGATCCAACCGGAATACCGTAGGCCGCACTCACGGTTTGGGCTGTATCCCCCGCCTTCACCTCATACAACCCCAGCGGATTTTTTCCGCAACTACATAATTCAATCATGGTTCCCCTCCGTCATTGTATTGTATGCTTTACCCGCGTGAATATGCCCGCAATCAAGAGCATATTTCGGCAAAAGTTTTGATATATATAAAAAGAAACAGCACCGCAACCAGTGCGGGCGTCATCGAGGTTATCGCTTTGAGCAAAGAAAATCTATACCGGACGGCAGCCTATGTTACTACCTTTTCCGTGGCTGAAAAATTTTTTGGATTCCTCTACCGCGTCATTCTATCGCATACTTTGGGCGCGGAAGGCATGGGGATTTATCAGATCGCCCTATCCGTCTTTGCCGTACTTGCCACCGCCGCAGCGTCTGGCATCCCGTTGACTGTCTCACGGCTGATCACAAAATATCGCGCAAAAAACAACCGCGGCGCCCAACAATCGGTTATCACAGCCGCACTGATCTCTGTCCTCTGTTTTTCGATCCCTGTTTTTTTGATCTTATATTTTGGCCATAGCGCATTTGATTTTCTCTTCTCGGATCCGCGCTGTATGACCATCCTGCTCATTCTTCTTCCCAGCCTAACGTTTAATTCCGTCTATTCCGTCTTGCGCGGTGTACTTTGGGGCAACAAACAATTTGTTTCCTATTGTGTGATCGACCTGATCGAGGAACTGTGCATGATCGCTGCCGGAGTCTTGCTGGTCACGCACATGACGGATGTCTTTGACGGGGCAAAACGCGTTGCCATTGCGGTCGTCTTTTCTTATCTTGTATCCTTTACCCTTGCCGCAGCCTATTTTTGGATCAAGGGCGGCAGGCTGCATAACCCCAAGGCACAATTCAAGCCGCTTTTGACCTCCGCTCTGCCGATCACCGGAATGCGCACGTCTGGCTCGCTCATCAATTCCGCCATCTCCTTGCTCCTGCCGGCACGGCTGATCGCCGCCGGATTTACCCAAGGGCAAGCAATGAGTGAGATCGGCGTGGCCATGGGAATGAGCATGCCCATTCTCTCCATTCCATCGACCCTGATCGGATCGCTTGCCCTCGTCATGGTTCCGGAATTGGCCGAAAATTTCTTTCGCGGAGACCATAAGCTGCTGCGTGACAACATTGAAAAGGCTCTCCGAATCACAGCCTTGATCGCCTGTTTGCTCATTCCGCCGCTCTTTGCTCTCGGTACCGATATCGGGTTGTTACTTTTTTCCAACGAACATGGCGGAAATATTATCCGAAACTGCTGTTTTATGCTTTTGCCTATGAGCCTGGGCATGATCACAAACAGTATTCTCAACTCACTCGGTTATGAGAAACAAACCTGTTTGTACTTTTTTATCGGGGCAGCCGCAACCCTTGCGTGCGTATGGTTTTTGCCACGCTATACAGGAATTTATTCGCTGATGATTGGCATGTCCGCCAGTTCTTTGATCACCATGTCACTCAATCTTCGCCTGATCGCCCAAAAGAGCAAAGAAAAAGTGCGCTTTTTCAAGCACACTTTCCTTTCGATCGCGAGTATTCCGCCGGCAATTCTGTTTGGCTGTCTGTTACGAAACATGTTGGTAGCTCTGTTACCGCTTTTGCCGGCGACCATCTTGTGCGGCACCATTCTATTTTCTGCGCAGGCATTGTTTCTATCCGTGCTGGGGCTCGCCCAACCGCGCTGGGTAAAAATCCTCGTCAAACGGTGATCAAGACCAGCGGTTGGTTCGCTTGAACCTGTCCGCAAACGGTAAAACGATCAAAATAAGTACTGCATTCACCGCGTAAACGACAGACTGTACGCTGAGACGCCCCACCATATAGACAAAAAAACCTTTTTTGAATGTATTTCCCCAAAGGAATAGATACGCGTACCAGTAATTGATCAGTGTATTGAGCAAACAGGTAATAACCAAAAAACCGGCAGCGAGCGCAATGACTGCCTTCACTTGCAACCAGACGCGCCCTTCTTTCCGTATCCCGTTCATAATCAAACTGGTCAAAAATGCATACAGCCCGATTGTAACTCCGTATAGCCAATAAATGTCGACCGGCTTAATCAAAAAACCGACCGCATCCCCAATTAATCCTACGGCAAATCCGGGAATCGGCCCCAGAAAATATCCGGCAAAAAAACATACAAAATACGTAACGGTAATTTTGTTCGTTGGCGAAATATCGATGTCTAAAATGGTGTTTGCCGCCACGCTGAGTGCGACAAACACAGCCAAATAGGCAATTTGTTTTGAGACAGACATTGACTTGAACGCTTTTGTAAATAACATAAAAAACCTCCCGAAAAATTGAGAGGTCCGAAGAAAAACAGTGCGCCGAACAGCCGGCGGCTATCCTTGCAACGGACGCGCATCGGCACCGCAGGAAAAACCCTTTCGTTTGCGAACAACGTCCCGTTTCGCAACACTTAACGCGCCTCAGCTACTCTGCATTATTGAGGTTTATTATACGTCTTTTAATTCTGTTTGGCAAGCATTCCGCACCGCTTTGCAAAAAAAATCCATCTCGGGAACCAACAATTCCGGCATAATTTTGCCATCCCGCAGCATACTAAGCGCATGGGACTGATTTTTATGCGTACAACGCTGATCTTTGTAGCGCTACTTGCCGTCATGCGTTTGATGGGAAAGCGGCAGATCGGCGAAATGCAACCATTTGAACTGGTCATAACACTCCTCATCGCAGAGCTTGCCTGTATTCCCATGGCCGATACTTCGATCCCTTTATTGTACGGGATCACATCCATCGTAACGATTTTTTTCCTGCACCAGATCTTGATGCTGATCGACTTGCATTGCAAACCGCTCAAACGGATCGTCGGCGGCAAGCCTTCAGTCGTTATCAATCAAGACGGAATAGACATTTCGCAACTGAAAAAAAATCATTTGGATCTTTCCGACCTGATCGAATCGATGCGCTCGGCGGGCTATTTCTCGCTGGACGACGTCGCCTATGCTCTGTATGAAGCCAACGGCCAATTTACCGCCATGCCGCGCGAAGAAACTTCTTCCGATAAAAAAGTTTCTCTCCCTCTTCTGATTATCGAAGACGGAAAATTTGTCGCAAAAAACTTGGACCTGACACACATATCACGGTCATTTTTTCAATCTTTTCTGCAAGGGCATGGCGTGAACCTGCGAAAAGTGTTTGTATTGACCGTGGATGGCACGGGCAAAATTTATTTGCAATGCTACGGAGAGCGATACAAAACGTTTCAGGTTTCCCTGCCGGAGGGAAGTGTATGGTAAAAATCCTACTGTCCATTTTGATCAGCTTTGCCCTGTTATTTAGCGCCGCTGTTTTCGAAGCATACTTCGTCGGCCGTCAATTTCAAAGGTTCGGCCAAGCACTGCAAGAACTGGAATACAAGACTCGCGAACAAACCGCCCATCGGACGGACGCAGAATCTGTACGCATCCTATGGGAACACGAAAAAAGAAACCTGCACATCATGGTTCCGCATAACGACATCTCCTATATCGACTACTGGTTGGGCGAGGCCGTCAACTACATTGAAACAAACAACTACTCCGACGCACTTTCTAAAATTGAAGTGCTGCGAACCTTATGTGAGCAAATCCCGCAGGCATACAGCCTTGCTTTGGAGAATATCTTTTGAATACATCCGCTTATGGCTGAATTATGCGAGACAAACTACTTTAAAAAAGGAGAAATTGGCACTTGTTGCACAATTTCTCCTTTTTTTAGGCTTTGGGAAGAATCTTT
>CALVHT010000041.1 GCA_944328645.1 uncultured Clostridia bacterium
ACAAGTGGAACAGGAAGGCCGTGTCGATAGCCCGCCCAAAAACGCAACATAGTAAGGATCTACCGAACAAACCTCGTGAAAGACATAGCCGTTCTCATAAAAAATATCGATCGGCGTTCCCCAACCGTGCGATTTGTCGCGAAAATCCACGCGTTCGATCGTTCCGATCGAACGTTTTTCTTCCAAATACCGGCGCAACGCCAAAGGGGACGGAACACCGTGGCAAACAATATCGACCAACAGCAATCGTTCGTCTTTCCCGCGGAAATAATTGCGCATGCCCGCCACCTGACACGGACAGCCGGCAAACAAAACCGGGCGCCCCTGCTCCATGATCTCGGCAATGCGGCGATATACGTCGTTCATGTTACTCTGTACGTACTTGGATTTGCGGATCTTTTGCAGATCTTCTGCGCGTTCGATCAAAACGTGCTCTACCCGCGCAAAATCTTCAGAATTTTCTGACCATGCCGCGCCGCAAACGCAACCGCCTTCCTCCAAGACCACATGAGCGAGCAAAGACATCATTCCGCCCGAAGAACTTTTCAGGCGCAAATCGTCCTCCCCCATGATTGCATAATAACGCGGCAAAATTTTCTTTACCGCGGGCGGGAACACAACCGGACAAACATTTCTGCATTTTCCGCACCCGACACAATTTTCGCCGACTTGCGGAAAAAGAAACCCTTCTTCGTCCGCTTGCATCCGAATCGCCGAAACCGGGCATACGTTGACGCAGGCACTGCAACCGGTGCACTTGTCTTTTCCCACCGAAGCGATCGTCATTTCTATTCTCGAATCTTTTGTCACAAAACTTTTCTCCCGTTCTTCCCTCTTCCTTTCAACCCATTCTTAGCAAAGTTGAAGTACTATGT
This sequence comes from uncultured Clostridia bacterium, assembly GCA_944328645.1. Classification (GTDB taxonomy): domain Bacteria; phylum Bacillota; class Clostridia; order Christensenellales; family Borkfalkiaceae; genus Borkfalkia. The sequence goes on from CALVHT010000041.1 coordinate 876, forward strand.
CAGGCATGAACCATTATTGAATCAGCTCATTGACCACGCGTTGCCGCAACTCGATCCAGCGAGAGAGGGAAAGCAGCAAAGTGTTTCCTTCCCGTTCCCCCGCCAGCGCATTCGCTTGCAACAGCAATCGAAAGACAGCCGCGGAAGTTTCTCGATCTTCGGTAAACCGGAAGGAAATATCCGTGAGCAAGTGCGCATAATTTTCCGTATCCAGCCGCGAAGAAACGTTGGAAACCAGCTTGCGAAGCCCAAACCGCCGCCCCACACGCAAAAGCCATACCGCTGCGTACAGGACCTGCCGCGCTTCGTTTGTGGAGAGCGCCGCACAACGCATTTTTTCGCCGCGGGTAAACAGACGTTCGTTCTCCACCGCGATCGAAGGATGACGCACGCAGTAACGCGCAAAAAAGACACGCCCCGTCCACAAAGAAAAATTCTGAAACGTCAGCTCCTCCGCACGGATCCGCTCGGTCCGGTACAAAAACTGCTTATAGTCGGCCGACTGCAAGCGCTCTTTCCATGCGCCCGGCTCTGCAAAGCCGACCGCATCGAATTTTCGGTCTCCTTGCAACCGATCGACCGCGCGCACGACAGCCGCCATGGACGCAACACAATCGTCCGATTCCAAAAATGCAATATATTCTCCGCGCACTGTATGCGCCAAAAGATTGTATTGTTCGGCGAGCGACATACCCTCTTCGACAATGTAGATACACACACGACCGTCTTTTTTCATCCAATCCGTCGCCACCGCCAAATTTGCCGTATCGCCGAAGCGAATGCATACGGCAGCCTCGATACAGCCCGGATTCTGCGATAAAATCGAACCCAGGCACCGACGCGTCAACGCATCGGACCCCGTCGCGGCAACCGCAATGCTCAAAAGCGGCGCCGGCAAAGACTGCCGGCTAAGATTTCCGATTTCTTCAAAGCGCTGGCGCGCGGCAGCGGAAAGGCTTGCACAATGGAGGAAATAGCCGTTCTCGATCAAAACCTCGATCAATTTTCGGCATAAAGGCGCACGATCGCTTGCGGAAAGCCGCAACACATCGCTATACAAAAAATCAATCGCCCAATCCAAAAAACGCGCAACATTTCCCTGCATCACGCCCATTTCGTTCCAGCTCTGCGCAATGTGCTGAACCAGTTTGATATGTTCTTGCACGCGCCTTTTACAATCTTTGACCTGCGCCCCGTTCATGATCGATCCCAGGCGGCACCATCGATAATAATAGAGTTTGTCGGGCAAAAAGGAAATACGCTTCGCGCGCGGAAAAATTTTAAACTGAAACGCCTGGTCTTCCCCCACGACAATGCTTTCATCCAGCCGAATCCGGTCCGCTTCAATCAGATCTCGACGAACCAGATCGCGCCACAAAAACGGGCGCGCGCCACGACCGTCAAAAAGCGCGTCGATGGATCGCTTTGTGTAGACGATTCGCAAGGGGGAAAGCGCGGCGCGGATCCAATGCGGCGCGACCCCGGGAAACGCATGCGCACCGCAAACAACAATGTCTGCCTTGCAGCGCTTTGCTTCCGCGTATAGACGCGCAAACATCGTCGCATCCACATAGTCATCCGCATCGACGAACCCGACGTATTCCCCGCGCGCAGCGCCCAGCCCCGCATTGCGTGCAGAAGGCAACCCGCCGTTTGGCTTATCTACAACGACAATCCGCGCATCGCGGCGAGCGTATTCGCGCAAGATTTCCGGCGAAGAATCCGTCGATCCGTCATTGACGCAAACGATCTCGATATTCCGCAGCGTTTGCCCAACCAAGCTGTCTAAACATTGCCGCAGATATTTTTCCACATTATAAACCGGTACCAAGACCGAAACGAAAGGTCGCAACTGTTCAGTTCGCATCGTTTTTACCTATCATGACCGCTATGGTCTTTTTCAATGTAATCCACATGCCGTATTTCCGCAGATAGCGAATTCCTTTGGAAAACAGCTGTTTGGATACCGTACAAAAATATCTGCCGGAAAGCGCGGCTGCCTGCGCCGCGTGCATTTTTCCTTCGCTTGCACCGTGCAGCACGTCTGCCGCCCGATCGGCCTTTCCGACCGCACGCGCACTCATACAATCAAACGGAATAGGCGACGGGATACCTTTTGCCGTCTCCCACCATGCGACGGAAGCGGGCGCAGCGACAGCCTCCCACGGATGCGTCTGCTCCGGGTAATAGAGAAATGCAGACTTCGAATATTCTTCCACGCCGCGAACACGGCTGTCCGGATGCCAATAAATTTCTGCCGCTATTCCGAAATAGGAAGGGATCTCTCCGACTCGGTCCTCGATCGCCCGCGCGAAATCCTCCGCAACCGAAAGGTCGGCCTGTTTCGCACACTTTTCCAGGACCGAAAGCCGACGCAACCGCGCACACTGCAAGACAAACATGTTCTCCGCGATGCTCCCGTCCGGCTTTTTAAATCCGATCGCCGCAAATTCATCGGCGTTGCAGGCTTGGAAAAATTTGCCGACATTTTTTTGGAACAGCACATGCTCGTCCACATATAATACCTTGTTCTCCGCAGGCAGCAACGGCGCCAAAACGAGCGGATATTGCCGGGGAAACTCAAACGACTCCGGCGAGATCCCCCGCGATTTTAGCTGGCGCGTCACGTTCACGTATTCGATCGTACAATACGGAAAACGTTTCTTAAACGCCTCAAACGGACGATCGCCCGGTTTCAACTCCCCTTCCCGATGCAAAACATACAGGGCAAGACTTACCCCCGATTCCGCAGCCCGCAAAGCAGACAGAATTGTGACCGCCGTACGGAAAATCGACGCCGAACAATAGGGCACCGCCAAAGGAATGCGCATCGGCGAGCGAACAAACGTTGCCGCCAGTGACTTTTGGCGCAGCCCGCGCCGTTTGAGATTTTCAATGTAAATTCCCGTCAGCCGTTCGGAAATGAACAGCCGCTTATCCGTCAGGTCCGTTTCCCGTTCGAACTGCCCGAGAATATCGAAAAGCCAGGAGCAGTACTCAAAAAATATTTTTCGCGGAAAAATGAACATATTGCAGAAATTGCCGTAAGACGAACGCAAAAACCGCTCGGCGCTCTTTTTATACCGCGGATAGCGCGCATATAAAATACGCAGGGCTCGATCTAAATCTTCAATATGATGGTTGGCACGGTAATGTTCGTATACGTTGTCTACATGTCCCAAATGCGCCACATAGTCGCAATCGTCAAACAGATGGGCCATCCCTTCCGCATTATAGTGAATCCGCTGAAAATAGGTCGCGTCGATCGCATCCACCTCTTCAACGACATCGCTCGCGGGACGGAAGATAAAATGACGCCGATAATGCATCAAGCCAATATAGTCCGGATCGCCCAATCGATCATAATTTTTCCACGCCCAATAAAGCGCCGTCAATTCATTGTAAGACGCATTTTTTTCCGAAATATTTTCGCCCGTGTCGTCGCCGATCATGTGTTCGCACATCCAGCGAAAATCCGGGTCATTTTCTCCTCTCTTCTGACGCGCCAGCGCACGGCCGACGTGAATGGGCGTCAGCACTTCGTCTTGCAACAAAACATCTGGCTTGTGATAACAGATCAATAACTTAACTTTTGCTTTCATCGTTCCTTCTTTTTCCCGATCGGCCGAACTTTTGCCCGCATGTTCCTTGAAATCTCGACGGTTCGATCCTCTTTTTTCGATGCCTGCCAAACCTTACGCAAAGCATGATTGCCCGGAGGAATTATAGCACACTCCTCCGGCCGCTGTCAACATCCGCCTTTATTATAAAGGATACAGAAAAAAATGTCAATGCCTCCCCGTGAAAAGGAGACGACGGATCTGTTTTGATACAATCTGATTGCAACATATAGGTAAAGTCTAAATTTTAGATTTTACATATAGTTGTGATCAGATTTTTAATTGGTGGCGACCATACGCAAAGGAGAGTAAAGTAGCAAAATGGCAAAAGAAAATGTGAATGTTGTGGAAGAAGTGAAAGCCGAACAGAATGCAAGTAAACAGTCGGGACGGGTATCGCAGATTATGAAGGCAATGGAAGCGACGGAAGTCCTTGCAGCAATGGACGGAACGGAGAGCGTGGCAGATGAAGAAAAGAAAATCGAAATGCCGAAAATCTATGTCGTGCGACGGCGTTACACCAATAAGTCGGACGGGAAGCAGTATTGGGAATACATATTGCCCGCCGTATTCCGTGGAAGTATCTCGGAAGTTCATTTCAAGGCATCCGACGTTGGCGGTTATGAAGCGTTGGAAAAACTTTTCAGCGACAGCGTGAAAAAGGTCGAGTTGCAGTTTCGTGAAGAACGTCAGTATGACGAGCATACTGGAATCCGTAAGTACATGGTATATGAAGCGGTGTATACGGACGAAATCGGTTTTGAATGGCGCTACCCGCTGAAAACTGTTCGCGGTAGCGATAAAGCGGTCATGGAAAACTATATCCGCCTCTTGCGTTTTGAAGCAGAAAAGGCAAGCGCAAAGGCAAAAGAATAAAAGGAATAGCGGGGTTGTTTCAATCGTGAAAACTGAATGAAACAGCCCCGTTTTGCTTTACGAGGTACAACATGATTGATTTTACGATAAAACGGACTATGGGACATTATGGTTGCGAGAGTTTGGAAGACTGGAATGCATTAAACGGTTATACCGCAAAAGTACGTGAAAGTTTGGACGAAAGTAAAACAAATTTCTTTTGGCTCGGCGTTCATTTGATTGACCTATATTCGAGCAATTTATATCGGCTGACGTTTGACCGTGAAAAGTTGGGTGTTTCGGGTTTTGTTGGTAATTGCTGTTCTGAATGTTTTTTCGCTTATTGCTATGACGAGTTCGGACTTGATAAAACGCAGGTGAGCCGCCTTATGAACATTGTCGACGAGTTCGGCGACGGCTTGCGCTGCTTCAAGAAGGAATGGGAGCCGTATAGCTATTCGCAGCTTTGTGAGTTGCTTCCCCTTTCCATTGAAGATCGCAAGCCCGTCAAGCCTGATTGGACGATCAAGAAAATACGCGAATATAAAAAGAGTCTTTCGGGCAAGTCGCAGGATGAAACGAACGACCAGACGCCCGAAGCGGAGGAGCCGCTGAAAGATAAGTACGCGCGTTTTGAAAAATGGACAAAACGGGAACTTTGCGACAAGATATTTGACCTTGAAGAGCAGTACGACGAACTGCTGCGGGAAAATGAGCGCCTGCGCATATCGTTTTTAGATCAAGCGGGGTGAGCGAAATGAAAGGTTTTATTGAAGTCACGGAAAAGCGTGAGCGTGTAAAAATGCTGTTCCCCGTGTCACGTATCAGTTGCGTATTTGAAAGCGACGATGGCGGCGCGTTCATAGAAACGGGCGTTGATAAGCGCGGAGAAAGCACCGGTGTTTACGTCGAAGAAGCGTTCTACACCGTCGCTCAAAAGGTGGCGGCAGCGTCGGGCGGGCACTGTATTCCCATCCGTCCGAATCAAGAGTTCAAAAAATTGAAAGGAGTTTGAAATTATGTCGAATTATGAGTTGCGAAAACATAAAGCGTCGGACAAGGTGAAATGGGTGTTCGTTTTTCTGATTGCCATCGGGTTGATCGGCGCGGTCATTACGTTGTTTATTCTGCTGGATCGGCAGACGACGGTGACGGAGATCGGGCCGAAAGCGTATACGATCGCGGTACTGGACGAAAATGGCAAGCAGACGGACGGCGATACTTCCTTCGTAACGCGCAGCGCGTTCACGACGGATGGGCTGACGGTCGAGATCGAGGACGAGGCGACGGTAACGTATACGCTGTATTTCTACGGCGCGGAAGATGAGTTTATTTCCAAGACGGCAGCCCTTTCGGAGGATTTTGACGGCAGTATTCCCGACAATGCGGAGACGGCAAAGATCGTCATTACCCCTATCGAAGATGAGGACGGCAAGGTTGCTTTGACCGAAGTACTCGGCTATGCCGGGCAAGTGACCGTAACGGTCAACAAATAAAAGGAGGCAGAAAGATGAGCAATAAGACAAGATGGGCCGTAACGGCTATTTCCATCATTATAGCTTTTATCGCGATCGCGGCGGCGTTCGTCGGTATTTTCTCGGACGGGTTCACGAATTGGAACAAGTTCAAACCCGAAGAAGAGCAGACAGAGACCGCAGATAACGGCGGTATGATCGTAGGTAGCAGCGTCGGCAATGGTATTTCGCTGAAAAGTATGAAGATCGCGGCGGAAGATTATGCCGCATACGGCGTCAGCCCGCTGGCGGAATCCGCGCAGACGCTGACGGCGATCATTACCCCGTCGAATGCCGTAGATAAGACGGTCGATTGGGCTGTTGCATGGGTGGATGCAAGCTCTTCGTGGGCGAACGGCAAGACGGTCACCGATTATGTGACGGTGACACCGACGAGCGACGGCGCGTTGACGGCGACGGTCGAATGTTTGCAAGACTTTGGGGAGCAGATCAAGGTAACTGTCTCCAGTCGTTCCAATTCGTCCGCAAAGGCGGAAGCAACCGTTGATTATCAAAAACGTTTGTTATCTGTAGACGGTTTTGAATTTTATGTAGCCATTGATGAATCCGGTTCCGGTCGTTATCATAAGGGTGATTTGATGTATGAATCCGGTAGTTCTGATTATACTTTTGAACCGTATTATCCAAACGGTGTAGAGTGGGGCCTCGTTGATCAGGAAGCAATTATAGAACCTGTTGTAACTTATTCGGCATATACGATCGATGTTCATTATAATTTCAATTTTTATATTCAGATAAAAGATGAGTTGGCTTCGGCATTTGAATCAGCTGGATTTGAATTGAATAGTTATGCCTCATCTCGTTATGACATTGAACGTTTGCCTATGATAATTTTTCTTCCCGGAAGTTTTTTGGACATTGATTCTGCTGGAATGATGCAAATTTTTGCAAAGGAAGGCGATGTTTATGAGCGCTATGCAGGTGTTATGAAAGAATTTGACGGACACCGGGCTTTTACTTTCTCTTATTCCTACGATAAATTCGAAGGCGGATCATATACTGCGTCGTTTGATTTTGGAATTTCTGCCGATTTCTTTCCAATCAATGTTTCTTCTGTAACGTTGAATACTTCTTCGCTTGTGTTTTAATAAGGCGGTGATAAAATGAGTAGAACGTATAGAAGCAATGCGGGCAATACGTTCGCTAAGATCTTTTCATTTATTTTGGTGTTGCTGCTTATCTTTGGAGCTGCCGGATTGATCGCATATTTTGTTTTGCAAGAAAAAGGGGTTTCCTTCTATGTGATGTTTGAGGATGAGCTGTTTTACAGTAATGTGGAAGGTGGCGGTATTACACTTGTTAAAGGTCAGCCGTATTCCTTTACGGTCAAGTCTTTGACGGGCGAGGATGTGAATTATTCTGTTCGGATCACCTCGAATAGCGCCAACAACTTCGACTTCGTATTCGGGGATGAATATTGGCAGTTCCATGACGCGGACGAATCGAAAAACGACTATACGGAGATATTTCAAGTTGAAAAGACTTTGGGCGGATTTTCGTTGACTGTTCCTTCTTTAACGGTTGAAGAAATCGTTGAAGAACAGTTTGGTGGAGATATTGAACTTGTGAATGAGCTAAAAGAAGATGCGGCTTATTTTCTGATCACCGTGACTTCGGGCGAAAGTATCGTGGAGCTGTGGTTCAATATTCCAAATATTTTCATCGAACTTGACCAAACGGCGATCGTTTTTTGAGGTGAGTTATGCGAAAGTGTATGAAAGAAAGAGCAATACAGCTTTCGTATTTCGCTTTTTTTCTCCTTCTGTGTATAGCAATGTGTTTTGGAAGCTTTACCGCTTCCCCCATTGCTTACGCGACGGCAGATGATTCTTTGAAATACGATCAGACGGACGTATTGGACGATTTGGAGAGCATGACGATCGACGGAAAACCGTTCGATGTGCGCGACTGGGCTTTTTCCGAAGAGCATACGACGAATGTCGTCATGTTTACCGAATACTGTTACAGTTTTTACTCGAATAAGCAGAACAATTACGGGCTGTATGTATATGTCTGGAATCCGCGCGGGCTTGCGTATAGCGAGCGCTCTGTTCTCAATCAGATTCAGCTTTCCGCAGGGAACGATGAGCATTATGAAAAGTACAGCCTGCGTTTTCTGAACAAAAGCGAGCGTGCCGGCTATGAAGGGCTCTTTTATAAGTTCAAGCTCGCTTTGACCGATTCGGAAAAGGAAAGCATGTTGAGCGATCTGAACAGCAGCGAACGCGTTTATCATGTCAGCGGCATAGAGCTTTTGGTGGACGGCGAGCGGAACGCGACGGACTATACCGTTAATCTCGTGTATAGATACAGCGGCTATGCGGATGGTTACGGCAGTGTTGCGTCGGAAGGCGATACGCTAACCTGCACGACCGAACAGGGCGAAGTTTTAACGCTGGACGTGTACAGCACCTTTTACCGCCCCGACGGCATGAGTGGCGATCTCGCGACGCAGGACACGCTGCATTCCGTATATTTTGCCGTTCCGAACGACGTTCTCGCAAAGTACGGCGCTTTGACGGCCGTTCATGCAACGTGGCTGAACGCGTTGACTTCTCCGATCCTCGTTACGGGGAATGAGACGGTTTACAATGCGCTGCTTCCTTTCCTCGGCAGTTATGTGGACGGCGGCGATTTTCAGTATGTCGCGGATGACAACGCGAACACGGATTTCCCCTATGCATTGATCGCTTCCAAGTATGCGGGTTCCGCTTCATGGAATTCGGCTTCTTATGGGTTTTCGTATTTGAGCTATAACGTCAACCGTACCTATACGGTTTCAGATTCCGACTTGTATACGCTCTGTTATGCTTTCCTTGCCGAAAACGGAAATGCGGAGAATTATATCCTTTCCGCCGAAGCGCTGTTGGACTACTTTACGGATTATACAGGCGAACATGGCGGCGAACTTGTCAATGGCAAATACAGCCGCACACTGTTTGCGAGTGTGGACGCCGATTTTACGGACGTTAACATTTGTGCGGACGATACTTTTTCTTTGACGGACGCGACGATCGATCGCAACTGGTGGGAAAATTGGCTCGGCACGGGCGGAACGGTCGGCGATTCGCAGGTATACGACGGCATTCCCGCGATCCAGGCAATCGATTTTGAGGCGGATTTCGACGTTTCGCCCGAAGTTTTCTGCGACACATTCTATATCGCGGACAGCGACTATGATACATTTCATTCCTTCTGTGAGGCAATGGACCGAAACGACAGAACGGTTTTTCTGCTTCGTTATATGCAGACGGAATATTCCAGTTATGAAGTTGTTGAATATGAACGCGGAAAGGGCGATTGGACGCTGTTGGGAACAAATTTCGGATACGATTATATCGATACGAATGCGTATTTTGCGCAGGAGTGGGTGCAACTGGATTTCGACATCATCGACGTGACATTCACGAACGGCGGCGTTGACACGATCATCCCGGTCGTATCTTCGCCGATCGACGCTGTTGCCGATATTACTCCGCCCGTGGTTGTTACAGATGATGATGAATTTGTCTTGTGGCAAATTTTAATTGCCGTTTTATTGCTTATATTATTGGCTGTTTTGTTATATCGGTTTTTTCGTTGGATTTTCAGCCGGAATACGGCGACGACGGTCGTCAATATCGGCGAGGATACATATGTCAACGGCAAGCGGCGAAAACGAAAAAAATAACGGAGGTGTTTATGGCTTCGAAGGTAAAAACGCGCAGCAGTTCTGCCGCGCGCAAGCAAAGTTATATGCAAGCCGTGCGCGAGGCGTACAACTACGGCTTCCGCGACGGATATGCGGCATACAATCATCTGCCGAAGGTGCGCGGTTCATAGACGGCTGCGCAGTATGGCTACGGACGCGGGCTGTCTGCCCATAAAAAGGTAAATAAGTATCAGACGAAAGCGAATGCAGGCAAAAGGTAAATTTTCCCTTCATTGCTCAGCTCCCCGCAGGGGTGTTTAGACAAAATGCCGATCGGGGCGGAAAAGCCCCTTTCGGCATTCAATTTACGAGGTATTTATGGCAAAGAAAAGTAAAAATTTTCGGCGTAGTTTTCGCAAAAATAAGCGTATCAATCATCCTACATATGTGATTGATAGAAATGGGAATGTGTATAAGTATATCGGCATTACGCATTCCCGCAAGACGAAAGATGAAAACAATATTCCGCTAAGGAAGAATCCAAACCCAAAAGACAATCGTTCGGCTTATTTGCGTCCAAGGGTTGAAAAAGATGAAATGAAAAATTTTGGACGGCGCTATGATGATTGGCGTTTTGGGGATGAAGATAGTAAACTTGTGCGGCGTATGATTGATGAAGATAAGAAATAAATATCCACCGGCTAAGCCGGTGGTTTTTCAGTTTCGGGCTATTAGCCCTAATACTACCAGCGGCGCGCAAGCCGCGCATATGACGACCTGGCAGTCATGCGATTGTTACTTGCTACCCGTCAACGGGTCGTCCAAATCGTCTATACTTATTTGACTCATCTCTTTATCTTGTTTTAACTGGCTTGCGATATATTCTTTAATCGCTTTCGTATTTTTCCCTACCGTATCCACATAGTAACCGCGACACCAAAACTGCCTGTTCCTGTACTTGAATTTCATATTACCCCATCTTTGATATATCATAAGGCTGCTCTTCCCTTTCAGAAAGCCCATGAATCCTGATACACTCATCTTGGGCGGTATCGATATCAGCATATGGATATGATCGGGGCATACTTCGGCTTCTATAATTTCTACCCCTTTCCAGCGACACAATTCCCGAAGTATTGCCCCGATCTCCAACCGTTT
>CALVHT010000042.1 GCA_944328645.1 uncultured Clostridia bacterium
CAAAAAATGTTGTATAATATAAGAAACCGACCACATTACAAAAAAAAGGAGTGATTTTCAGGGAGATTTTTTATGAAAACATTGGCAAGACTGCTTGCAATTTTACTGTTTGCGAGCATGTTTGTCGCGTTCGTTGCCTGCAATGCAAACAAAACCCAAACAGGCGACGAAACCAACGAAGACACCGAGCAGGAACTTCCTGCGGAACCAGACAAAGAGGACGAGAGCGACGAAAAATCGCCCGCTCTATACGCCATTACTTACAATCTGCTGGCGGGGACCTCGGCTGAAACCGTACAAAGCGGGTTTGCGCTTTCCGACGCCCAGCGGCTGCAAGAGCAGATGGCGTTTTTGCAGACAGAAAATGCCGATCTCGTTTTTCTCAACGAGGTCGCCGCTTTTCAAGACGAGTCGCTGCCCTCCTTCGCGGCAAAAATGGGGTATGCCTATATCCGCGTTTCTGATTTTGCAGACGGCCCGCGCACTTATCCTTCTTACGGAAATGCCAATCTATACGACGCCCGGTTTTGCAATTACATCCTCTATAAAAACAACCGCTTTCGCTTGCTCGAACAAGGCGCCTTTGCGATTTCCGATACGCCCGACGACCTGCATTCGGTCTTTTCTGCGATGTCAGACAGCGATTTTCGCAACTTAGAAGGCAGGCCGCGTGTCGCCGTATGGGGAAGGTTGCAGGACCGAACCTCCGGACAATCGGTAGTTGCACTCTGTACGCATCTGCCCTGGCTGGAAAACGGAACGGATGCGGCGCATACCGATTTTAATCTTGCAGGGCAGGAAATACTCTTTCGCCGCGCAAACGCCTTGAAAGAACAATGGCCACAAGACGTATTTTTCATCGGCGGAGATTTGAACAGTGAGCATGTGCAGACCGCCTGCGGCAATGTGTTCAAGGCCGCGAACGACGGTTCGTTAAAATCCCATGCAGGGGAAACCGCGCTCGATCATCTGCTGTATGCGGGAGCAATCCTTTCCTCCCCCGCCATGTTGAAAGGTGACTTTGCCTGGAGCGACCATTTACCCCTCGCCGCCCGCTTTCAACTAGCCGAATAACCCGATTTCCTCGTGCGGCGTCCCATCTCATACAAAAACAAAACACCGAATGCGCGAATTTCTGTACGCATTCGGTGTATTTTTTCAAAAAGCGGCGGAAACGTGCATACGGACGCCGACAAAGCATTCGGCAGGAAGCGAACGCCTTGCCGCATAGCCGCGTTCACGATCGTTCACCGCTTTTTTCTCGCTTAGCGAAAAGATTTTTAAACGGATTCGCGAGAAAGATAGGCAGCATACAGAATGATCTTGCGTTCCTGATCCTTATTGCCTTTGAGCTGTTCCATGACGTTGATCATGCAATTTTTTCCAAATTCCGTCTTATCAATCCCCATGGAGCTGATGGACGGGCTCATATAACGGCTGACCAGAATATCGTCGCACCCGCAAATCGACACATCTTCCGGAACTCGGAGCCCGTGTTCGCATAGATATTTATAAGCTCCCAACGCAACATAATCGTTGACGCAGTAAACGGCATTCGTATCCGGATGCATGGCAAGTACATCCGCCATCGCATTGTAACCAAATTCCGATGCGTTTAAAGTGACGGTATTGTCCTCAAAACAGCGCAGAAGCTCTTCGTTTAACGGAAAACCGGCGCGCTCCAAAAAATATCGCATCGCGATCAGACGGGTGTCTGGTTCGATTTCTGCACGCGAAGTATCCGCCAAAAACGCGACCTTTGTCCTGCCCTTTTGCATCAACTCTTTTACAAAGGCCTCCACAGCGTTCACATAGTTGATGCTTACCTCGTAATTTTCTTTGCCCGGGTGGATGTTTACAACCGCCACATTGTGCGCGATCAGTTTATTGTATTCCTTGTCGTCGCAAAAAAAACGCGAAAGATTGATGATCCCCTCTGCACGATGCGCATAACAGCTGCTGTAATAATTGACGCGGTTATCGTTCGCGATGATGATGTTCAAGGAATACCCCGCTTCGAACGCCACTTCGTACATACCGCGGTATAACTCGTCGAAATTATCGAGCGTACTGATCAGCACGGTGATTTGCTTGGTGGAATTGGTCTTAAAACTGCGCGCGAGCAAATTCGGCTCGTAATCCAGCTCCTCGATGACGCGCAACACGCGCTCTTTCACACTGTCGCTCACATACTTTGTACCGTTGATCACATGCGACACCGTAGACGGCGCAACGCCCGCCCTCTTCGCCACATCATTTCGATTAATCGATCTTTCCATTGCTTCTTTTCCCGTTACTTTGAAACTTTATACAGATAACGCAGTCTGCCGATCGGCGCAACGTCACCGCTTGTATACAGATCCGCTATATCAAAATCTTTTTGCAGATTATCCGCCGCTTTGAGCGCGAGCGTGTAGTCCCCTGCGCCGACACCTAAAAGCTCCTTTTTTACCGCAAAACAAATCCGATTCTCGTTCACAGAATATTCGCATTCGCCCACATACACGAAGGAAGAACCGTCTACACGGTGTATCGAAGTCGTCTTCTTTTGCGGCGTACGATTCAAAACAAATTGCAGTCCCTGCCATCCCCCCGCGCGCCCTTCTACGCCGAGATATACATTCATCCAGCGGGAGTCTCCTTCCTCGTATTGGGTGATCGGCTGCGCCGTACGTACCATGACATAAACGCTGTCTGCATCCGCCGTCACTCGAATTTCCGCAATATCGTTTCTGCCCGTATCGTTGCTCAACACCGTCTGCCCGGATGTATCCATTGCGTTGCGCGCAATCGTTTCCCCGGAAAAATCGCGATACACGGCAACGTTATCCGCGTTCCAGCCGTCCAACCCGTACAAGAGTGCGGAAAGCTCCTTCCCCTCTTTATACGCGGCGGTTTCCCCTTCGCCTTTATAGGCGCGTACATTGCGTACCAACGCAAGATAATAGTTGTCCAGGTATTCCGCATTCATCTCTATGTCGCGGGAAAATTCCAAATTGAACGTATCCACAAAGTGACAATAATCGTCCCCAAGAATGACGCTGTTTGCTTGTTTTTGAGCGATCCACTCGTTCCAGCCGGTCACAAAAACGAGATCGATGTCATTGGATTCATCCGAGTCGGCGTCATATTGCAATACTGTTTCCCACTGCTGCTGAAAATTCGTTCCTTCTGCCAGTGCGCGTGCACGGTCGTTCGTTCCGCTGCCATGGTCGAATCCACGCCCCCAGTTTGCATTATACACCAAATCCATATAATTTGCATCAAAATGATAGTCGTTTTTCAAAAGTTCGCCGCGATTTTCCGGTGCAAACAAACCCGAATCGCTAAAATCTGCGTACATTCCGTTGGATTTTCCCATCAGGCCCACGTGCTGCGAAACCGAAACGCTCATGATGTTGCCGATCTGCGAATCCGTATAAATATCTTGGGGATAATTCCAATCGATCCAGGGAAAACGCGCTGCCTCAATAGCCGCATTGGGCCATTGCGGAAGCTTAAAGTAAAAATAGGAATCCACCGTCGCGTTGCCCGTTTGGCTGCCGATGATCCACGGCTTGTTGTGCTTTCCGCAAAACCACAGCGGCGCATAGTTAGCATACATGGACGGATCATAAAAGCTATTATAGATACTCTGCACCGTCGTTATCGAGTCTGCAGGATTGACCGGCGTAAGGAACATCACTTGCGGAACGGCAAATCCCTGCTCGTAATAGTCCAGCAAAATATCCAAAAACGTATAGACCTGGTAATCGTAAATGCGCCCATTGGACGTATCAAACGCAATAAAATCCAACCCTGCATGGATAAACAATTCAATATGCTTGCGAATCACCCATGCATCCTCCGCATTATAATACCCGTACAGAGGTTCCCCCCAATAATGAAACGAATTCATTTCCGGCGTTCCCCCGGCAGCCTGGCGCGCCAGCAACTGTGTCATGACGGTATGATTTTTCTCGTAATTGTTGCTCACGTCCTTGATCGGGCTTTGATCGGAACCGTTCCAAAGAAAATAAAAAATCCCTACGTATTTTTGATCGTCATATCCGGAAACAGGCGCGAACGAACGTCCCACGTCGTCCGTGGCGGCCGTCTGCGTAAACCCGTTCACCATTCCCTGTGCTTTTTCGTCCAGCTTTCCCCCATCTGCCTGCTGTGGTACGCAGGCAGTGAGCGACATACCGAGCGCCGAAGCCATGAACAACGAGATGATTTTCTGCCGAATTTTCATAGTTCTCCTCGATATTTGCGCGGGCGGCGTTTCCGCCCGCGCAGACAAAATTCTATCCGTTCATCGGATCCGCGGTATAATTGACGTTAGCAGACGTATAGTCGGCCAGCGAAGTCCACTGTAATCCGCGCCACTGCGCGTAATTGCCAAACCCGGAAGAAATAATGCTGTGAATCTCCTCGCCGTAGGGCACCCAGCTTGCACCTTGGGTGCGCAGGTATTCCGAGATCTTATTGTTGACGAGTGTCTGTATTTTCCCGCCGGTCGTACTTAACCCCGCATTCTCCGTATAATAATTGGCAAACAGGGCGTACGGATTCGTCGAACAGTCTCCGTCAAAGGATGTTTTTCCCTCGATCATTACTTCCGCGGGCAACGTATAGTCTTTCAGATAACATTGCATCGCGCAAACTTTTCCGAGGTTTTTGTAGTGCTTGTAGTACTCGTCAAAGCCCGTAGGCGAGAAAAGGTATTTTAGAAAATCGATACAGAGCGCCGTCTTATCCGCATCGCGGTTGACGAGCGCAAGCGGATGATGATCGGGGCCGCCCATCGTGCGAAGATTGTCTGCCGCCGGGGCGCCTTCTCCCCCTTGATTCGGCATTGCAGGGAGCTCAAACCACCCCAGCATGTCGGATAATTCATCGATCGGGACGATGCCGTTCGGCTTGTTCATCGCGAGCCCCAAAGATTTTTGATGGTCGGTAATATAATCCAAGCGCAAAAGGAAAATGGCGACTCGGTTGTTCAGTTCATATTTCTGTGTGCCCGCCGCAGACAGCGCGTCGTTTTGAAACCTTTGGCGGATCACGCTGTTGGAATAATCGGTGGAAGCATAGGAGGCTAATTGCTTCATATTGGCCATCATGTCCGCAAACCGTGCAGACGTTGCGTTATATTTGCTCCCCTCCTTGAAATATTCGTTGACCACCCGCGTAAAATTGTAGGTATACGAACTTGCTGAATCGTTGAAAGGGTCCGCGGGATCGTACTCCCAAACCTCGTCGATCTCGGATATATAGCTGTAATCGCCATCCTGCGAATGCGCATCGCGGATCATGTCGCGGAAATACTGGTCCATATACATGCGCATGACCCAATAAAAATTGTTTCCTTCCAACCCTGCCGCATCAAAATTCAACCCAAGCGGGGCGGTGTAGCCCGCTTGTTTGAGCGTATCCAATGCCGCAAGCAAGCTCGCCCAATCCGTCGGCACCGAAATGCCGTATTCTTTGAAAGTTTCTTTGTTGTAAAAAGCGACGAAGGCGTTTCCTTCCATAGACAGATTATAGATCTGTTGCGTCTTGTTGTCTGTACGGTAAGCGTCCTCACGCAAAGTCGATTTCCAAACCTTATCCCCGTTATACGCGTTTGCCGTATTCAAATAGGGCGTAAAATCCACGAGCTTGCCCGAACCGTAATACTGCGTGACCGTGTTTGCCTGGATGATATCGCCCGTCTGTTTGTCCGGGTTTTTCAGCAACCCGTCCACCGAAGTGATATATCCTTGCGGATCCTGGGAAGAGCGAACATTCACGCGGACGGTGATCCCTTTCGCCTTCATCATTTTGGTATAGGAATTTCCGACATTCTTAAACGCGGTTTCGCTGTCTGAGTCGATTGGCAAAAAAATGTTAATCTCCCCGTCTTTGACCTGCCCCGTGGCGTTGTTCGAATTTCCCGTATTGTCCGGGTCTTTTTCGGGCGTTTTCTCTCCGCAAGCCGCTGCCGAAAACAGAAACACACAGGCAAGCAAGACCAAAAACAGTTTTTTGATTGATCTCATGATGTTTTCTCCTTTTTGTTTTTATTCGTCCGTCTACAATTTGAGCCCCGAAGCAAATTCGCCGTCAATAAAAAATTTTAGGCCGATCACCGTCGAAATGACCAACGGGATGCCGCTGACCAGATACAGCGCATACGTCGCACCCCGGCCTGCCATCAGACCATTGCCCAGGATCGCTTCGCTCGCGCGAATCGCCAAATCTTTGAGCGCCGGCATCAACGTCCCGTGTTCCGGATTGTTCATAAAAATCATCAACGGCCACAGGTAATCGTTGTAGATCGCCGAAAAAATTGCCACCCCCTGCACCATAATGATCCCAAACGTAAGCGGAAGGCTGAGGGAAAAGAAGGTGCGAAAATCCCCTGCTCCGTCGATTTCCGCCGCTTCATAAATATCCGCAGGCTGCTGCGACATGAATGTGCGGAACAAAAAGATGGACGCAATTTGGTTACCCGCGATATACGGCAAAATCACCGCGAACCAGCTGCCCAAAAGATTCATTTCCACGATGTTTAAATATTGCGGCGTCAATGACACTACCCCGGGCACAAGCATCGGCAAGATGACCAAATAGAACAAAAAATTTCTTCCGGGAAAGCGTTTCCGCACAAAAATATATGCAGCAAAGGCAGACAGCAGCGTCATCGCGACGACCGAAACAAGATCGATCAACAGCGTAATGCCCATGTTCGGCAACGCTTTCACGATCGCGGAGGAATAGTTTTCCCATTGAATCGTTTTGGGGAGCGACCAAAGGCTGCCCGTGGAAATATCTTGTTCTGTTTTCAAAGACAGGATGACGGTAATGATCACGGGTAAAAGCGTAAAAAACACCATTACGACGAGATATGCAATGATCACCGCCTGTGCGAGCGCACCGTTTACGCCGCCTTTGCGCATTCTTTTTGCTTTTTGAGCCGTTGCGTCCATCACATTGCCTCCTTATCCGTCTGCTTTCGAAAATTGATGATTGTCGCAATCAACAAAAATGCGAACAAATACAGGCTCATTGCGCTGGACAGACCGTAATTCGGTTCACTGCCGCCCTTGTAAATATTTTCGTAGATTATGAGCGCAGGAACTTTCAGCCCGTGACCTGTTGCCTGATCGGTTATGAACAGCCGCCCGTAATCCTGTACAGACGCAATGAACGAGGTAATAAATATGTATTTGATCTGCGCAAAGATAAGCGGGAGATCAATGGTGACGATCCGCCTCCACCATCCGCATCCGTCCAGCTCCGCCGCCTCGAACAATGATTTCGGTATCCCCATCACGCCGCCGTAAAAAATAAGGTAAGACCCAACCCACGGGAACGCAAAAAACAGGATGGATACCAGCGAACGCGTTTCCAAATACGGACCGATCCAAGTTTGAATAAACCCCGGAACAAAGATCGCGCAGATACTGTTCATCAGCCCGTAGCTGTCTGAACCAAAAATTCCGTTTACCCAAACGAGCGTACCTGCCACGCCGGGCAAGATCCCGGGTATGAATAACAACACGCGAACAACAAATGAAAATTGTTTATTGCGTACCGCCAAAATAAATTCGGCAAACAACAGCGGCGGCACGATCGCCTTGGCAATATCCGTAATCAGTAAGAGCAACATCGTCAGCGCCGAGTCCCAAAACAGCGTATTGTACAAGACGTCGATAAAATTCTGCAACCCGACAAACTTTGCGACCACGCCGTTGTAATTAAAAAAGGAAAGCCCAAAACCGCGCACGATCGGCCAATAATAAAACACCGCTAAAAGAAGAAACGTCGGGATCAGCCCCAAGTACGCAAAGCGATGGCGTACGGCGGTCTTTCCGACAAAAACAAAAAAATGATTGATCCGCGCGCCCCAGGGTTTCCACACGCACGCCCCGGCATAACACGCAAACAATGCAAAAACAATCGCCAACGGCAAGAAGATCGGAAACAGTCCGCCAAACGCGGCGATCTCGGCTGCCTGTTCCCTCGTCAGCCAGCGCAGGCCCTCGCCCGCCAAAACAAACGAATCCGGCCCGGCAAACAAGAGCGATTCCCCCGCGCAAGGCAGCGAAAAAAGTTTTTCCCCCTCCTTCGTCAAGGCGATGACCGAATTGCCGTCCGTTCCGTAAAGCGTATCCCCCGCGCACACGGCAACGGTAAAACTTTGTGCATAGCGCATGCTCGTTCTGCAGACAAATTCCTCGTCAAAACGGTAATATACCCCGTCTGATCCGAATCCCGCAAACCCGTCGTCTGTCTTGCAGAAGGCGGATAGCTTCTCTGCCGCGATGGAAAATTCGCGATAGCCGTCTGCCATTCCGTTTGCCGTAAAGACGCGCACCGAGTATGCATCGGAGGCAATATATATATTTTCATCTGCCGTGATCAGGATGCCCTGTACGCCAGTTTCTACGCCACCCGAGCTGACAGCATAATCCCCGCTGTCCAATTTGGGAAACGCGCGATAACTTGCGGGAGCTTCTTCCGTACCCCCGAAATCCGTCCGCAAAAGATACACATCGCGTTTTGCGCCCACCTCTCCGTAAACGGCAAAAAGCGTTCCGCCGCTCGGCGAAAAGACCGCACGCTTTGGCACATAGTTGGTCTCCAACGCGCCTTCCACTTCGCCCGTTTCCGCCGAAAAACGGAAGACCATGCGATCGTCATACAGGGCAAACACATACGGACCGAACAGCGAAACGGAAGTGGCTTTCGCCTTTCCGCTTTCTTTAGCAGCCCTTTGATATTCCCACAATCGGTCTCCCCCGAAACGCTCGTAGCACATCACGGCACCCGTTTCGTCTGAAACGACCACATAGCTTTCGTTTTCCGCAAGACTTTCAATGCCCTTATCCAAAGCGATGGGCGAACCAGAGCCTTTTTCCGACGTTTTCAACGCCATACCCGCAACCACAGAAAACGCGATCGTCCCCGCCAACGCAAACAATGCCAACGCCAGCCACAAAAAGGATATAGTTTTGCCTGTTTTCTCCATAAATCAATCCTTTGCGGGCGGACGGAAGTCCCGTCCGCCCGAATCTGTCTTTAACGGATTTGTCTGCGCCGACGAATCAAACCGCATGCCGCACCGAGCACAGCGACTCCTGCAATTGCCGAAATGCCGCCAGCAAGTCCGGCGCAACCGCCTTCCTGCGTTTCGCCGGGATCTTGCTCTTCACCACCCGGATCCTTGTCCGGATCCTTGCCCGGGTCTTGCGTCTGTTCTTCCACCTTCCAGGAGAAGGAAAACTCGTTTTTCACCCCCGCAATGTCCGCGGTGGAACGCACGCCCATCTGCAACCGAGAAAGATCCGTCTCACCAAGATCCAAATAAATGCTGTAGTCGTTGAAATCCACTTTCAACGAGCCTTGATCCTCCGAAAAACCGACAACGTTGGCACCGATCACGCTCTCGTCATAGAAATTTGGATTATCCGCGATGGGCATGTTGTTCACAAAAACCTGTTTTCCATCCTTGTCGCGGATATACAATTTTACATATGCCAGCTGGGCGCTGCTGTTCTCTTCCTCGTTGGCATAAACCGCAAGCGTCACGGTGTTTCCGCTGAACATGTCGTAAAAATAGATCGCAACATACGCATCCGCGCTTCCGTCCTGTCCGTTCTTAAAGTAGCCGTTGAGCTTTTGAATATCGAGCGTGCATCGCATGCCGCCTTCCTTGGTCAGATCCACCAATTCGGAATAAAGATAATCGCTTTCTCCTTTCACCGCCAAAGTCTCGTCCGAATACGTGCCGTTGGAAACATCCAGTTTGTTTGCCCAATCATTATCGAAAACATAGTTGATCGCCATCGCAAAATACAATCCGTCGTCCGTTACGACCGCAAAAGAATATGTCCCTTCCTGCGCAAAATATGCCTTCGCGACCGTCAGCGTACCGTCCGAAGAAACCTGGAAATCCTCTGCGGATAATGCCTTCGACGTTGCCGTATCGATCACAGACTGGATCGCCTTTCCGGAAAATGCTTTTTCAAATACGGCGCCATCGGCCCCGACTTTCGCCGTTACCGCCTTGGATGCATCTGCTTCGCAATAGGCTTTGACATTTACCGTTAATTGCACATCGTTGTCCGCCGTAACCGTAAAAGTCATTGTTTCTGCATACGAAATTGTTTTCAAATAGCTTCCGCGAATCGTAAGCTCGCCGTCCGCAAAGGCATAATCGGATGCGGCAAGCGCTTCACCGGAATATTCGACAGCTTTCACCTCCGTCGCGTTATAAATGGGCACGTGCAGATCAGCATCCGTTCCCAGCGTATATTCCAAACCGTACGTATTGGCCGCGGGAGAGGTGATGTCTGTGCGCATCGTGACATTCAACACATCCAGAGCCGAAAAAATGCCGAGGAAACACCCCTTCGCAAAGGTCGCCTGGTTTTTGGTGTCCGTTCCAAAAATTTTAAACCCATTGAAATAGACCGCGGTTTCCTGCCCCTGTACCGTATTTCCGTCCGCATCTGCCGGCGCAAAGCGTATCTCAAACAACTGCGGTCCGTTTTGGTTGATGTATTCGGGCTTGATCAGTGCGTTGGCAAGTACCCCCGCGCACTGGAATTCGCCTTTTGCATGCACATACAGGAAGGTCAAACGGTCGGCGGGGTTGGATTCATTGAGTTTATCCACCTGCGTCACGTCATTGGTAAATCCGATCGCAAACCAACCATGCGGGTTCGGGTCGGAAAGCACCTGATTGAAATCCATCTCTAAATAAATGGGCTTTGTAACATCGATATTTTCCGAATAATAGGCATTGCCGAGGAATCCGACATTCAAAACAGTTGATCCGGCTTCGTCTTTGACGGCCTCTTCTGCACTTTCGTCTCCCGTTGTTCCGTTGGCTTTCACGATCCATTCGCAGTCCTTTTCATTGCGGTAAACAATATGGTCAACGCTCCCGGCCAAAGTGGAAAGCGTAAAACTATACATGCCATGCGAAAGCGCGTTCAAGTACTCCTTTTTAAGCGTTACGCCAATCTCGCCGTCTGCAAATACAGCCGAATAGTTCTCGGACGAAAGGGCCACGCCGTTTACGCTCATCCCATAGGTCTCGTCGCCGTTTTCATAAACGATTGAATACGTGACGTCTTCGGTGAGCGCTTCCTTTACGATCGTCGTATTCGCCTGCTCATATTCGGGCGGAGCGTAATACAGTACCTCATATCCATAGGTTGCCGTTCTTGCAGTTTCTTCCGAGGAAATAAAAGAGAACACGCTGTTCACGCTGAAATAGCCTTCCGGTTTATCGGTCAAAAATTCATTTGCCACGGTCACGACGTCTCCGTCCACCGTGTAATCCGTCCCCTTTTCGAGAATGACCGTTTCAGACGCCGCGTTGACGATTTCTACGCGTTCGACCGGTTTGCTCAGGGTAAAGGAAAGCTCTTCCTCAAATGTTTTGACGTTGATTTTGCCTTGGTAAGAAGCATTTACCAGCACAAACGGATCCAAGGCATTGAACACAACCCAAGGATCGCCGCCGCCGCCCCAAAAATCCAACACCATCTGCACGTTTCCGGAAGGATAATTCGATGTTTTCAGATCGGTCAGGTCTGCGACCTTTTCCCCGTCGATATATACCTGCGACTGTTCTTCGCCCAGCACGATGCTGACATAATGCATGACATACGTCTCTGTCAGCACCATC
>CALVHT010000043.1 GCA_944328645.1 uncultured Clostridia bacterium
GAAAGGGCTGACGGATAATTCTTCGCTGGTCACCAACGCTTCGGACGGCGTTTCGAGACCGGTGCAGCGGAGTGCGGCAAAATCGGTGGGGCGGAACGATCCCTGCCCCTGCGGAAGCGGTAAGAAATATAAGAATTGCTGCGGGAAAAACGAATAGCGATCCGAACGGGGATCCGTTCGGGCACGGCCGTCCCCCCGATCTTTTGATCGGGGGGACGGCTTGCTCCTGCAAACGCGGCGATCCCTCTTTTTTTGCTCGGGGCAATCGCGGAAGGTCCGCCGCGGCAAAGCAACAATGATTGACAGCAAAGCGTCGGTGTGGTATAATCGAAAGAAGAATTGTGAGGTAACTATGTTCAAAGCAGACGATTACAGGATGCGCGCCAAGGCGCTTTCCGACACGCTGGAAGAAACGAAGGAGGCATTGGATATCGACCTTCTCGGCGAAAAGTTGGCCGCGCTCAAAGAGGAGCAGGAAAAACCCGAAGTTTGGCAGGATTTGGAACGCTCTGCCAAACTCGGCCGCGAAGTATCCGTCGTAGAGGGGAAGATCCGCGCCTATGAAAAGGGCAAAAAGGCATTAGACGAAGTGAACGAGGTGATCGATCTCATCGAAGAGACGGGCGAGGAAGAACTGGTACCGGAGCTGGATAAATTGCTGGAAACGGCGGAAGAGGATCTGGAGGACATGCGGATCCGTTCGCTGCTGCGTGGAAAATATGACAGCTATAATGCGCTCCTGACGCTGCATTCGGGCGCGGGCGGTACGGAAAGTTGCGACTGGGTGTCCATGCTCTATCGCATGTATACCCGCTACGCGGAGCGGAGCGGGCTGAAAGTGACCGAACTGGATCGGTTAGACGGCGATGAAGCGGGGATCAAGAGCGTCGATTTTAAGATCGAGGGCGAAAACGCGTACGGTTATTTGAAAGCGGAAAAGGGCGTGCACCGTTTGGTCCGCATCTCGCCGTTTGATGCAAACAAGCGTCGCCACACATCGTTTGCCTCGCTGGAGGTTATGCCCGAGATCGAAGATGACGGCGACGTGGAGATCCGTGCGGAAGATCTGAAGGTGACGACCTTCCGTTCTTCCGGTGCAGGCGGGCAGCACATCAACAAGACGGAGTCTGCCATTCGCATCCAGCACATCCCGACGGGAATCGTGGTATCCTGTCAAAATGAGCGTTCGCAGATCCAAAACCGCGAGATGGCGATGAAAATGCTGCGCAGCAAGCTCATTGAACTCAAAGAAAGCGAGCGCCTGGCCAACGAACAGAATTTGAAAGGCGAGATCAAGAAGATCGAATGGGGCAGCCAAATCCGCAGTTACGTTTTCTGTCCGTATACGTTGGTCAAGGATCATCGCACCGGCTGCGAGACGGGAAATATCCAGGCCGTCATGGACGGAGACATCCAGCCGTTTATCATTGACTATTTAAAGAAAAGCTAAATCGGCAGCGGGTTTGGTGCGCTGTGCGGCGGAAAAAGGGTACATGCAGTGAAAAAGTATTATCAAATTTATCGGCGTAAGCCGAATATGGCTTTTTTTCTCATACTGGGCGGCGTGTTTGTCGGGATCGGCGTTCTCGGATTTTTCTTTTTGGAAGGGATCCTGTTTTTGTGCGTCTTGGGGGCTTTCGGGATTTTGCTTGCGGTTTTGCCGCAGTTTGTCATCTTTTCGCGGTATGGATTGCGCGGCGAAAATCTCGTTTGTTCTCGGCACGGGGTGCCGCATCAGATACCGCTTGCGCAAATCGACGCGGTCGTCCTCTGTCATTACGACGAGTATCGTCGCTGGAAGGGATTCGTTCCCGTTACGTTTGCGGGGCGGGAAGGCACAATCTTTGTGCCGGCGATCGTCTTTTTGCGGGGGACCGGAAAAGAAGAGATCGAGGAGTTGCTGGATCTATGCGAAACGCGCACCAACACGCGGATGACCTTTCGCGGCAAAGCAGTCGCGGACGGGTTGCTCGATTTTGAATTTTTGCGCGAACTTGCCGCGTCAAAGTTTCGCGGCAAGGTGTATGTGTTCGAAAGCATCGATGCGATGTATCGTCCGGCGATCGAGGCGGCCTTCGGCTCGGGCGATCGCGTGGTCGTATACGATCGCATTCCGAAAAAAATCAAACAGCGAATTCGCTGAGTGCGGGCGCGTCGGGTCGCCGCGGTGCGACAAAGGAGGCATGGCATGCGATACGCGGAATCCTTCGCAAATATGCCGCGCAAAAAAAACCCCGTGATTCTCGGCATCGAAAGTTCTTGCGACGAGACGGCTGCCGCCGTGGTGCGCGGGCGGGAACTTTGTTCGAGCATCATCCTTTCATCGGCCGCCGAGCAGGCAAAGTACGGCGGCGTCGTTCCGGAGATCGCCTCGCGCGCGCATACCGATGCCATCGACGAAGCGGTCTGCGAAGCCATTGCGCAGGCAGGCATAGGGGCAGGAGAACTGGATGCGGTCGCGGTCACTTACGGGGCCGGTTTGGCGGGTGCGCTGCTCGTGGGTTTGTCGTTTGCGAAGTCCTTCGCCTATTCGCTGGGTATCCCGCTGATTGCGGTGGATCATATTCGCGGGCATATGGCGGCGGCCTACTTGGCCGATCCTTCGCTGGAGCCGCCCTTTATTACGCTGCTTGCCAGCGGAGGGCATACGGCGATCATCCATACGCAGACGGAGACGACTTTTTCCGTCCTCGGGTCTACCCGTGACGACGCGGCCGGGGAGGCCTTTGACAAGGCCGCCCGTGTGTTGGGATTGCCCTATCCGGGGGGGCCGAACATTGAAAAACTGGCCAAGCAGGGCGCGCCGACCATTCGCTTTCCGCAAATGTTTCGCGGGAACGGGTACGACTTTTCGTACAGCGGGTTAAAGACAGCCGTCATCAATTATTGTCACAATGCCGAACAGCGCGGGGAACCGTACAGCCGCGCCGACGTGGCGGCGTCGTTTCAGTGCGCCGCGTGCGACGTACTGGCCGAACGCGCGGTGGAGGCAGCTTGCGCTGCGGGATGCCGCACGATCGCGGCGGGCGGCGGCGTGATCGCCAACGGATATTTGCGCGAACGGTTGCAGACATTGGGCGCGGCCGCCGGCTGTAAGGTCGTGCTTCCCGAACGGAAGTTCTGTACCGATAATGCCGCCATGATCGCGGCAGAGGGGCTGGTACAGTACCGCGTCGGAAACTTTTCCGAGCTGTCCGTCAACGCTTGCGCGCACATTCCGCTGGGACGAAAGGGAAAACAATAGAAGCTCGGGCGGCAAACGTTTCGCCGCGCGAACGGAATGCTTGCCGGCGTACGTTTGAAAAAACTAAGCGATGCCGGTAAGAATGCGTATAAATTTTGCAAAAACGGTCAATAACCGCTTCCGAAATGATTTCGGAGGCGGTTTTTTATGCTTCGCACATTTGTTTTGCCGTGGCTGACGGCGGTTGCCTGTCTGATCTTGTTGCTCGTGCCGCAGATCGCATCGCAGGATGTGTTGTTCCCGGGCGCGACCAGCTATGCGTTTTACGCGCACAGCGTTTCTTCCAATGCGCGCATCGTCACGGCAACGGGCGCAAAGGCGCGGCAGATCAAACTCTGTTTGTTGGATCGAAGGGGCGAAAGCGCCTATTACCCGGACGCGGCGCAGGCGTTCGAGCAGGCGAAACGTTACGGCATGAAGCCGGCGTTCTGCGAGCAGGCGGGAGACGTGATCAATTATTACGGATTTTCGGAAGAATTGGGGGACGGCGTCCTATTGGACGGACATCGCGTGAATTTACACATCGCCGTGCGCGCGGAAGGCGCCTGCATCGGGACACCGCTGATTTTCGGCGGGTACTGAGCGGCCCGGTCAAAGGGACAAAAAAGCCGTTTTAAAAAAATTTCTGAAAAGAGGTATAATTTTTGGGAAACGGGCAAAAATCAACGCATCAGAAAATCCATTCGATTGGGAGGAACCGATATGAAAGAAAAGAGAGAGAGTGCGAGCGAATCGCCGGTCAGGGTCAAACGTAAGACGCTGTATACCGTTTTGATTGCATCGTGTGCGCTTGTTTTGGCTGTCGCCATCGCACTGACCGTCTATTTTGTGACCAAGCCCGCGACGACGCTCGATCGCCCCGGCGATGATACGCAGCAGGGCGGGAATGAGGACACGGAAGAACCGGACGAGCCGGAAGAACCGGATGAGCCGGAAGAACCGGATGAGCCGGGCAGCACGGAGGTCGTATTTGCTTTGCCCGTGCAGAGCGCTACCGTGGGTACGACGTACACTTTTTGGTACAATTCGACGCTGAACCGTTACAACCTGCACACGGGCGTCGATTTTAAGGCGCCGGCCGGAACACAGGTCACTGCGGCATATGCGGGCACGGTGGCGAGCATTACCGACACGTTGTTGGAGGGCGGTAAGGTCGTCATTGACCACGGCAACGGTCTGATGAGCGAGTACGCGTCTATCGATGTGTCCGCCGATCTGCGAGTAGGCGATGCGGTTCGGCAGGGCGATGTTTTGGGCGAGGTTTCGGCTGCGACCGATGCGATGGGCAACGAGTATAACGAAGGGGAACATCTGCATTTTTCGGTCACGCAGAACGGAGAGAGCATCGACCCCGTCACGTATCTCGACCTGGATGAAAAGTAATTGCAAGAATCTGTCAGAAAACGGATACAAAAACTCCTTTTTGGCTCCTCGCCGCCTTTGCGGCGGGGAGTTTTTGTGCTTTTGCGGGGAATACGGTACAAAGAAATGCGGAAAAAAACGCGCAAAATGCAAAAATGTTTTTACAAAACGACGCGGATATGATACAATGAAAACAATACAGCAAAAAGAATAATGAACGGTGAATCATGCATGAAGGACACAGGGAACGAATGCGGGAACGGCTGTTCACGCACGGAGATTCGTTGACCGACCACGAATTGTTGGAAATTTTATTGTACGATTTCATCCGTCGCAAAGACACGAACCCGATCGCGCATGAATTGCTGGACTGTTTCTGTGACTTAGAGGGCGTATTCAACGCGTCGCCACGGCTGCTTTGCGCGGTGATCGGAATCGGCCCGCACACGGCGGAACGCATCCATTTGGTTGGGGCGTTGATGCGCCGCATGCTGGCGCTCGGCGGGCGGCGGCGCGTGCGACTGTTCAGTTTTGGCGAAGTGCGCGCGCATGTGTTTCGCCGTTTTGCCCAAGAATCGGCGGAGAAATTGGAAATCTACATGACGGACGAGCGGGGCGTCTTGGTGTGCAGCAAGTCGGTTTCGGACGTGCAGGCAGATCAGGTCTCTCTCGATACGCGCACGCTGGGCGCAATATTCGGCGAGGTGCGTCCGGCGGGCATCATCCTCGCTCACAATCATCCCAGCGGCCGATGCGAACCTTCCGAAGAGGACGACGTCGCCTTCGGGCGGCTGTTCCAACTGTGTCGCATGCAGGGCATTCGTCTTTGTGACAGCATCATCTATGCAAACGGAGAGATCTACAGCTATTATCGCGAAGATCGCCCCAAACGGCTCGGCTTTTCCGAGTGATTTTTGAAAGCAACGAATTACGAGAGGTTTCGGTTTATGAAAGAGGTCAGAACAAGGTTTGCGCCCAGTCCTACGGGCTATATGCATATCGGCAACCTGCGTACCGCGCTCTACGGGTATCTGTATGCCAAAAAACAGGGCGGAAAATTTATTCTTCGTTTGGAAGACACGGACTCCAAGCGTTACGTAGACGGAGCGGTGCAAATAATTTATGATACCCTCAAAGACGCGGGGATCCTTTACGACGAGGGCCCGGACGTCGGCGGGGCATACGGTCCGTATGTGCAGAGCGAGCGGGCGTCGATTTATCGCGAATATGCGCAAAAGCTGGTCGAGCTGGGCGGCGCGTATTATTGTTTCTGTGATGCAGTGCGCATCGAAAGCCTCAAAGACGAAAACGGCGTCGGGCGGTACGACAAACACTGCCTGCATCTTTCCGCGCAGGAGGTGGCGGAAAAGCTGGCGGCGGGGGTTCCGTATGTCATTCGGCAAAATGTTCCGGAGACGGGCAGCGGCAGCTACGATGATCTCGTTTACGGCAGGGTGACCGTCGATTACAAGGACATCGAAGACGGCGTTTTGCTCAAAAGCGACGGCATGCCCACCTACAATTTTGCCAATGTGATCGATGACCATCTCATGGGCATTACGCATGTAATCCGCGGCAGCGAATACCTATCGTCTACGCCGAAATACAACTTGATGTACGACGCGTTCGGCTGGGAGCGGCCGGTGTACATCCATTTGCCGCCCATCATGAAAAACGCACACGAAAAACTTTCCAAGCGAAACGGAGATGCGAGCTATCAAGATCTTGTCGCCAAGGGATATATAAAACAGGCGATCATCAATTATATCGCGCTGTTGGGTTGGAGCCCGAAGAGCAACACCGAAAAAATGAGTTTGCGCGAGCTGGAAGAAAACTTTTCTTTGGCGGGGCTGAACAAGTCTCCGGCCATTTTTGATGAGCCGAAATTGCGTTGGCTGTCCGGCGAATACATCAAAGAGATGAGCGAGGAAGAGTTTGGGGCGTTGGCCCTGCCTTTTTTGCAAAAGAGCAAGGCATACGGCGCATACGATACGCAAAAACTTTTGCGCATGGTACAAACGCGCGTGGACGTTTTGGAGGATATTCCTGCAAAATTAGACTTTTTGGAAGAATACGGGCGGTTCGATGCGGCGCTGTACAGCAATAAAAAGATGAAGTCGGATGCGGAGACTGCCAAGGCGATCCTGCCCGAGGCGGCCAAGACGTTCGCTGCCGTGCAGACGTTCGACAACGCTTCGATTTATGCGGCGTTGGTAGAGCTGGCGCAAAACCTGGGCCGAAAGAACGGGCAGGTTCTTTGGTGCGTGCGCATTGCGCTGACGGCGCGCGAAAATACGCCGGGCGGGGCGAGCGAGATGGCCGAGCTGTTGGGGAAGGAACGAAGCCTTGCCCGTTTGGCACAAGCCCAGTCGTTCTTGGCCGAATGAGCGCGCCGGGGCGCCGCGGCGAAAAGGAAGGCCTTTCGGATGCCTGGCATTCGCTGACCGGTAAAAATTTTTTGCAGGGATTGCGCGTCCTGGTTTTTGTGCTCTCCGTGGCGGCGTGCATCGCGATTGCGATCCCCCCGCTGGGGAACGGGAAGCTGCCGGGATTGCTCGTCATTCCGGTCGAACTGTTTCTATTGCTGTCGATGGCGATCAAGGTCTTTGCTTTGCGAGATTTTTACCATAAGATTCCGTGGTATGTTGTTGACAGCATTTTGCTCGTCGCCCTTACGGTGCTTTCGGGGTGGGATACCGTTTCGGTCGTCACGCAGTCGTCCAACAGCTATTTGGCGTACGTATGCGTATTATCGGAATATTACCTCTCCGCCCCGTCTTTGCGCGACGACGGGATCATGTTTGGCGTCAATATGGGCATCTATACGGCGACGTATGCGGTCTCCGCAGTGTTCAATAATGAGATAGTGCCCGCATTCGACACGTCTTCTCGATATTTCATTGTTCTGATCGTTTTGGTGTTGCATTTTACGATGTTCGGCTTTGCGATGACCGTTTCGCGTAAAAATCGGAAGATCGAACAAAGCCTTTCGGAGCTGGAAGAGAGCCGCAACGAATTGCTGCACGCGTACGAGAAGCTGGAGGAAGCGACGGTTCTCGAAGAGCGCAACCGCATCGCCAAAGAGATCCACGACACGGCGGGGCATTCGCTGACCACCGTCATCATGCAGACGGAAGCTGCCCGACTGGCGATCGACAAGGATCCCGCCGAGGCAAAGCGCTGCATCGCGGCCGCCAATTTGCAGGCAAAAAATTGCTTGGAAGAACTGCGGCTGTCCGTGCATTTGCTTTCGGGTCGGCATGAAAATCTATCGTTCGGCGAATATTTGGAAGAGCTTTTGGAAGAATCCGCCAACGGCACGGGCTTGTCCGTCCGCAGCAAGATCGAGGATGTGGCGCTGACGGAGGAGGCGGAGCGTCTGATCGCAGGCGCGTTGCGCGAGGGGATCTCCAACGGCGTACGGCACGGTGGCAGCACGGCATTTTTGGTTGAGCTGAAAGATCGGGGCAATTATGTGGAATTTCTTCTCTCGGATAACGGCTGCGGCGTCGATATGCGGCAGTTGCGGGAGGGGTTTGGGTTGACGGCCATGCGTACCAAGGCGGAATCGCTGGGCGGTATGGTGCATTATTCCTCCGAACCGGGAGAAGGGTTCGAACTGTTGCTGAGCCTTCCGGCGAGCGTTAAGCGAGCGGCGGAAGCGGCAAAAGAAGGGAGCGACGGGCATGAAGATTAAGGTGATGATCGTGGACGATCAGGTGCTGTTGGCGGAGGGGATTCGCAGCGTACTCGCATCGTCGGAAGAACTGGAAGTTTTGACCGTCGCGCACGACGGACGGGAGGCGCTTGCCGCCATGGAGACCCGGCGGCCGGACGTGGTATTGCTGGATATCCGCATGCCGAACATGAACGGCGTGGTTGCGACGGGAGAGATCAAAAAACGCTATCCGGATGTCAAAATTTTGGTCCTGACGACCTTTGACGACAGCGATTATATTTTGAGCGCGCTCAACAACGGCGCGTGCGGCTATCTGCTCAAGGACATCAGCGCACCCATGCTGATCGAATCCGTGAAAAACGCTTACGCGGGAGATACCATTCTGCCGGCCAAGATCGCCAAAAAAGTCAGCGACGCGGCCAAGCTGGTCACCTCCGACCGCGAGCTTCGCCTTCGCCGCTCGTTCGGGTTTTCCGATCGCGAAGTGGAGATCGCCGTCATGCTGTACGAAGGTTTCAACAATCGGCAGATCGCTTCTGCCTGCGGCCTTTCCGACGGCACCGCTCGCAATTATATCAGCGGCATTTATTTAAAGCTGGGAGCGGACAGCCGCGCGTCGGCGATCGCTACCATGAAAGAAGTTCTCAATCCGCAGTGAACCATCCGGTTCCGCGTTGCAAAAAGCCCGCCGTACGGCGGGCTTTTTTGGCTCCCAAGGCTGGTTGGAGCTGTTCGGACGGAGCCGCGCGGCCAACCGAGAGTCGGCTGCGCGCCGCGATCCGCACGGGATCGGATTTCATCCGTTTTGAGAAAAATGCACAAATGTCTTGACAGTTGTCAATTTTTAGTGTATAGTATCCCAAATGCATGGATCGGAAGGTTATCTATGATCGAAGAAGCGATAGCGCGGTTGAAAGAGCGCGAGAATGCAGTCATCCTCGCGCATTACTATGTAGACGGTGCGGTGCAGGCGCTGGCCGATTTTGTGGGAGACTCGTACTATTTGGCGAAGGTCGCCTCCCGCACAGACAAGGATACCATCGTGTTTTGCGGTGTGCGTTTTATGGGGGAGAGCGCCAAGATCCTCAATCCGTCGCGGCGCGTCTTGCTGCCGGATGCGTTTGCCGATTGTCCGATGGCGCATATGGCCAATCGTGCGCAAATCGCCGAAATGCGCGCAAAGATCCCGGATCTGGCTGTCGTTTGTTATATCAATTCCACGGCGGAACTGAAGGCGCTCAGCGACGTATGCGTCACTTCATCCAATGCAATCCGCATCGTTTCGGCCTTGCCCAACCGCAATATTTTGTTTATTCCGGACGAAAACTTAGGCGCGTTCGTACGTTCGAAGGTGCCGGACAAGACCTTTTATTTTTCGGGGGGATATTGTCCGGTGCACGCGCAACTTCTCGCCGCGGACATTGACAGCGAGCGGGCGGCGCATCCGGATGCGCCGGTGCTTGCCCATCCCGAATGCCGCGCGGATGTGCTCGCGCGAGCGGATTTTATCGGTAGCACGGCAGAGATCCTCGCGTTTGCGCAGAGCGACGGCGCGCATGCGTATATCCTTGCCACCGAGCCGGGCGTTCTCTATGAACTGAACGCACGCTGTCCCGGCAAGAAATTTTATCCGGTCACACCGATCTGCGCAGACATGAAGCGGATCACGCCGGAAGGGGTACTGCGGTGCCTGGAGCGGGGCGAATATTTGGTAGAGATGAGCAGCGATCGGATGGCGGAGGCCCGCCGGCCGCTGGAGCGCATGTTGGAATTGGCCCAATAATGCGGCGATCTTGCGCCGCGGCCTCTGCTCCCGGGGGCAGACAGAAAAAAGGAAACGGATATGTCGAAGATCGAAAATACATACGACGTGCTGATTGCAGGTACGGGCGTGGCGGGTTTGTGCTGCGCGCTGAATCTTCCGCGCGATATGCGCATCCTGTTGTTGAGCAAGAGCACGGCTGACCGAAGCGACTCATTTTTGGCGCAGGGCGGGATCTGCATGTTGCGCGACGAAGGCGACTTTGAAAGCTATTTCGAAGACACCATGCGCGCGGGGCATTACGAAAACGACGAGGCGGCGGTCCGGCTGATGATTCAAAGCTCGCCCTCCATGATCGAGGATTTGGTTCGCGCGGGGGTAGAGTTTGCGCGAGACGAGCGGGGGGAGTTCCGTTTTACTCGCGAGGGCGGGCATTCGCGTCCGCGCATCCTCTACCACGACGATGTGACCGGGAAAGAGATCACGAGCAAATTGCTGGCACGGGTACAGGCGCTCCCCAATGTCGAACTGCGCGAGAATAGCGAATTGGTGGATATTCTCGCAGGGCCGGACGGCTGCTGTGGGGGGGTAGTGCGCGAAAACGTTGCGGGCAAGCTGTATGACGTCTGCGCCGAATTTACATTGCTGGCGACGGGCGGCGTGGGCGGCTTGTACGAACACTCCACCAACTATCGGCATTTGACGGGCGATGCGCTGGCGATCGCACTCAAGCACGGCGTTCCGGTCGAGCATTTGGATTACGTCCAAATTCACCCTACGACTTTTTATTCGCAAAAGCAGGGGCGGCGATTTCTCATCTCCGAATCCGTGCGCGGCGAAGGGGCCGTGTTGCTGGACAAGCACGGAAAGCGCTTCTGCAACGAATTGCTGCCGCGCGACATCGTCACGGGAGAGATCCGCGCACAGATGCGCAAGGACGGCACCGATCACGTTTGGCTGGATATGCGTCCGGTGGGGGAAGAGACGCTGCGCGTACATTTCCCGACCATTTGTGCGCATTGCCGCGAGGAAGGGTACGATGTTTTGCGTCAGCCCGTTCCCGTCGTGCCTGCCCAACACTATTTTATGGGCGGGATTCGCGTGGATTTAGACGGGCGCACGGGGATGCCGCGGCTGTTTGCGGCGGGCGAAACGGCCTGCAACGGCGTACACGGAAAAAATCGATTGGCGAGCAATTCATTGCTGGAAAGTCTGATTTGGGCCAAGCGCGCGGCGGCGATCATGCAGGCAGAGCGAGGCCGATGGCGCGGTGCGGCGCCGCAAGTTTCGCATGCCGAATACGAAAACTATGCCGCGCTCAAAGAAAAATACGCAACAATGGTCCGCGAAGAGGCGGAACGGGAGGAATGCATTGATTGACGAGGTGACCATGAAGATCCGTGCGGACGAATTGATCCGCATGGCGCTCGCCGAGGACGTGACCGGCGAGGACGTTTCCACCAACAGCGTTCTGCGCGAGGCGCAGGAAGGGGAGGCGGAACTGATCGGCAAGCAAGCGGGCGTGATCGCGGGACTTCCCGTGTTT
>CALVHT010000044.1 GCA_944328645.1 uncultured Clostridia bacterium
AATTTCATGAGTCCAGTTCAATTCCGCTTATTACACTATCCCGTTTGAAAAAAGTCCAACTTCCTGGGTACAAATCAGAACAGGTAGCTTTCATGCACCATATACCCATAGGAAGCGGTGATGTCCTTTTTGACCGAATCTTGCACCAGCAAATTTTCGGGGGTCGAAATGTTTTCCGTCACTTTTCCGGACTGAATGCCGAAATTGATCAAAAATCCGTTCCACGGAGGGCTGAAATTGACATCTACGACCGAAAGTTCGGGCAGATCGGACGCATCGTCCTCTGCGCCGACCGTAATGGCATAGCCTGCGAGCGCCATCGCCGCAACGAGCGAAAGCAAGATCGCCAAAAGTTTTCTCTTCATTGTTCTCCTCCCTACAAAAAAATGTTTTTTTGCGAACGGCTCCGGCGAGCCGCCCGTACAGCCAAATAAACATGCGCACCCCGCCCGGCGTCTGCGCGCGGTCAGGCGGTCTGCACCAGCTGCGTTGACACAACGCAGTCAAACTCATCGACAAACCAAAGATAAAACCAGGTCACTTGCCCGCCGGCCTCTGCCTGCATTTCTTCGGTGATCGAATAGGATACCTTGCCGTTTTCCGGCGTAAGACGGATATGGCCCCAGGTGGGTACCTTGTCCATATTGCCGCCGGTAAAGGCGATATATACCTTGACTTTTTTCCCTTCCGGAACAGAGATCACGACCGTACCGCTTTCGCCTTCAGGCTGCGTCAGAACACGCACCATCGCGGAACCGCCGGCGACAACGCTGTCCGCAAAGGCATACGGCTCGGGACGGGCGAATGCATGCGAATGGCTGTGCGCCCAATTCCGC
The DNA here is from genome assembly GCA_944328645.1 of uncultured Clostridia bacterium. Classification (GTDB taxonomy): domain Bacteria; phylum Bacillota; class Clostridia; order Christensenellales; family Borkfalkiaceae; genus Borkfalkia. Next base: position 837 of record CALVHT010000044.1, read on the forward strand.
ACCAACGAGACGGTCGCGTTCTTGCACCGCGCCGCCGTGTTCGAAATGCTGTCCGGCAGCGCGTTGTAGTCGTCGTTCATCGCCAAGAACAACAGCGGTGTATCCACTCGGCTCAGTCCCGTATCGTCATCCCACACGCGCGCCTCCGGATGCGCGCGATAGTAGCTGTTTAAGGTACCGCCCCGACTTTCGGCAAGATTCAGCGTACAATAAATGGGGATCGAAAAGGCAAATCGATCGTCATAGCCGCTGATGATCGACGTGATCACGCCCCCCCAACTGACGCCGCAAACGCCCACTCGGTCGCGATCGACGCACTCCAACGAATGCAGCAGCGAGTTCCCTAAAATCGCGGTGGAAACGGCATAATACATCCATGTCTGCTCGATGGGCAGATCGGCGTCCGCGTAGTTTTGATTGTGCGGCGCACGGTATTGCGAATCGACGTACAGATCGGCGGGCATATTGTCGGACGTTCCTTCCGGTTTGGGAACGTGTCCCTCCAGATCCATCGCCAAAGCGACGTACCCGCGGTTGACCCATTCGCGCACCCATTGCCAGTAAGCCGTTCCCCCGCCGCCATGGATCAGCAATACCGCCGGTTTCCGATCCTGCGCAGAAGCGCCTTCCGGGATGCCCAAAAAAGCGAACGCGTAACTTTCATCCCCGCAATAATCGCTGCGATAATAGATCGCCTCGATTTTCCCGCGGATCCCCGCATCGCTGCGATCGTTCGCAGGATCGGCATAATATTGCGGGGCCTGCCACAAACTGTCCGGCAAAGCGACGCCGTCGTAAACGGCATGATCTGTCATTTCGCGTCCTTCCTCCGTTTCTTGGTTTTCCGGGTCGCCGCACCCGCAAGCCAGCAAAGCCAAAGCCAGCAAAATTAGCACCGCGAGCAATCTTTTCATCCTGTACTCAATACCCATAGCTGTAACTCAAACGCCCGATCGGCGCGCTGTCGCCGCTGACATAATAGTCCATAATATCGTCCGGACGGGTAATGTTGTCCGTCACTTTGATGCGCAGATGACAGTTATCGGCGTCCAAACCCAGCGCGGCCAAAGGGATCTTGTATACGATGACGTTGCCATATAGGCTGTACTCCGCCTCTCCCGCGCTTTCCCAGACAAATCCGCCCGTTGACCGCTCCACGGAGGTCGTTTTGTCTGCCTTCGGGCTGCGATTGACGATATACTGGAAGGTTTCAAAACTCGGCGCATCCGCGTCGGTTCCGAGTAAAACGGTCATCCAATTACTGTCTGTTCCGTTATACGGGGTTATCTCCTGTTGCGTTCGGACGTATATAAACAAGTGCGTCGCGTTATGCACGACTTTGACGTCGGTGATGTCATTGCGGTTGCTCGTATCCGTGTAGCGCCCCTTGCCGACCGCATCGGAAAAATCGCGCGCCTGTGCGTCGCCCGCAAAGTCGCGATAGTGTGCGCGCACGTTTTCCCACTGCGACAAGGAAGTGTCTGTCATATCGATCGTCATTTTTTGATATTGGTAATGCCGGGCGGGCTCGTATTTGTATTCGCGCAGGTTGCGGATCATCTGTAAATAGAAATTGTCGCCGCAACTGCCCTGCATCATCTCGATATCCCGCGAGTATTCTTCGTTATATACGTCACAGAACACCACTTCGTTCCCGTTGAACGTCTTGATCGCCATCCATTCGTTCCAGCTCGTCAGCAATACGTTTTCAATGGTTTCTCCCTGCGCTTCGTAATCAAACACCGTCTGCCACTGACTTTCAAAATTCTGCCCCGCCTGATAATCCTCGTGCAACTGCCCTGTTCTGTGGTCATATCCGCGGCTGCTGGTCACGCCCTGTGCGCTGAAATTGATCTGCACCGGGTCATGCTGGGCAACCGAAACGCTGATCGCCTTTAGATTCGGATGTATGCTCTGCGGATATTTCCAGCTCATCCAGGGCAGCGCGTTTTCGTGCTCGATGATCCCCTGCGGCCACTGAGATTCACGCACATCGAATCGATCGCGCAGCTCTTCGGGGAACACGTCTTCGTAATTCGGATCGATCATGACCTGATCGCTCGCTCCGTTATTGTCCGACGTGATCGCCGCGATCATCGGCTTGCCGTTCGGGCTGAACCAAAGATCGTCGTATTTTTCCGTCTGGTAAAAATCATTGTAGATCTTCCGTACCTTTGTTCCGGCATTGGAATTGGCGTAAAACATCACCTTGGGAACCGAAAAGCCCTGGCTTTGATACTTTTGCAACGTTTCCAATACCAGGCGCGCCACTTCAGGATAGGTGGCGGCGTTCGTCGTGTCAAAACAAAGGTAGTCGATCCCCGCCGCCGTCAGCAATTCAACGTGCCGCGCGACCACCCAAGGATCCTGCATGTTGTAGTAGCCGTACAACGGTTGCGAACAAAAGTGAAACTCGTTGAGGCGCGTTTCTTCACAATCTTCAATCGAAGCCAGTTTGGCCGCACCCTCTTCGGTCGAAAGCAACACTTGGTTGTCATAGATGCCGGTCTGCATATAAGTGTGCTGACCCAGCCAAAGCGAATACCAAATGCCCACATAGCGCGTACCGCTCCGTGCGCCGTCTGCCTCCGAAAACGTCCTTCCCAACGCATCCGTCGCGACCGTATGCAGCGCCGTGTATTCTTCGGGCGTGAGCGTGCGGTCATCGCGAACCCGCTCGATCGTCGTTCCGCCCGGCAAACCTCCATTGCATCCGACCATCCCCATCAGCAGAACCCCCGCGCATAGCAATGCCAAAAATTTTTTCATGTTTTGCCCTCTCAATACCCGTATGAATATGCAAACCGACCGATCGGCGCGCTGTCTCCGGAAACATAGTAGTCCATAATATCGTCATAATGGGTCACGTTGTCGCACGCCTTGATCCGAATATAACAAGACTCGGCGTTCAGCCCCAAAGCCGCCAACGGGATGCTGTAGAGTATGACGTTTTCGGATACCGCATAGCCGGCCGTCCCGGCGTTCTCCCAGGTATAGCCTCCCTTGCTCCGCTCGATCGTCGTGTTCCCGTTTCCGTCCGGCTTACGGTTGACGATGTACTGAAATCCGGCGAAAGATTCCTCGCCGCTGTCTTGCGTTTGAATGAGCAGATTCATCCAATTCGGATCCGTCCCATTGTACGCCGTGATCGGCGCAGCCGTTTCCACGCGCACATAAATATTTTCCGCGTCGTGCGTCACGTGTACGGAGGCAATGTCGTTGCGGTTGCTCGTGTCGATATAGGTCGTCGTCGAAAAGGCGTCGCGATAGTCGCGCGCAAGCGCATCCCCGACCAGATCGCGGTATTCGCTTTGAACTTCTGCCCACGCTTCCCGCGAAAAATCCGTCAGCGTCATCGTGTGGAGAGGATACAGGTAATGCTTCGCCTCCGAATAACGGAATTGCCGAGTATTGAGCAACGTTTGGATCACGTAATTATCTTCATAGCCGCCTTTCATCATTTCGATGTCGCGCGAATATTCTTCCGAGAAGGTATCCACAAAAAACGAATCGTTCCCGTCGTCCAGCTTTTGCGCCATCCATTCGTTGAATCCCGTGACCAAAACTTGGGTCACCGGCTGTTTGGAAGCGTCGGCATTGTTTTGCAAGACGGTGTTCCACTGCCCCTGGTAGTTGGTGCCGAGTTCGGTATTGTCCGAATCGTTGCGCATTTTTTTATAGTCGTATCCGCGTCCGTTGTTGGTCAGCGGGCCGTTGCTCATGCGAGCCCCCGGATGCTGGGCCAGCGATACGCTCATCATCCCGTTGAAATTCTTTTGCGGATACGTCCAGTCCATCCAAGGAAATCCGATCTCCAAATTCTCAATGGTCGTCTTTCCGTCCGGCCACTGCGATTCGCGAAAATCAAAATATTCGTCGCGCAACATCGCGAAAAGCTCACGGTTTTGTTGCGAAACAGTATCCGCACCCACCCCAATAATCATCGGCTTTCCGTTGGGTGCATACCAAAGATCTTTGTAAAGTTCTTTTTCGTAATAGCGGCGATACAGCGAACAAATGACATTTGCCGAGCCTGTATTCGTGTAAAAGGTCACCTGCGGCACGTCGAAACCCTGGTCATGGAACTTTTGCAAGATCTCGAAAATGGCATCCGCCTCCGCGTCGTAAGTGGTCGAGTTCGTGTAGTCGTAGACCAAGAAGTCGATACCCATTGCGATCATCAACTCGATGTGGCGGGTGATCACCCAGGGATCCGCCGAACAATAATATCCGTACAACGGCTCTCCCCAGTAATGAAACCGCAAACTGTTAACGTTGAGATAATCGCTGGTCAGATAGTCCGGATTTTCTTCCAAAATCTTCGTAAGATCCAACACCTCTCCCGCCGTCTCGTGTACGCCGTGCCAGGTGTGATAGAATACGCCCACATCGTTCCCGTTGTACAGATCGCCCGTCGGCGCGACGCGCCCGGTCTTATCCGTCGCCGTTAGATTTGCCTGCGTGTATTCGAAGGCATTCAGATTGCGCGTATCCTCCACACGGACGATCGGCTCCTCCTTCGTCGTGCATGCCGCTGTGCCGAACAGCAGGGCGCCGACCAGCACCGAAGCAATTCCCTTGATCCATCGTTTCATCGCACGTTTTCTCCTTATTTATAAACCTTGTCAGCCGCGCAAAAAGCTATCCTTTCAGCCCGCCCATCGTCACGCCCTCGATCAGCTGCTTTTGAAAAATTCCAAACAAAATGGTGGGAATGACCGACATAAATACCGCCCCGGCCATTAAAATATTTGTTTTTGTGCCCGTCGAGTTGTCGGTAATAAAGTAGTACAACACCAATGCCAGCGGCTTGGGCGCCGTGGCGGCGGTGCAATAGACCAGCGGCCCATAATAATCTCCCCAGTACGCCAAGAAAACTTGGATCATGACATAGATGAGTACCGGCTGGCACAACGGCACCACGATGCACGAATAGCGCACAAAGGCGTTTGCCCCGTCGATCTTTGCGGCATTTTCCAACTCGTTCGGAATGCTGCGCATAAACTGGCGAATCAAAAAGATATAGACGGCGCCGCCGCCGAACAGGTTGGGAACGGTAAAGGGAAGAATGGTATTTAAAAACCCGATCTTGCTGTAGATGATATACAGCGGAAGCTGTGTGACGGCCGAAGGGAGCATCATGGTTCCCAACATCGCCGTGAACATGACGCTGCGCCCTTTCCAGCGCAGTTTGGCAAACGAGTAGGCGATGATCGTGGCCGAAACCGGAACGGCGATCAGGTTAAATGCAATGATCAAAATGGTCCAAACGATCCCTTGCCCGTAGCCGCCCGTCTGAAAAACCGTAACGTAGTTGATGAACTGCGGAACCGCCGGAAAAAAGCCGGAATAGGGATTGTCTACCTCGTCCGCCGTTTTCAAACTTTTCACGATCATGTAAAAATACGGGAACAGCAACACCACGGCAAGCACGCTCATCAATGCGTACAAGACGACGCGTAGGATCTGATTCTTGCGCCGAGCCTGCCGATTCTGCGCATCGAGGATCCCCGCGGCCGTGCTTTCGACAATATTCGTTCCGTCGTTCATGCGTCGTCCTCCCCGTAAAAAACCCACTTGCTGGTCTTGAACAAGATCCCGGTCAAAACCGCGATGACTGCCAGCATGAACCATGCCAGCGCCGCGGCATAGCCCTGCGCACCGCTGATCTTAAAGGAAGTGTTGTAAATCTTGACGCCCAACATGTACAGGGATTCTCCGTCGCTGCCCCGCCCGGGGAGCGCCCCCGTCGAATACATCAGCGTTCCGGTATATTGTATGGAACCGATGACCGACATGATCAGGTTGTAAAAGATCATCGGCGTGCTCATGGGAATGGTGATGGAACAGAATTTTCGGAAACGGGAAGCGCCCTCGATGTCCGCCGCCTCATACAGTCCTTTGTCGATGCTCTTAAAAGCCGACAGCCAAAGGATCATTCCGCTGCCCGTTCCCCAAAGATTGATAAAGAACAGCGACGCGATCGCCTTCGGGCCCTCGCTTTGAAACCAACGCGAGGCAGGAAGCCCCAGCGCCAGCAACATCTGGTTCAAGATCCCCATGCTCTCGGCGCTGGCGGTATATTTCATCATGTCCGTCCATAAGAGCGCCGAGGCGACTGCCGGGATCATGCAGGGCAAATAATATAGAACGCGGTACGCGTTGACATGCTTGACAATCGTCGAGTTGACCAGCACTGCCAGCAGGTATGAGACGACCAAACCCAGCGGCACGCTGACGACCACGTAGTAAAAGGTGTTGCCCAGCACGAGCAACATTTCCTCGCGATCGATGGTAAACATGCGGATATAGTTATCCAGCCACCGCCACTCCCAAATGTTGATGCCGTTCGTGCGCCAAAAAGATATATACAGAGAGTACCCGACCGGAATCAACGTAAAAAGCAACAGTCCGATCGCCAGCGGCGCATTGAACAGCCACCCGGTATAATTGTCTTTTAAAAATTTTTTCAGGGGTTTTTTTTGCTTTTTCGAAGATTCTTCCCGCAGGGCGGGAACGGCTTTTGCCGCGTCTGTCGTCGTTTTCATGCGAATCCCTCGCATCAGTATTCGATCATGGCGTCTTCCATGTCGCGGACCGTCGTCGCGATGATCCCGTCAATATCTTTGGCCTTTTCCGCGTTGGAGGCGTTGTTGAACATCTGCTGCAACGCCTGCTGCAGGCCGGCTTTCGCGCTCAGCGTCGTGCGGACAAAGAAATCCGTGGATACCTTGTATTCCGAGCCGAACGTATATGCGCTCAAGTTCAGCGTTTCATACCCCTTGCCCCAGTTCGCCGTCGTATAATCGGACAAATCCTGCCGAATGGACGCCAAATTCAGCCCGTTCAGCGCCATTTCCTGTTGGCCGGTATAGCTGAGCATATAGGTCAAGAACGCCCAGGCGAGTTCTTTGTTTTGAGAAGCGGAATTGATCGCATATCCGGCGATACCGGCCCCGATCTTGGGCGTATCGTTCACGGTAATCAGCGGAAACGAAACAAGGTCAACTTTACCCTTCAATGCCAAACGCTCGGCATACAGGGAAACGGACGCCGACTGGAAGAGCATGGCGCTCTTGCCGTTGTCGTACGAGCCGGTCGTCGCGACGGTCGAGTCGTTGATATACCGCTCTTTTACCATGGTTGCGACCATCTCCAAACATTGGCGCGTCGCTTCGCTGTCAATGGCGACGTTGCCCTCCGTGTCGATCACCTCCGCCCCGTAAGAGAGCAGCATGGGATAACAGACGGAAAGCCAGCTGGTCAGGTTTGCGTCGATCACATAGTTGTTGCTCATCCCGTTTTTGTCCATCCAGGCGCGGGCTTTGGCGCATACTTCCAAAAAATCGTCCCACGTCCAGCCGTTTTTGACCTTCGTTGTTTCCGGATTCAGATCGACGCCCGCCTTCGATAAGATGTCTGTATTGAGGAAAGTAATGACCGTATCGCAGCTGCGCGGAATGACATAGCTCTTGTCTTCCATTTTGCCCATGTTGAAAAATTCCGCAAAGAAATCATCGCTGGAAAATTTGCTCGGCTGGTTGTTTTCGTCGCGGTAGGTATAGACCGTTTCGGCCATCTCGTTCGCCTGCAAATACGGCGTCAGGTCAGCAAAGGTCTCCGATTCGACCAAGTCATAAAAGTCCGGCGAGTTGCTCCACACAATATCCGGCAGAGTATTTGCCAGTTGCTGCTGTCCAACCGCACTGACATAGTTGTCTACGGAAACGTAACTCATTTTGATCGTCACGTTGGGAAAAAGATCCGCAAACGAATCGATCAGGCACTGGATCATCGTGCGCTCGTTCACGTTCCCGCCCGGGACCATGATCTCTAATTCTGCCTGTACGTTTGGATCCAAATTGACGTTGATGTCTTCCGGGTCAACGTTTCCGCCCGGCGTCTTTTCGCCGACACACCCGACCAATAAGCTCAACGCCAGTGCTCCGGTGAGCAGTATTGCCAATAATTTTCGCATCGCATCGCACCTCGCTTAATATTTGACCAGCGCAGACAAAATATTCATCGTATATAACCTGCTGCTGTAATCATTGACATGATTGATCCCGTTTCCGGTAACATCCATATACTTTTTTTGGGTCAACATCGTTTGGCTGAGCGTATACATGTCTAACGTGTAAACACCGTCAAATTCCTCGGCGATCGTATCCAGTTTGACCCAATATTTTCGGAGCTGATCGGGATTATAATTCGCCGTGTTGGGCGTGAATGCCTTGATCAGCATAAACTCGCAATCGGGAAGCCGCGCCTGCACGTCGACGACCAGCTTTTCCATGTTGTCTTGGTACGAGCCGGGCGTGATGTTTGACCCCGCATCGTTGATGCCGAAATGCACGATAACCAGATCCGGCGCCCCGGCGACGATCTGGTTGACCTGCGCAGCCGCGGCCCCCCATTCGGACTGCGTTCCGCCGACCGCCACATTCTGCACGGTAATGTTGCCCTCGTATGCCTCGTTCAGCCCCCGCGCCGTCTGATCCGCCCAATTTTCCATGAACGGTTCACGATTGAAATGCGCGCTCGAAGAACATCCTTCCGCCACACTGTCGCCGATGACGACGATCTTAACATCTTCCCCGGCGTTGAGTTTTTCTTTCAGAGCCGGGTATCCGGAGCTCTCGTACGAAGCAAATTCCTCGAGACGCAGATCCCGCACGTCGTATACGTAACTGACGCTGATCTGGTGTCCGTAAATGAGCGATCCCTCGGTATAAACGGAGGCGCCCATCAAGATCCAGTCCGTTTCCACATTCGTGATGGACGTCACTTCGCGATACGGAGCGGGGATGTTTTGTCCTTGTAGATTTTCTGCCGTAAGATAGGGAAGCGAACCGCCCGCATTCATCCGGATCACATTTCCTTCGACCGTGTAATCGGTGGAAGGATATTCGTTCCGCCAGGTATAATCGCGCACCGAGAGGATGCGGATGGGCGCATATTGCAACTTTCCGCTGATCACGCCGTCCTCTTCTACCAGCATCACCGTCTCGTTGTAGATCACGTTGCCCGTAAAATACGGCGTGACCATCTGTTCAAAATCAAACCGATAGACCGCCTGCTCCGGATCCACATAGTGCGGAAACTTCGAATAATCGATTGGTTCTTCGGGTGTTTCGGGTACCGTACAGCCGGAAAAAGCTGCAAGGGCCAACGAAAGACTGCACACAACCGCCGACAGTTTTCTCATTTTTCCCCTCCTGCTCGCAGTTCAACGGACGAAAACGACGCGACTTTGCAAGGTGTTTTTCCCCTTTTTACCCTCTCGCGCGCCCGGCCGTTTCCCTTCTCTTCCGTCTCTATTGTAACCACCGCCCTGCAATAAAACAATGCAATAATCAAAGATAATCCTGCACTTTTCACAGAATAGCCGAATTTGCTTGACAAAAAATTCACTTTTGATCATAATGAAAAAAAACAGAAGATCGAGGCCATTATGGAAGCTTTTAATCCCTTTTTAAACGCAAATTTGCGTCTCACGGAGGCCGGATATACGCGCGTCGGTCCCTTTTGGAACCATTTGGCGACTTACTTTCCTTACTATCGGATGTACTGCATCACCGAGGGCACCGCGCGAATGTTTTTGCCGGACACCACGCTCGAATTGCGCCCCGGGCATCTCTATTTTATTCCCGCCTTTTCCATCATGGGCGCCGAATGCGACGACTTTATGGTCCACCATTGGCTGCATTTTCATTTGGATGTCACGACCAGCAGTTACCTTTCCATCTATCATCCGCACCTATTTGTTGACGCGCAACCGCAGGACGAGGAAATCTTTCGCCTGGTGCGGTTGAATTTTGAACAAGCCGCGGCGGGAAATGCACTGCCCAACGTGCTTGCCTATACCAGCCTGGCGCAGTATCTGTTCTCTCGCTTTTTGCCCGACGACCAAATCCCCGCCGATGCGGCGCGCTTTGTACCCGTCTTGCAATACATCGACCAGCACCTCAACACCAACATCTCCAATTCCGAACTGAGCGATATCCTCTGCCTCAACGAAACGTATTTTTCCAATATGTTTGCCAAGCGCTTCGGCATCTCTCCCAAACAATACGTCCTGCAAAAACGCATCGGTGCGGCGGCGGCCATGCTCCTCGAAACGGATAAGACCGTCAAAGAAATCGCCTTCTGCTTCGGATACGAAAATGAAATGTATTTCTACCGGATTTTTCGAAAAATCACCGGCATGACGCCCGAAAAATACCGGCAGAATTTTCGAAACAACCAAAAGAAATCCCTGCAAAATCAATAAATCGGATAGAAAAATCTGTATTTTATGCATTGACTTCCCGCTTCCCTGCGCTTATAATGAAAGAAAATCTTTCGCATACGGAGGAAAGGGATGAAGAGGATACGAGACAAGCAGCTGCTGGTAGGAGCAGATTTTGCGGGATACCCGCTGAAAGAGGCGGTGGTAGCGCACCTGCGGCGCAAAGGCTGGACGATCACGGACGTAGGGGTGCGGGAGGACAGCGACCCGAACGATACGGACCTGATGTTTCATCGGGTGGGACTGCGAGCGGGCAGCATGATCGCGGAAGGCGAATTTGAACGTGCGCTGCTGTTTTGCGGCACGGGCATGGGCATCCACATCGCGGCGAGCAAATGTCCGCAC
>CALVHT010000045.1 GCA_944328645.1 uncultured Clostridia bacterium
GAGGCCGCTTTGCGTTTCATAGGCCGACGGGCGCGGTTTCAGTTGGACATGATGGAAAAGCTGATAGCGACCTGCACAGCTAATTTGGATTTTGTCTGGCTGGGAGAAGATTTAGGAACGCAAATTGCGCCAATGATCAGTTTAGAGCTGTACCGGCAAACATTGCGCCCGATTCATGCAATGTTTGTCGATTTAGCAAAGGCTTACCAACTGCCTGTTTTGATTCATACGTGCGGCAGCAGCAGTTGGGTGTACGAAGACTTTATTGAAATGGGTGTGCGCGGCGTGGATACGTTGCAGCCGGAAGCGGTGAACATGAGTCCGCAATACCTTGCAAAAAAATTTGGCGGACGGTTGAATTTTCGCGGCTGTATCTCGACCGCAGGGCCGCTTGCGTATGGAACAGCAGAGGAAACGGAGAAGGTTTGTCGTGAGACGTTGGAGACCATGATGGGCGTGCGCGGGTATCATTTCGCGCCGACACACGCAATTCAGGATAATACTCCCGTAGAAAACTTGTTTGCGATGTACAATGCCGCACATAAATACGGGAAATATTGACATGGGAGGAAGGATAAAATGCGCGAATACGAGAAGATGGTGCGAGGGGAGATCTACAATCCTTCGGATGACGAGCTGACGTCGATGCGCAAGCATGCGCGCGAACTGACGTACGAATACAATCATAGCACGGAGGATGAACAGGGAAAGCGACAAAAACTGTTGCGTGAACTGTTCGGCGGATGCGGGAAATTTATCTATTGCGAACCGCCGATTCGTTTTGATTACGGAAAAAACACGTCGGTGGGAGAAAACTTTTTTTCCAACTTCAACTTGGTCATTTTAGACTGCGCCCCCGTGCGGATCGGCAAGCAATGTTTTATCGGCCCGAACGTATCGATCGTTACGCCCGTACATCCGCTGTTAGCCTGTGACCGCAACATGCGCTCGGCTCCGAACGGCGGAAAATTCGATTACGAGTATGCTAAGCCGATCACGATCGGAGACAATGTTTGGCTGGCTTCCAATGTTGTGGTCTGCGGCGGCGTGACGATCGGAAGCGATTCGGTGATTGGGGCAGGAAGCGTCGTTACTCACGACATTCCCTCCGGCGTTTTGGCGGCAGGAAATCCGTGTCGGGTCATTCGTCCTCTCTCCGAGCAGGATAAGTTGCAGATCCCGAACGAATAGGCATCCGATCAGCAAAGCTGTGTGAAAGAATCGTTTTTTGAAAACCCAGGCAACCGACCCAAACCGGGTCGGCGGCCTGGGTTTTACTTTGTTTCGGAGCAAAGTGCAAGAGAGGAAGACGGTTGCATTGTCGCGCTTATACGACGAAAAGCGGCAATGCTTTTCAAAAATTTGCCGCCGCTGCGCGCTATAATGACGGCATGACCGCGCGGGAAGGATTGCACGGGGGAAGGGGCGGAAGATGATCGTCTATCTCGATATGCTTATTTTGGACAATTTTTTTGCCGATGCCGCCCTTTTGTATTGTGCGGTCCGCACGGTTAAAGGAGAAGCCAAGTTTTGGCGCATTGCGCTGACGGCATTGCTCGGTACGGTATTGGGCGTGGGGTACACGGTGTTTCGCCTGTATTTTAGTTTGCCGACCGCCGTCGATTGGCTGCTCAAATACGGCGTGGCAATCGTCTTGCCTTTGCCGGCAGCCCGATTTAAGCGGAAGCGTACATATGCCCTGTGTTGTTTGGCCTTTGTCGGGTATATGTTCGCATTCGCCGGGCTGTTGACGGCATTGTTTTCGCGCAGTCAGGTCAATGTGGGAGAGGGTGCGCTGACCTACACAATTTACGGGATTCCGTCCGGCGTATTGGTGGCGGCGTGTGTCGCCTTTGCCTTTGTTGCGGTACGCCTGGTCCGGCGGTTGTCGGAGCACGGAAAGATGTTGGCTTATGTGTGTGATTGTCGATTGACGTTGCAGGGCCGTTCGGTTTCCATCCGCGGATTTGTGGACACGGGCAATCGCCTGCGCGATGTCCGCGGACAGGCGGTGGCGGTCGTCGAGCGCAGCGTGGTTTTCGGCCTGCTGGGAGAAAACCTGTTTTTGACAAGTACGCCGGCCGAGAGGATTGCGGTACGTACGGTGAACGGAAAATCTTTTTTTTCGGCCATGCGGATCGACCGGATGGAGATATATTGCGGCGGCCTTGCGAATATAATAGAGGATGTGACGGTTGCGGTCAGTCCGGAACCGTTGGCAGGGGAATACGGTATCATCTTGCCGCCCGAGTTTGCCAAGGAAGAGAATTTTCATAAGTCGGGAGGGTGAAAATGCTGAAAACCATCCGAGCGTCGCTCATGCAACTGGTACAAAAGCTCAAAGTCCGGGAGAACGTGATCGATTATATCTGCGGAAGTGAGGCGCTGCCTCTTCCGTATACGCCGGAGGAGGAATCGCATTTGTTGGGCAAGCTGTCGGCGGGCGATGAAGAGGTAAAATCTTCGTTGGTGGAGCATAATTTGCGTCTGGTGGTATATATTGCGCGTAAATTTGACAATACGGGAGCCGACTCAGAGGATTTGATTTCGGTCGGAACGATTGGTCTGATTAAAGCGGTGAACTCTTTCAATCCGAACAAAAATATTAAGTTGGCGACGTATGCATCGCGTTGCATCGAAAATGAGATTTTGATGTATTTGCGGCGGCTGGTGCGCCTGCGCAACGAGGTGTCCTTCGACGAGCCGCTCAATACCGACTGGGAAGGAAACGAATTGTTGTTGTCCGATATATTGGGAACGGACGGAGACACGGTCTATAAAGATATCGAGACGGGCGTAGAAAAAGAGCTGTTGCGGGGGGCGTTGCGGAAACTGCCTGAGCGAGACCGGCGCATTATGACCATGCGTTTCGGGTTGGATGGCCGGGACGAAATGACCCAAAAAGACGTTGCGGATGCACTGGGGATCTCACAGTCTTATATCTCCCGCTTGGAAAAGAAGATTATCGCTAGGCTAAAAAATGAGATGAATAAGTTGGTGTAAGACAGCCGTGTAAGGTGACAAATTTTTGCGGGGCACATATTTTTTCTCGATCTGTTACATAATCGTTTCGGGAGGATCGAATATGTTGCAGAAAGTGGAGATTTGCGGAGTGGATACGGCGGGACTTCCGTTATTGACGGCGGCAGAGAGCGAATCGCTGATGCGGCGGCTGAAAGAGGGAGACGCGGCAGCGCGCGAGCGCTTTATTGTGGGAAATATGCGCTTGGTCTTATCGCTGGTCAAGCGGTTTTGGGCAAAAAATGTTAACGCAGACGATGTATTTCAGGCTGGATGCATTGGGTTGCTAAAGGCGATCGACAACTTTAATATGGAGATCGGCGTCCGTTTTTCGACGTACGCGGTACCGATGATCTTGGGGGAGATCAAGCGTTTTTTGCGTGACGGAAATTCGCTGCGCGTTTCGCGCAGTATTCGTGACACAGCCTATAAGGTCTTAAAGACGCGTGAAGAATTGGAAGCGGCGGACAAGGAGGCGACCATTGAGAAGATTGCCGCAGCGATGAAAGTGCGCGAAAAAGAGGTCGTCTATGCATTAGACGCGATCTCGGATCCCGTTTCGCTGTTTGAACCGGTATATAACAAATCGGGAGATACGCTTTTGCTGATGGACCAGATCTATGACGAAAAAAACAACGACGAGGTATGGACCGAGCAAGCGGCGCTTTCGGAGGCTCTTGCGCGTTTGGGCGAGAGGGAGCGGAAAATCTTGATCTTGCGCTATTATGAGGGCAAAACGCAGACGGAGATATCCGAAGAGGTCGGAATTTCACAGGCACAGGTTTCGCGGCTGGAAAAAAATGCCATCAGCGCCATGCGCAGCAGCATTGCGTCGGATGCGTAAACACACGGCGGCGCATCAATGCGCCCGCGCACCCAAGCAGCAAAGGAGCGCGCCCGTTCGCGGGCGCGCTCCTTTGCCATACGGATTGTATGGCGTATGCAGGAAGCGAAGATCGCCAGGCAAAGTTCATGTTTTTTTAAACAAGTTCTTTGCAAAACCGAATAATTATGATATAATAAGATCATGGAACGGTAAACCGCGCCGTACGGCAGTGAAAACACTGCGCGGTCCCCTTATGTTCGAAGTCATGCGGCTGCGGCCGATTGTACAATTTTATTCAATAAGGAGAAGCATCAAATGAACCGATTTGTATTGAACGAAACGAGCTATCATGGCGCCGGCGCCATCTCTGCGATCGCAAGCGAGGCGAAAGCGCGCGGATTTTGTAAGGCATTCGTGTGTTCGGATCCGGATCTTGTAAAATTTCATGTGACCGATAAAGTCCTGCAAGTGCTCGAAGACAGCGGCTTGCCGTACGAATTATATTCAGACATTAAACCCAATCCGACCATCGAAAATGTGCAGACAGGCGTGGCCGCGTTTGAAACGAGCGGTGCCGATTATATTATTGCCATCGGCGGCGGGTCCTCGATGGATACCGCGAAAGCAATCGGCATCATCATCGCGAACCCCGAGCATAAAGACGTGCGCAGCCTCGAGGGCGCTGTGCAGACGAAAAATCCGTCCGTTCCCATCTTTGCGGTCCCCACGACGGCGGGAACGGCAGCGGAAGTCACCATAAACTACGTCATTACCGATGTGGAAAAGAACCGCAAGTTTGTCTGCGTGGATCCGCACGATATCCCGGTCGTCGCGATCGTCGATCCCGAAATGATGAGCACGATGCCCAAGGGATTGACAGCGGCAACGGGTATGGACGCGCTGACGCATGCCATTGAGGGTTATATTACGAAAGGCGCGTGGGAGCTTTCGGATATGTTCCATCTGAAAGCCATCGAAATCATTGCTCGTTCATTACGCGACGCAGTCGCCAACACAGCATCGGGTCGGGAGGGTATGGCGCTTGGCCAATACATCGCTGGAATGGGATTTTCCAACGTGGGGCTGGGCATCGTACATTCGATGGCGCATCCGCTCGGCGCGCTGTACGATACGCCGCACGGCGTGGCGAATGCAATCATTCTTCCCACGGTAATGGAGTACAATGCACCCGCCACCGGTGAAAAATACCGGGAGATCGCGCGCGCGATGGGAGTAAAGGGCGTGGATGAGATGACGCAAGAAGAATATAGGAAGGCGGCAATTGACGCGGTCAGGCAACTTTCGCAGGATGTCGGGATTCCGGCAGACCTCAAAAATATTGTCCGAGAAGAGGACATCGACTTCTTGGCACAGTCGGCAATGGACGACGCATGCCGGCCCGGCAACCCCAAGGATCCTACCAAAGAGGACATCGTTGCACTCTATCGGTCGTTGCTTTGAGCAAAAAAAACGGTTTCGGATATTCCGAAACCGTTTTTTTGTCGCCGTACACGGCCGGATGCCGTCGACAGACTGTATGCGGATATTTTACCGATCAAATTCTGCTCTTGTTAAGAAAATTTTTTGAAAAAAGGCAATGCGAGGCCTACAATCTGTTGACGGTTTTATTCGTTTGAGTATAATGATAGTGTCATAGCATGCGGAAGCGGACAGAGCCTTTCTGCCGCGTACGATCGCTTGCCGTGCGGCTTTGCTTTTTGTCGCGCGAAGAACGGGGAAGGTAAAAGAGTTGGAAGAAAGATATGCTCCCTCCGCGGGGAAGCGCTTTTTGTGGACAGCGGGGCACATCCTGCGCGGAAATATTGTGCTGGTCATCGCTCTCCTCGCGGCCGCGATCACTTGTTTTTTTGTGCCGATCGACCGAGAGTATCTCGATTATTTTGATTTGCGAACGTTGTCTTGTCTGTTTTGCACGTTGGCGGTGGTTGCGGCGCTAAAGAACATCAAGTTTTTTGTTTGGCTGGCAGACGTGATCGTCCGTCGGTTCAAAAATATGCGCAACATCGTGCTTGCATTGGTGTTCGTGACCTATTTCGGGTCGATGATCATGGCCAATGACATGGCGCTGGTCACGTTCCTGCCGTTGGGATGGTTTGTCCTGGATTCATGCGGAAATAAGAAATTAGCGGCGTTCATCCTTTATCATGCAGAACATCGCTGCCAATCTGGGCGGCATGCTCACTCCGTTCGGCAACCCGCAAAACCTGTATTTGTTTTCTTTTTACGAAATTCCTACCGCGCAGTTTTTTGCCGTCATGGCGATTCCGTTTGCCGTCGCATTTCTTTTGATCCTCGGCGTTTGTTTGACCGTTCGGCCGGATCCGGCGGTCGTATCCGCTCGTCCCCGTAAGGCGCCGTCTTTGTGGCGCAGCGTCGTGTACGGATTGCTGTTTGCACTTTCTGTTCTCATTGTCTTCCGGGTTTTTCCGTACTATTGGGGATTGCTTGCTGTCGTGGCCGCGTTGCTCTTGCTGGATTTCAAGGCCATTTTACACGTCGATTACGGTTTGTTGCTCACGTTCTGTGCCTTTTTTGTTTTTTCCGGCAATCTTGCGCGTATTCCGCAGGTCGAAGACGCTTTGGGCTCGCTCGTGGCGCTGGATCCGCTGGCGTTCGGAACGCTGTCTTGCCAGATTATTTCCAACGTTCCTTCGGCGGTGCTCCTGTCTCGCTTTACGCAGGACTATGTTCGTCTGCTCGTAGCGGTCAACATCGGTGGATTGGGAACGCCGATTGCTTCGCTGGCCAGTCTGATTACGCTCAATAATTATCGTCGCTTTTGTCCGGGGGGAACCAAGCGCTACATCCTTTTGTTTTTGGCGCTGAATTTTTCATTTTTGGCCGTTTTGCTTGGGGCGGGTTACCTAACCGCATTTTTGATGGCTTGAAGCGATTTTTATAAAGAGCAGCCCGCTGCGCACAATTCGGTGCGGCGGGCTGCTCTTTTGTCAAGGCGAATTATTTTACAAATCCGGATAATCCGTAGACGAGAAAGGTTTCGATGATGACGGCCAGTTCCTCGGGTGTTTCGCGCGGTTGTCGGCGTTCGATCCAACAGTGGATGATGCTGTTGAACCCGCCTTGAATAAAGTCGAGAAGGTAACTGCGGTCCGGAGCTTGGCGCAGCATACCGGCTTCTTCCCATTTCTTGACGATCGTGTGTTCCAACGCATCCGCAATCTGCCGGGGCAGGCGGGTATTGATTCCGCGCTCTAAAACGCACAGCCGATAGATGTCCAGGTTTTGTTCGATTACGTGGATCAAGTTGACGATCAGGCGGCGAATTTGGTTGGGATCCTCGATGGATAGATCCCGCATCTTAGGCAGATTCGCCGATTCGAGCATATTGTCGCCAATTTCATCCAGCAAGGCATACACGTCCGCATAATGCAAATAAAAGGTGGGGCGGCTGATGTCCGCCAGCGTGCAGATGTCTGCGATCGTGATTTTTTGAATGGGTTTTTTGCGGATGAGTTGCAGGAAGGCTTCGCGGATCATTCGTTTGGTATATTGTGTGCGGCGGTCTGTTTTCATCAATTTTTCGTGCAATCCTTTACAAAATTAAAGAAGATGTAAAGTATCATACAAAAGAGAATAAACTGACATTTGACTTTTTCTTTACATCTGTATAAAATTATACTATGGGCTGCGGGATGTGTCAAGCGCTTTCCGAATTAGGCCGGATTGGAGGATAGGATGGACCACTATATTGCGTTGACGGACGTGAATAAGATCTATAAAATGGGCGAAGTGGAGATTCGAGCCCTGTCCGGAATGAGCTTTTTTATTGAAAAGGGAGAATTTGTCGTCATTGTGGGACCGAGCGGAGCAGGAAAGACGACCGTTCTCAACATTTTGGGCGGAATGGATACGGCGACAAGCGGAAAAGTGCAGGTGGACGGCGTAGACATTAGCGCTCTGCGCGGAAAAAAACTGGTGCGCTATCGACGCGAAGAAGTGGGTTTTGTGTTCCAGTTTTATAATTTGATGCAAAACCTTACGGCGTTGGAGAATGTGGAATTGGCTTTACAGATCAGCAAGAAGCCCTTGGAAGCGGAGACGGTGCTGCGCGAGGTGGGGCTTTCGGATCGTAAAAATAATTTTCCGGCCCAGCTTTCCGGCGGGGAGCAGCAGCGCGTCGCGATTGCGCGAGCCCTTGCCAAAAATCCGAAACTTTTGCTGTGCGACGAGCCTACGGGTGCGCTCGACTATGTCACGGGGAAAGCGGTGCTTAAACTGCTGCAAGACACATGCCGCGAGCGCGGCATGACCGTCATCATCATTACCCACAACAGCGCTTTGACCCCGATGGCGGATCGAGTGATCCGCGTGCGCAATGGGCAGGTTTCTGCCTGTGAGATCAACGAGCATCCCGTTTCGGTGGAACAGATCGAGTGGTAAGGAGCAGCGAACATGAAGGCACTGGGCAAAGATTTTTTTCGCGGAATGGCCAAGAACAAAGGTAAATTCATCTCCGTGTTTTTTATTATTTTGCTGGGGGCGGCGTTTTTTTCGGGCTTGCGTGCCAGCGAAGGAGACATGCTCCTTTCAGCCGAAAAGTATTACGATGATACCGCGTTGATGGATTACCGGATCATCGGAACGTTGGGGCTGACGGAGGAAGACATTGCTGATCTCAACGCGTTGGACGAGGTGGAGCGGGCCGAGGGGATCTATTCGGTGGATGCGCTCAGCGACGATGCGGATAAGCGTGCGGTAAAACTGATCGCGCTTTCTGAAACGATCAATGTTCCCGTCGTCGTGGAAGGTCGGGCTCCCGTTTCCGCAGGGGAGTGTTTGCTTGACTCCTTGCTGAAAGAATATGGAACATATGAGGTGGGAGACACCGTCTCCTTTGTATCGGGCAACGAAACGCCGCTCGGATCGCAAATGAGCGTCACGCGTTTTACCGTGGTGGGATTTGCCGATTTGCCGCAGTATATGGACGTCAACCGTGGCACAGGAACGGTCGGCAACGGGGAACTGGATGGGTTTGTACTCGTTCGGCCGGAGGTTTTTTCGTTGGATGTCTATACGGAAGCCAACGTTACGCTCGCGGGTGCAAAAGCGCTGGACAGTTTTGGGGAAGAGTACCAAGCGCTTGCGGACCGAGCGGAAGAAGCGCTCGAAGCGCTGGCGAAGACCGCCTGCGATCGCCGTTTTGAGCAACTGCGGGAGGAATATCCGGGTGCCGCGGAAATGGGATTGCTGTCTCATCCGTCTTGGTATATTCTCGGGCGCGACGCGGTGGCTTCCTGTGTCAATTTTCAAAGCGATGCGGAGCGGATCGCCAGTTTGGGAAAACTTCTTCCCGTCATTTTCTTTTTGGTGGCCGCGTTGGTCAGCCTGACGGCCATGACGCGGCTGGTCGAGGAGGAACGCGCGCAGATCGGCACGCTCAAGGCGTTGGGGTGCGGTAATTCAGCCGTCTTTGCACGCTATCTTTTTTATGCGCTTATCCCGACGCTGCTGGGGTCGATTGCGGGGGTACTGTTCGGAGAAAAAGTTTTCCCGCTGGCCATCGTCAGCACCTATAGCCTGCTCTACCGTGGGCTGACTTCTTATGTCATACCCTATGACTGGGTGCAGGGGTTGATCGCTGTGTTTGCCTGCGTTTTGGTCACGGGGGCGGCAACGGCGCTGGCCTGTTATCAGATTTCGCATGAAAAACCCGCGCAGATCATGCGTCCGGAATCGCCCAAGCCCGGGAAACGAGTGTTGCTCGAACGGATCCCGTTTTTTTGGAGATGCCTCAGCTTTACGCAAAAATCCACCGTACGCAATATGTTCCGCTATAAAAAGCGCTTTTTGATGACTGTAATCGGTGTGGCCGGGTGTATGGGGCTGGTTCTCGTGGGGTTCGGATTACACGATTCCATCATGGTCGTTGCCGACAAACAATTTACGGAAATTTCGCATTACGAGGCGTCGGTCACCGTGGCAAGCGAGGTTTCGCAGGCGGGAACCGATGCATTGGTATCGGATATTCTCCGTGAATTTGAAGGAGTTTCCGCTTTTTTGTTGTATCAAAAATCGGTGGACGTGCGCAGTGAAAGCGGAATGCAGACGGTCACGCTGTGCGTACCACAGAATACGGAAGGGATCGAAAATTACTTCACGTTTCGCGCGCGTACGACGCAGACATCCATTGAATTGGGCGAGTCGGGGGCAATTTTGAGCGAAAAGACGGCGGCATCGTTGGGTATTTCAACGGGAGACTCGCTGTACTTCGGGAACGGAGAAGATGCGCAAACGGTTACGGTGCAGGCGATCTTTGAGAATTATATCGGGCATTATCTTTTTATTTCGGCGCAGCAGTATGCAGAACTGTTCGAGGAACCCGTGTACGGACAGATCCTGCTTTCTTATCCGGATGCATCCGACGAATTTCAACAGGAGATCGGGTCGTATCTTTTGGGACGGAAGGAGGTACAGGGCGTCGCCTTTACCTCGACGACGGTGAATTGGGCAGACGATACGCTTTCTTCACTCAACACCATCGTACTGATCGTTTTGGGTGCGGCGGCATTGCTGGCGTTTGTCGTGCTTTATAATTTAAACAGCATCAATATTGCCGAGCGCAAACGTGAACTGGCCACGCTCAAGGTTTTGGGTTTTTTTGATACGGAGGTGGCGTCCTATGTGTATAAAGAAAATATTCTTCTTACGGTGATCGGGGTTATTTTCGGCATCGCCGTGGGAGTGTTTCTGCACCAATATGTCATTCGATCCATCGAGGTGGATCTGATCATGTTCGGCCGCAGTATATCCTTGCTGAGTTACTTTGCCGGGGCAGCGCTTACGCTTGTTTTTTCGGCGGTCATCAATCTTGCCATGTACGGAAGCCTGAAAAAGATCGATATGATCGAATCGTTGAAGAGCATTGAGTGATGCGACCGCCAGGCCGGCGCGTTCGATTTCTAAAATGCGGGCAAAGGTCTCGCATAATCGAAGGGCGGTTGCATGAGGTGACATGCGGGGAGGTCTTGCGCAAAGCGAGGAATGCTTGTGGATAGGGTGTCAACGCGTTTTCGGATTCTCCGTAAAAATGTGTCAAATTCGGGAAAAATTTTTCACAATGAATTCCTTGACAAACTTTTTTTTGCTCGTTATAATGAAATCGACCGTGCGGGTATGCGTTGCGAGCGGTACAAAATCTTTACAAAGGAGGCGCCATATGATTCGAAAACGGTCGTTGATCGGCATTTTATTGGCAGTTCTGTTGGCTGTTTCGCTTCTTGTCTCCTTGGATTTTATTGCAGAATATACCCAGCACGAATGTTCGGGGCAGGATTGCGAAATCTGTGCGACGTTGCATACGGCGGAAGGAATTACCGGCGGAGTGAAACAGTGTGCGGCGGTGATTTTGGCGATTGCGGCGGTATTTGCGACCGTTGCCTGCGCGAAATCGGCGGGCGAGCCTGAATTGGCGTGCGCTACGCCGGTGTCCCGTTGCGACGTTCTTACGAATTAAATACGAATCGATCGAAAACGAGGGT
>CALVHT010000046.1 GCA_944328645.1 uncultured Clostridia bacterium
CGCGGGCGGTGGCCACGTCTGCGTCGCGGCCCAAAAAAAACATGCCGCGCGCGCCCTGCAGGCGCTCTGCCAATCCGTCCATCGCCGGAAAACACGCGAAGGCGCGCTGCGCCGCGTCGGGCAGTTCGCCAAGCGCCGCGTAATAGGCAGGCATTCGCGCAAACTTATAAAAACAGATCTGCGCCGCGATCGCGTACAGGCACAAAAGCTGACAGTTGTAGCTCTTCGTGGCGGCGACGGCGATCTCCGGCCCCGCCCGCATGACCAGCGTGCGGTCGGCTTCGGAAGCGAGCGAGGAATGCGCGACATTGGTAACGGCGAGAACATACGCGCCGCACGATCGCGCCAAACGCACCGCCGCGAGGGTATCCGCCGTTTCGCCGCTCTGGCTGACCGCGATCACCAGATCGCCCGCCTGCACGAGCGGCGCGCGGCAGCAAAATTCGGAAGCCGGCCGGCAAAGGACCGGGATTTTCGCTTCCGCTTCCAGCACGTCTCGAAACGCAAGCGCGGCATGATAGGCCGTGCCGCACGCCACCGCAAACACGCGCCCCGCCCGCCGCATCGCCCGCGCGCAGGGCAAAAAATCTTCCTCGCGAAGCATGGCGAGGGTGTCTGCAAGGGCGCGCGGAATTTGGCCGATCTCCGACTCCATGCAGCTCTTTCCCCGAGGAAGGGCGGAAACGCCGGCGTCTGCCAAGCGGGTAAACGTCTTGCACAGTTCGTTGCCGCTCGCCCCGCAAAAACATATCTCGCCTTTGCGGATGCGAACAAATTCTCCGTCCTGCACGGGACAGATATATTCTGCCGTGCCGTACAGCGCCGGAATATCGCTGCATAGGTACAGCGCGCCCCCGCCCGCTCCTGCTACGAGCGGACTGCCCCGCCGCGCACCGATGATCTCGCCCGGAAAATCGGTGCAGAGCACGGCGATCGCATACGGGCCTTCGATCTGTGCGCACGCGGCCGCCACGGCCGCAAAAAAATCGCCCGTATAGGCCCGCGCGATCAGGCGGACAATGACCTCGCTGTCCGTATCCGATACGAACGTTTCGCCCTGCGCGCGCAAACTTTCGCGCAGGGCGGCATCGTTTTCGACGATCCCGTTGTGTACGAGCGCAAACTTGCCGCAGCGGTGCGGGTGGGCGTTTCGGTCACAGGGCACGCCGTGCGTCGCCCAGCGCGTATGGCCGATCCCCGTTTCGCCCGGGAGCGGCGGACCGGCCACCGCCGATGCGCCCCCCTTTTTTTTGCGCACGGACAGCGTGCCGTCCGCCGCCAGCAATGCGATGCCCGCCGAATCGTACCCGCGGTACTCCAGACGGACCAGCGCCGCGTATACCTTTTCATAGCAGTTTTCCCGCGAAAAACACCCGATAATCCCGCACATCTCTCACTCCTCCGAACGAACGATCGCCCGGCGCACATTCTCCGCCGCCGCTTTTGCCGCCGCGGGCGCGTCCGCCTCCGCAAAGATACGGATGACCGGCTCGGTGCCCGATGCGCGCACGACCAGGCGACAGACGCCCTCGCTTTGTCGCGCAATGGCCGCGCGTACCGCCTCGTTCCCCAAAACGCGCACTTTGTCTTGCACTCGAACGCTCACATTGTACTGGGGCAGAAGCGGGATGGCCGCCAGCTCCGAAAGTTTTGCCTCGCACAACAATTCCGCCAGCTTGACGGAGGTGAGGATCCCGTCGCCCGTGGTCGCATACTCGGCCAAAATCAAATGCCCGGACTGTTCGCCGCCCACCGCCGCACCGCTGCGCCGCATGAGCTCGGCCACGTACTTGTCGCCGATATCCGCGCGCAACAGGCGGATCCCCTCCGCCGCAAGGGCACGCTCGGCACCCGTGTTCGTGTGCGCCGTACCCACGACCGTGCCGCCGGGCAAACGCCCGCGCGCCTGCAATGCCCGCGCCAAAACATATAAAATCCGGTCGCCGTCCACCGTTCGGCCGCGCTCGTCGGCAGCGATCAGGCGATCGGCGTCTCCGTCGTAACAAAATCCGGCGTCTGCGCGGTAGGCGCGCACCGCCTCGCACATGCGAGCGGGATGCAGCGCCCCGCACCCGACGTTGATCCGCTTTCCGTCTCTGCCGCAAAACAGCGGCAAGATTTGCGCGCCCAACCGCCGAAACACGCGCGGCGCGATCGCTCCGGCGGCGCCGCGCGAACAGTCAAGCACAAACCTTTTTCCCTCCAGCGGCCGCTCGGCACAGGAAACCAAAAAGTCGGCGTAAGCGCCGCGCTTTGGCAAGGAACGGCTTTTGCCGCAGGCCAGCGGCGCGGCAAATACGTACTCGTCAAAGTACTGTTCTGCCCGTCGTTCCTGTTCTTGCGAAAGTTTTTGCCCCTGCGCGTCGAACACCTTCAGCCCGTTGTACTCGGGCGGATTGTGCGATGCGGAGACGACCACCCCGAAATCCGCGCCCGTCTGCCGCACAAAGTATGCGACGGCCGCGGTGGGCAGAATGCCGCCGTCCAATACCCGCCCCCCACCCGCAGCCGCCCCTGCCGACAGCGCGAGCGCGAGCATATCCGAAGATACGCGCGGATCTCGCCCCAAAACGAGCAGCGGCGACCGCCGCAAGCGGCACAGCGCGTTGCCCAACGCAAACGCCGTGCGCGCCGTCAGTTCTGTTCCCGCGATGCCGCGGATGCCGTCCGTTCCGAAATATTTACCCATGCTTGCCTCCGCGCGGAACGTATTTTTGCGCGCCGCCCGCCTTTGACTCCTGTCGCACCCGCCCGATAACGAAAGAACCGGCAGGCACGCTGCGCGTCAACGTCGTTCCCGCCGCGATAAAGCTGCCCGCTCCCACGCGCACCGGCGCGATGAGATTGACGTTGCTGCCGAGAAAGCATTCGTCTTCGACGCTCGCGCGATGCTTGCGCGCGCCGTCGTAATTGCAAAAGACCACGCCGCAGCCGATGTTACAGTTTTTTCCGATGTCCGCATCCCCCACGTACGTCAGGTGCGCAATTTTTGTGCCCGCCCCCACCACGGCGTTCTTGATCTCCGTATAATTGCCGACGCGGCAGTTTTCCCCCACGATCGCACCCGGACGCAGGTGGGAAAACGGGCCGATCTTGGCGTTCTTGCCCACGATCGCGCCCCGCACAACGCTCGCCGTCAGCTCCGCTCCCGCGCCGATCGTCGAATCTTCGATGACGTTGTTGGGGTAGAGCACGGCGTTGTCTCCGATGCGACTGTCTCCCAAAATATGGTTGTTCGGATAGATCACAACCCCCGCGCCGATCTGCGCCCGCTCGGAAATGGTCGTCGTCGCGGGAGAAAGCACCGTATAATCCGCCATAACGCCTCCTTGCCGAAAAGAAAATCTGTACCATAGTATGCCGCGGGGCCAGATTTTGTTCGCCGAACGAGCGCACCCGGGCAGAGGCTTTACTTTTGCCAAAAAATGCGCTATACTGACGGCATGAAACAGCGTCTGATCTTTTTGAACGGGACCATGGGCGTCGGAAAGACGACCGTGTGCCGTCTCTTACAAACCAAATTGCCCGCCAACGTGTGGCTGGACGGCGACAACTGCTGGAATATGCGGCCGTTCGTCGTCAACGCGGCGACCAAGGCGATGGTCTTATCCAATATCGCGGCGACGCTGAACAATTTTCTCGCCGCTCGGCAATTTGACAACATCTTGTTTTGTTGGGTGATGCACGAACCCAGCATCGCCGCAGACATTCTGCGCCGCCTGCACGGGGAATATTCGCTGCGCTTCTTTACGCTCGTCTGCGCGCCAAACGCCCTGCGCGAACGATTGGCGGGCGATGTGCGAGAGGGCAAGCGAACGCCGGGCATCTTCGCTCGCAGCGCCGACCGCGCGGCAGGGTACGCGAACATGCCGTCGGATCACATCGACACTACGGACCTCTCCGCCGATCAGACCGCAAGCCGGATCGCACAAATTTTGCTGGACGAGGACTTTGACTGCCGAACCTTCGACCGCCTGCCCGACGAGGCGCGCGCTGTACGCGAACAGGTATTCGTGCAGGAACAAGGTTTCGCGCAGGAGTTCGACCAAATCGACGATTGCGCGCGGCACCTCGTGCTCTATTACCGAAAAGAACGGGCCGGGACCTGCCGGGTGTTCGAGGAGAGCGGGCATTTTCGCATCGGCCGGGTCGCCGTGCTGGCTTCGCTGCGCGGTTACGGCGCGGGCGGCCGGCTGCTGCGCGCCGCCGAACAGACCGTTCGCCTTGCGGGCGGGCAGAGCGTCCTTGTCGATGCCCAGCTTCGCGCGCAGGCCTTTTATGAACAATCGGGGTACACCGTCTGTTCCGCCCCCTTCGACGAAGAGGGATGCCCGCATGTCCGCATGCAAAAAAAACTTTAACTGACGCGGGAAGTCGCCGCGCAGGAATTTTTTTTGGAAGCCGCCGCAGCTTTACTTTTTTTCTCGGCTATGGTATAATAGAAACGGCTTTCATCCATGGGCCGAACGATGGAGGAGGAAACGCATGAAAACGGAAAAATCAAGCCCGGACGGCGCTTCAAAAACGACGATCAAAGCCGCGTTCCGCCGCTATCGGACGCCCTTGCTGCTGGGGTGCGCCGCAATCGCGATCGTTTTTGCCGTTGCCCTTTTGCTTTGGCACCGATCCACTTACGGCGGGCTCAACCTGTCGGTATTGAGCGGACAGGCGGAAGAAATGCCTTTGGCCGATCTGGACGAAGCCGCGCTGCCGGAAAACGAAACGGCGCTGCAACTGTTGCCCTGGGTGGAGGCGGATGAACTGCTCGAGTGCCGCGAATTTTCCTTGGAATCTGCCAACGCCTGGTACGAGGCGGGCGATACGGTCATTTATTATGCCCTGTACGTTTCCGACGGCGTCACCGTTTCCGTTTATGTCGAATCCGCCCGTATTTTTGCGGAGGAACTGGACTCTTTCAAACAGCCCGGGCGCCTGTTCGGCGAAGGGCCCCTCTGTTTCGTCCTTCCGGCCCAAGCACAGGCGGGCTGTACAGACGCTTACTTTGAAATAAACGCGTACAAATACAACCTGCGCTTGCAGACGGAGGATGCGGCGATCGTCGAATCTCTCCTGCGCAAGATCGAACAAAGTTTTTTCCCTGTTTCGTAAAACAAGCCGCCCGGCCGGGCGGCTTATCCTTTGTTCTGACCCAACGAATGCAAACGGCCCTCCCGCCGCATTTTGCGGCGGGAGGGCCGTTTGCCCGCTCCAGCGCTCTTTGAACCGCTTTGTTTGCACACGCGTTTGTCCGCTCAATAGAGCAGCTGGGCCGTGTCCGGCAAGGTCAGGACCGGATTGTTGTCTCCCCGCACATAAAACTGCTCTTCATGGTAGGTCTTGTGCGGGATCAGATACACGCGCTTGTCTCGCCAGTCCCCTCGCGCCAGCGCGGAGAAGATCCGCCGCGTCAGGATGTACGCGAAGATGCCCGCGTTCAGCTCGACGATCACGTTTTCATATCCTTCCGCAAAACATTTTTTTATGGCGATCTGAATGCGGAAAGCAATGTATGAATCGGACAGGACCATGCCCGATCCCTTGCAGTACGGGCATTTTTTGGTCAGCATGGCGACGTTGTCGCTCTGCACTTTTTTTCGGGTAAACTGCACCAGCCCCAACCCGGTCATGGGAACCACGTTGCACTTCGCGCGGTCTTCCCGCAGCCGCCGTTCCAGTTCCTCGACTACGGCCAAACGATGCTCTTCGCTCTGCATGTCGATAAAATCCACGACAACGATGCCGCCGATGTTGCGCAGGCGCACCTGCCGCGCGATCTCGCGCGCGGCCAAAATATTCGTCTCGAATACCGTCTCTTCCAGGGCCGTGGCGCCGATATATTTGCCGGTATTCACGTCGATGGCGGTGAGAGCCTCCGTGCGGTCAAATACCAAATATGCACCGTTCTCCAGCTCGACGCGCCGGCTGATCAGGCGATAGACCTGCTCTTCCAGCCGATAAAAATCGAACATTTCGCGCGCGCCCGCATAGCGGACCAACTTGTTTTTGCGGCCGGCCTGCCGAAACGCGTTTTCGACGCGGCGAAAAGTCTCCGCGTCGCCGATATAGATCTTATCTACGGCGGTCAGATCAAAGTCCCGCAACAGCCGGGCATGCAGGTCTGCGTCGCGGTATACGACATCGCCGACCGCGGCGTTGCGATAGGCCTCGAGCGCGGTCGCATACAGCCCGCGCAGGTATTTCGCCTCGTCCTTGAGCACGCGCAGTTCCGCGTTCTGCGCGCTGGTGCGAAAGATAAAGCCGCCGCCCCCCGCGCACAACTTGGAGGAATATTCCATTACGCGCGCGCGCGTTTCTTCGTCCGTGATCTTGCGAGACACCGCACAAAAATCCGCCGACGGGATAAAGATGAGATGCTTTCCGACAAACGAAAGGCACATGCTCAGCCGCGCGCCCTTGCTGCCCATCGGCGCCTTCGAAACTTGCACCATGACCTCCTCGCCGACGCGCACGTTCAAGCGGCGTTCCTCTGCCGCCCCCGCTTCCAACGGGATGTCTCCGGCATAAAGGTAGCCGTTTTTTTGTTGCCCGAACGCCACAAACGCCGCCTGCATCCCTTCCAAGACATTGACCACCCGGCCCTTGTAAATATTGCCGGCAATCTCCTGCCCT
This sequence comes from uncultured Clostridia bacterium, assembly GCA_944328645.1. Lineage (GTDB taxonomy): Bacteria > Bacillota > Clostridia > Christensenellales > Borkfalkiaceae > Borkfalkia. The sequence goes on from CALVHT010000046.1 coordinate 6,631, forward strand.
TCGCCAAAGTCCAAGTGAAATTCCACGAGGCGATCCTCTTCGGTGACGGCTGCAAAGCAGTCCTTCCCGAAGTAATCGAAAAACATATTTTTTTGCATATCTATTTGAAACCTGCGCCGTTTCTTTGCAGAAAACGGCAAAATTTTGATCCAAAATCACGACTGCTGCCGCACGTTTCTTTTATTTTACCATACTCGATGCGCCATTGCAAGGCCTCGGCTCAGAAAAGCGCCCTTTTTTCTGCTTTTTTCGGATCCTCCTGCGAAAAATCTGCCAAATAATCCGAAAGCGGCCGATACAAGTCTGCCTGTTCGACCAACGCACAAAACTCGGCCTGGCCGAGCCGGCCGACCAATCGGCCCCCCTCGTCATAGACGGAAAGCTCCAAATACCGCCCCCGCTCCAGGTACGAGAGCGCTTTTTTGACACTGCAGCGCTGTGCCAACGCGATGCGCTTGACCTCCATGCCGCGCGCCAATTCGCCGGACAGATCGTAGCGGATGCGCGCATAGCGGCATTCGTTTTTGCCGAACGTCGCGCTGAGCACAAACAGCGCCACAAACAGGGGCGATACGTTCACGCGATAAAAACAGCTGACCGCAAACACCGCCGTCAGAGCCGCCGCCGTGATCAGGCCGGCCGCGACCATTCCGCGCCGCGCCGACCTCTCCCCTTTCTTTTTGGCGATGATGCAGTACAGGACCCGCCCCCCGTCCAGCGGATATGCGGGCAGAAAATTGACAAAACAAAGCGAAGCGGATGCATAGGCTGCCGCGTCGGTATAGGCATATGCCTCGGGCGCCAGCCACCAGAGCGCAAAAAACAGCAGGGCGCAGACAAAATTGATCGCCGGACCGGCCAGGGCCAGGCGAATTTCGTCGGACAGACTGATCCCCGCAAGATCGCCCGTCACCACCGCGCCGCTGGGGAGCAGGCACAGACGATTGAGACGAAAACCGAGGCGCGCGGCGTACCAAGCATGGCCGCACTCGTGCATGACGGCGCACACCGTGCCGGCGGCGAACAAAAAAAGCTCCCCGCGCGCCAAATAAAACAGCCCGTACAAAAAAAAGAGCGGATGCACCGACAGGCTGAACCGCTCTTTTTTGGGACGGGCACGCCGCGCCCGCTCAAACATTCCAAACGATGTCGTTGTTTTCGTTCACGGAGTACGCACGAATGAGCGATCCGTCGTCGTACATGGAGACGGACACAGGATCGGCGCCGTCTGAATAGCCGACGGGGATGGTCGCATACACGGCATCCCCCGCGGCGGCGTAGGCATAGGTCAAGCCGGAAATGACCGTCGAAAAGGTGGATGTGTGCCGGATCTCGACGGTATACATTCCCTCGTTTTCCGCCACGTTTTGCACGATGCCGCCATACGGGGCATACACGCTGCACGCGCCGGTAAAGGACAGAACGCCCGTGTCCGATACGCTGCACACGATCGCGGCATCCGAAACGACGCTTCCCGGCGTCAATTCGGCATACGAACGCTCATCGACGGCAGCCACGGGCGCATCCTCGGTGATCAGGTTGCGAAAAAACGTGTTGATGGCGCTGTTTTGCCAAAACAAATTGGTCAACAGTATGGCGGCGCACAGCGCGCATACCGCGATAAATTCGCCGATCAGCAGCTTGTTTTCCAAAAAGCGCTTTGTTTCTTTGCGTTCCGGGAGCAATTCCTCTTCCAGCGGCGGCTCTGGTTCTCCGCCGTAATCGATGACATTTTCTCCCGCCGCCATGCGCGGCGATTCCGCCGCCTCATAGTCCTCCATCCGCTCGTTGACGGCCTCCACGGCCTTCCGCTTCAAATCGTCCGCCTCGCGGTGCCGGCGGCTGCGCTGTTTGGTCACGTACAGCGTGTTGACGGGTATCTCGAGCATTGCGGCATAATCGATCGGTTCGCTCATTGCAAGTTCCTCCGTTCCGGTTGTTTGTGGTTTTATTGTATGCTGCGCCGCGCGTTTTCAGAACCGTTTGCAAAAAATGTTTGCAAATGTTTGCACCTTTTCGCGTTTTGGTGTAATATAATGATAGGAACTTTTTTGCGCGCCGCCGCAGGGCACGCAAAAATCGGACGCCGGCTTCGCGTTTTGCCAATCGTCTGTATTCTATTGCGGGAGTAAAAACCATGAAGATTTCCCGGTTGTTTCAACAAAAAAAAGCGGTGTATTCGTTTGAAATTTTTCCGCCCAAGCCGACGGCTGACCTGAATGCCGTGCGCGGGGCGATCGAGGCCCTCTCCGCACTCGCACCCGATTATATTTCGGTCACCTGCAGCGCGGGCGGATCGGGCAACTCGCGCACCCCTGAGATCGCGCAGATGGTCAAAGCCTGCGGCGTGGAACCGCTGGCTCACCTGACCTGCATCAATTCCGATCGCGCGGCCATCCTCGACGCGCTGGAAAAACTGCGTCGGCTGGGCATTCGTAACGTGTTGGCCCTGCGCGGCGACCGCATTCCCGGCGCACCCGACAGCCCGGACTTTTCGTACGCCGCCGACCTCGTGCGCTTTATCCGCGGGAACGGCTACGACTTTGACTTGGCCGGCGCCTGCTATCCCGAGGGGCACCCTGACTGCCCGGACCTCGATACGGACATCGAACACCTCAAACAAAAAGTAGACGCGGGGGTAACGCACCTCAATTCGCAGCTCTTTTTCGATAACGAGGATTTTTTCCGGTTCCGCGACCGCTTGGCCAAAGCGGGCATCGATGTGCCCGTACAGGCGGGCATCATGCCGCTGGTCAAAAAAAGTCACGTTGACCGCATCGTCGGCCTGTCCGGCGCCAAGATCCCCGCCAAAATTTCGCGCATGGTCGCGCGGTTTTACGACACGCCCGACGCATTGCAGGAAGCGGGCATCGCTTATGCCGTCGATCAGGCGATCGATCTTTTGTCGGCGGGCGTGCAAGGGGTGCATCTGTACGTGATGAACAACCCCTACGTTGCGCGGCGGATCACCGAAAGCGTTTCGCCCATTCTGCGCGAACTCAACGGGGTGCCGCATGCAGATTGACCGCGCCGAATTTTTGCGCTACTTGGGCTGGAAGGGTCAAAAAACGGACGAAACATTCTGCCGCAACCTCGAAGCCGCGGCGCGGCGCTGCCTAAACGTCGCCGCGCCGCGCTCCGTCGTGCGGCGCTTTTCGCTGAAGGATACCCTGGAACTGGATGCGACCGGGGTGTTTTTGGAAGGCGCGGACATTCGTGCGCATCTGCGCGGCTGCCGCGCCGTTTACCTGTTCGCGGCTACTTTGGGCGCGGGCGCGGAACGCGAGCTGGCGCGACTGAGCGTCAAAAGTTCCTTCGACGCCCTGCTCTTCGATACGGCCTGTTCCTGCGCCGTCGAAAGCTATTGCGACGACGTCTGCGCGGATCTGCAAGCCGACTGCGAACAACAGCTGACCGCCCGCTTTTCCTGCGGGTACGGCGATTTTCCCCTGCAGGCGCAGCGCGCGATCTGCCGCCTGCTCCGCACGGATACCGCGATCGGTCTTTGCTGCGACGAGAGCCTGCTCTTAACGCCGCGAAAATCGGTGACGGCGATCGTGGGCATCACCGACTTGCCGCGCACGGTTGGCGCGACGGCCTGCCCGCACGGGTGCGAGCACTGCTCGGCCCGCGACTGTGCTTATCGAAAAACGGAGTAAACTATGCGATTTTCTGAATTTTGCCGCGACCGCATTGTCGTATTCGACGGCGCCTTCGGCACCATGTTACAACAAAAGGCGGGATCCGTCGGCACGGTCCCCGAACGTCTCAATCTCGAACGCCCCGCGCTGATCGAACAGATCCACCGCGAATACGCCGCCGCGGGCGCGGACGTCATCACCGCAAACACCTTCGGCGCCAACGAAAAAAAAGTCGGTTCGCGCGAGCTGGCCGAAGAACTCGTCCGCGCGGGCGTCCGGCTCGCCCGCCGCGCCGCGCCGGATCGGTTTGTCGCGCTGGATATCGGACCGATCGGCATGCTCTTGGAGCCAATGGGCAGTTTGACCTTCGAGGAGGCGTACGAAATCTTTGCGCGCGCAGTCGAGGCCGGAAAAGCGGAAGCTGACCTCGTCTTGATCGAGACGATGGCCGACCTGCAAGAATTGCGCGCCGCCGTACTCGCCGCCCGCGAGCACAGCGACCTGCCCGTCTTTTGTTCGATGACCTTTGAAGCGTCCGGCCGCACGTTTGCCGGGTGTGACCCGATCTGCTATGCCCTGACCGCTTCTCCGCTGGCGGATGCGGTGGGCGTGAACTGCTCGCTCGGGCCGGATAAACTGCTGCCCGTCGTGCAGACGATCCTGCGCTATACCGATAAACCGGTGCTTGTTCAGGCCAATGCCGGACTTCCGGACGCGCGCATGCACTATGACGTGAACGCCGAAGACTTTGCCCGCGCGTATCGCGCTTTTTTGGACGCCGGGGTACGCATCATCGGCGGCTGCTGCGGCACCACGCCCGAATACATCCGAAAACTGCGCGCACTCGCCGACGGACGCACGCCGCGCCGGCTGACGTTCGAGCGCGTTTCTGCCGTCTGCTCGGGAACAAAGGCCGTTTTTCTCGACGGCGTGCGCATCATTGGCGAACGCATCAACCCGACCGGCAAAAAGGCGATGAAACAGGCGCTTTTGGAAAACAATTACGCCTATGTGCG
>CALVHT010000047.1 GCA_944328645.1 uncultured Clostridia bacterium
CGCGAACTGCCGAACGTCAATATTTTTCAATTACCTCTTCCCGCCCAACCAAAACGGCACCCGATAGGGTGCCGTTTGGTGGTGGGAAGAGGATACATATTGCCGCCCCCCGCAAGCGGGGCCCCTCGGCAAAGCGTCGCCTTGCGGAAAAGCAGGGGGGATAGGGCGCCGAAAAACAACGCCGCAAGGCTCGCGCGAACTGCCGAACGTCAATATTTTTCAATTACCTCTTCCCGCCCAACCAAAACGGCACCCGATAGGGTGCCGTTTTGGTGGTGGGAAGAGGTAGATTCGAACTACCGAAGTCGTAGACGTCAGATTTACAGTCTGATCCATTTGGCCGCTCTGGAATCTTCCCGTATGAAATTAAAGCACATTGCTTCCGAAAAAACGAATGGAGCTGGTGATTGGAATCGAACCCACAACCTGCTGATTACAAATCAGCTGCTCTGCCAGTTGAGCTACACCAGCATGGTTGGTGCCTCGGGGCGGAATCGAACCACCGACACAGGGATTTTCAGTCCCTTGCTCTACCGACTGAGCTACCGAGGCATTTTAAAGCCTGCTTGGCAGCCCACATATGCTATCAAACAGGCTTCTTCGAGAAGAAGTGGCGACCCGGAACGGTCTCGAACCGTCGACCTCCAGCGTGACAGGCTGGCGTTCTAACCAACTGAACTACCGGGCCGTAGTAAAATAAATGGTGGGCCTTCACGGACTCGAACCGCGGACCAATCGGTTATGAGCCGACCGCTCTAACCAACTGAGCTAAAGGCCCCCGCAAAAAAGGGTTACATTGTCTCAATCACAACGCTTGATTATTTTATAATATCCGCAAAAAAAAGTCAACTGTTTTACGGCGCATTTTTGCGGAATTCCGAAAAAAAATGTCGAGCGTCGTCTTTGTCTGTCATGCCGATCGATCTTTTTGCCGGAGAGCAAAGGAAGAAGACGAGGGCTGGTTTTGCCCCTATCCCAGCTTTTTTTTCATGGCGGCCATGGCCTTGTTTTCGATGCGGGAGACTTGTACTTGCGAAACGCCGATCACTGCGGCGACTTCGCTTTGGGTCATGTCGCGAAAATAGCGCAACATGATGATTTTGCGTTCTCGTTCGGACAGGCTTTCGATGGCGGCGCGCAGTTGCATTTTTTCGATCCATTCTTCCTGATGGTCGACAGCCGGCAATTTTTCCAAGAGCTGTTGTGTTTTTTCATCTTTATATTCGCCCTGTTCATAGATCGAAACGGGCATACGTGCGGATCCAAGCACAAAGACGGCTTCGCTCTCTTCCATGTCGAATTGCACGGCGACATCGTGCAAAGAGGGGGCAGCGCCGTGTTGGGCGGTGTATTCTTCAATAAATCGGTTCATGCTTTTGGCGGTGGCCTTCATTGCCCGCGAAACCTTGACGGATCCGTCGTCGCGCAAAAACCGCTTGATTTCGCCGGCGATCATAGGCACGGCATAGGTAGAAAAGCGGACGCCGTAGCTTTCGTCAAACCCGTACACCGCTTTGAGCAGGCCGATGCCGGCCAGTTGAAACAGATCGTCGAATTCGGCGCCTTTTCCCAAATAGCGCCGCACGATACTCTTGAGCAAAGAAACATTGTTTTCGAGCAGGGCTTCTTTGGCGGCGTCGTCGCCGGCCTTTGCCGCGCGGATATAGCGCAGCGTCAGTTCGTCACTGAGCATCGGCGACCTTGCCGCATTCGCTTGCATGCGTCGACCGCCCGCTGCCTGCAAAGCGTTTGGTCATCGTTACGCTCGTTCCGCCTCCGAGCGTCGATTCGACGCGAAAAGTTGTCATAAAAGTCTGCATAATGGTAAAGCCCATGCCCGATCTCTCTTCGTCCTCCAACGTCGTGAAAAACGGTTCGAGCGCGCGCGCGACATCCGCAATGCCGCGTCCGCTGTCCGAAACGCAGATATGTAGCGTGTCATCTTCGGCAGAGCATTCGATGCGGATGATGCCTTCGCCGTCGGCATAGGCATGGACAATACAGTTGGTAACCGCCTCACTGACGGCCGTTTTTACGTCGGAAAGCTCGTCCAAAGATGGATTGAGCCGCACGCAAAAGGCAGCGACGGTATCGCGCGCGAAAGGCCCGTTTTCGGAAAGAGCCGGAATTTCCATTTTCATACAATTTTTCATGACGCCTCCTTAGAGCTTGGGAATGAGCGAATAGATACCGCTCATGGAAAGAATTTTATCCGCTGCCAGGTTGGGGGATTGGATGAACACGGGCGTCGCATATTTTTTGAGTCGTTTATATCGTCCGACGAGGAACCCGATCCCCGTCGAGTCCATAAAGCGCACGCCGGAAAGGTCGAGGATGACCCGATCACAGGCGAGGTGTCCGTCGATCAGTTTGTCCGCTTCGCTGCGCGCGTGCGTGGCATTGTATTCGTCCAGTTCTCCGTCCAAAAATATGTACAGCGTATTTTTTGAAACCTTGCCGACAACGTTCATTGGGTTCTCCCGCCTGCCGCGGCAGGCAAATTTATTTGCGCCGTTCTATCATACCGAAAAATCGATGACATATTTTCACAAAGAAAAGCCGTTCGGCTGGTTTTTTGTCGAAAAAAATATTGAAAATTTGAATCGGAAAGCGTTTTGTTTGACAAGAAATCTTTTTTTGTCTATACTGATACGGATAGTAAAACTCCGGAGAGGCCAAAAAAAGGCGCCGAAGGTGTATGCCGGCATGAACGGCTATCTCTCAGGCAAAAGGACGGAGCGGTGATTATCCGCAAGTCGCTTTCGGGCGGCTTTCTTTTTTGGCAAAAAAACCATGCAGTTTTTTGAGCAGATCGTACAGACGGTCGATAATTTTGTTTGGGGCTTGCCTCTGATGATCCTGATCCTCGGGGTCGGCATCTATTTGACGGTGCGCCTGGTGTTTTTGCCGCTGCGCAAATTGCCGCGCGCATTTAAGTACATGTTTCAAAAGGAAGAGGGCGCGGGCGAGGTGTCCAGTTTCGGGGCGCTGTGTACGGCACTGTCGGCGACGATCGGCACGGGAAATATCGTCGGGGTGGCGACGGCGATCGTCGAAGGCGGGCCGGGTGCGCTTTTTTGGATGTGGCTGGCCGCCTTTTTCGGTATGGCGACCAAATATGCGGAAGGTTTGCTGGCCGTCAAGTATCGCAAGGTCTATCCGGACGGCCATACGTTGGGCGGACCGTTTTATTATATCGAAAACGGATTGGGCCGTCGCTGGAAATTTTTGGCGGTATTCTTTGCGGTCTTAGGCATGTGCGTCGGTCTGTTCGGCATCGGAACCTTTTCGCAAGTGAACAGCATTACCGAGGCGGTGGGCAACATCTTTGCGGGATCGCCGCAGATACGTTTGTTTGGCGCCGAATACAGTTTGGCGATCGTTTTGGCTGGCGGGGTTTTGACCGTAGCGGTGGCACTGGTCCTGCTCGGCGGCGTCAAACGCATCGCCAAGGTATCGGAAGCGGTCGTTCCGTTTATGGTGATCGTCTATGTGCTGGTCTGCTTGATCGTTTTATTCTCCAACCTGGCGTCCATCCCTGCCGCGTTCGGCCAAATTTTTGCCGGGGCTTTCAATCCGCGGGCGGTCACGGGCGGGGTGATCGGAAGCCTGATCGTCGCCATGCAAAAAGGGATCGCTCGCGGTATTTTTTCCAACGAAGCGGGGCTTGGTTCTGCGCCGATTGCAGCGGCGGCGGCCAAGACGAAAGAGCCGGTGCGTCAGGGATTGGTTTCAATGACGGGAACCTTTCTCGATACCCTCGTGGTCTGCACAATGACGGGGTTGGCAATCGTTTTGACGGGTGCCTGGCAGACGGAAGGGCTTCAAGGCGTTCATGTGACCATTGCGGCTTTTTCGCAGGGCCTGCCCGGTGCGTTGGGGATGGCCGGTCCGGTCATCCTGATGGTTTGTCTGGTATTTTTTGCGTTTACGACCATTTTAGGATGGAATTTTTATGGCGAGCGGTGTTTGGAGTATTTGACCGGCCGCAAAAAGATCGCGGTCTATCTCTATCGTGTCTTGTATATTTTGGCGGTCTTTGTCGGCCCGTACATGACCGTTGAGGTCGTTTGGAACATTGCCGACATCTTTAACGGCTTGATGGCGCTTCCCAATCTGATCGCATTGATTTTGCTATCGAACGTCGTGCTGCGAGAGACGAAGGATTATTTTCGGCGGTTTCCGAAAGGGCGGGACGCGCAGCCTTCCGTCGAGGCGGAAGAGTCCTTTCGGGGTGATCCCTCCGATTTTGGCCCGCCGGTTGAGACAGCCCGGACTATGTGCACATCCCCGCCGGTTCGGCTGTATCGAAGGCGGCGCGGGAGCGCGCGATGCCGGCAGAGGCGATTTGTCTTGACAAAATGTTTAAAATCTTTTACAATAATGAATACAAGGTTGTCCGGGGTTGTCGCGGGCAGATTTTGGAGCAAAAAGGGGGATCTTGGATATGAACGAAGAGCCGTCGGGGAGCCAGGCAGAAAATATCGACGAAATCGAGCAGAATGCCGCCCGTGAGATTGGTGTGGGCGTCAAAAAGCATCGGGGATTTTCCAGCAAGCTCGGATTTGTCTTGGCAGCGGCCGGTTCTGCGGTCGGGTTGGGCAATCTTTGGCGCTTCCCGTATTTGGCGGCTCAGTATGGCGGCGGAATTTTCCTGTTGTGCTATGTGTTGCTGGCGGTTACCTTCGGGTTTTGCCTGCTGGTTTTGGAAATAGCCATCGGCCGCAAGACGGGAAAAGGAGTCATCGGTGCCTTTGCCGCGTTAAATAAAAAGTTTCGGTGGTTTGGTTTCGTATGTCTGATCGTTCCGATCATCATCGTTCCGTATTACTGTGTGATCGGCGGCTGGGTATTCAAATACATGTGGGCGTTTTTGATCGGGGATACCGCTTCCTTCGTCGAAACGGGGCTGTCGTCGCAATTTTACCAGAACTTTATCGGCGGCGCATGGGAGCCGATCCTGTTCTTTTTGATCTTTGCGGGGGCTACCATTTTTGTCGTTGTATTCGGCGTACAAAAGGGGATCGAGCGTGTCAGCAAGATCCTGATGCCTTTGCTCGCGTTGCTGGCTGTCTTTTTGGCGGTCTATTCTGTCTGTCAGCCGGGGGCGCTGGAGGGGCTGAAAAAGCTGTTTGTGCCCAACTTCCGCGATTTTAACTACGAAACGCTGTTGGCCGCGCTCGGGCAGCTCTTTTATTCGATGTCGCTGGCCATGTGTATCATGATCACCTACGGTTCCTACATGAAAAAGGAAGCAAGCATCCAAAAATCGGGGCGGCAAATCTCTGTCTGCGATACGATCTTTGCGATCTTGGGAGCAGTTATCATCATTCCGTCCATTTTTGCGGTGACGGGCGGCGGAGCGGCGGCCGAAGACGCGATGAGCAATTCGGGCCCTTCGCTTATGTTTATTGTTTTGCCGCAGATCTTCCAAAGCATGGCAGGCGGGCGCATCATCGGCGTTGTGTTTTTTATTCTCGTGCTGTTTGCGGCGCTGACCTCATCCATCTCGCTGGTCGAAGCGATCGTGGCGGTGCTGCGCGAAAATTGTCATTTGAAGCGCTGGCTTGCCTGCCTGATCGTTTTGGGGATCATGTTGGTGTTGGGAATCCTGTCCTCGCTGGGCTTCGGCCCGCTGTCGGCGTTGCAAATCGGCGGGAAAACAATTTTGGATTTGTTTGACTATGTATCCAACAGCATCTTAATGCCGATCGTGGCGATCGTCACATGCATCGTGGCCGGGTTTTTTACCGACACCGATTCGCTGGTAGACGAGATCGGCATCCGCAGCCGCGGGTACCGCATTTATTATAAAATCATGATCCGCTATCTTGCGCCGATCTGTATGGCGGCAATTTTGATCAGTGGTCTCTTTTTGAGCCTTTGAAACCAACCAAGGCAACAACCGCGCCCCGCAAATGTTTGCGGGGCGCGGTTGTTTGTCGAAAAAAGGGGGAAATTTTTTTGCCATTTGTTTGACGGGCGCGGGTTTTTCCGGGCAAAGCCGCATACTTTGGCGGCAAAAGAGCAACAATAAGGGGTATGAAAGGGAAAATTGCGACAACAGACGAGTTCAAAGAGCGCGACGAGCGAGAAAGCTGCTTCGGCAATTTTGCACCGAAGGAGGACAAGAATGCCGAATAAGAGCGGTGCGGCGCAAAGCGGCACGCAGGGGACGCCGCTTGCGGGCGAAAAAGGCGCAAAGAACGGCAGTACGGCGCATGCTTGCCGGGCGAACCAAAATTACTTGGAATACGTTCGTTCGTTGGCGCCGCCGACGAAGCATTTTCATAACTGCCTGCGGGCGTTCATCGTGGGCGGACTGATCTGCTGCATCGGGCAGTTTTTGCGCTATGAATTGGAAGCGATCTTCGGTTTCAGCGGCGACGAGCTGGCCGGGAGTGTTTCGATGATCCTGATTTTTTTGGGCTGCCTGCTGACCGGGCTTGGGGTCTACGACCGCATCGGAAAGGCGGCGGGCGCAGGTTCGATCGTGCCGATCACCGGGTTTGCCAACAGTGTGGCTTCGCCGGCGCTTGAGTTTAAGGCGGAAGGAATGATCACCGGTCTGGCGGCAAAGATGTTCGTCGTGGCGGGGCCGATCATCGTATACGGCGTGCTGTCGGGAGCCGTTGTCGGGTTGATCTATTTTTTTCTGCGATTGTAAAGAGAGTCGGGCGCGGATCGACGCGCCAACGAAAACAGCGGCGGCGCAATGCATTGCGCCGCCGCTGTCGAAATATTTTCGTTTATTTGTTTGCCAATACATCCTGCATATCATATTGGCCGGCCGGTTTGCCGCAGATAAATTTGGCTGCGGTCACGGCGCCCGCCGCAAAGACGCGTTTGCTGCGCGCGCTGTGGGCGAGGGTGATGATCTCGTCGTCGCCGGCAAACATCACTTCGTGTTCGCCCACGATGGTACCGCCGCGCACGGCATGAATGCCGATCTCCGCCCGTTCGCGCGCCCCGACCATCCCTTCGCGTCCGTAGCAGTAACGTTTTTCGCCGCCAAAGGCTTGGTTTGCGCTTTGTGCGAGCATATAGGCGGTTCCGGACGGGGCGTCTTTTTTCAGGTTGTGATGGCGTTCGATGATCTCGATATCGAACGATTCTCCAAGAAAGGCCGCCGCTTCTCGAACAAGTTTTTGCAACAGGTTAATCCCCACGGAAAGGTTGGCGGTGCGAAAAATGGCGATTTCGTCCGCGCTGTGCCGGATCGTCTGTATCTGTTCGGGCGTATAGCCCGTCGCGGCCAAGACGACCGCGGCCCCGGTACGCTTGGCGTATGCTAATAGATTTTCCAAATTGGCGGCGCTGGAAAAGTCGATCACGACATCCGCTTTTTCCTGCACCTTCGCAAAACTTTGGTACAGCAAAACGCCGCAGTCCTCCTGTTTTAGATCCACGCCGGCAATGCATTCCGTCTCCGGATCTGTGCGCACGAGTTCGAGCACCGTTTTTCCCATATGGCCGCAAATGCCGCCGATTATTACCTTGATCATGTTCGCACCTCACACGTTTAGGCCGAAGTTACGCAGCGCGGCGCGCAGGTTTTCGGCATGTGCGGGTTCCAACGGCGTCAAGGGCGCGCGCGGTTCGCCCGCATCGAATCCGATCATTTGTGCCGCCGCTTTGGCGGGAATGGGGTTGACTTCCGAAAACAGCTGGTCGATTACGGGAAGCATGCGGTCTTGAATCTCGTTCGCGGCGGAAAGATTGCCTTCGCGCATGTAATTATACAGCATCTTGGTCTCCTTGGGCAGGATGTTCGAGGCGACGGAGATGAGCGCCGTTCCGCCGATCGCCAAAATCGGCAGGTTGAGGTTGTCATCGCCCGAGTACAGGTCACATTTTCCGCGGATGCGGCGCGCCGTCTCGCAAATTTGCTCCATGTTTCCGCAGGCCTCTTTGATCCCCGCAATGTGTTCGAGAGATGCGATGCGCTCCATTGTCGCGGGCAAGATATTGACGCCGGTGCGAGGCGGAACATTGTAGCAAATGATGGGGATGTGTACCGCATCCGACAGGGCGCGATAATATTCGTACAGCCCGTTTTGCGTACATTTGTTGTAATAGGGGGTGACGGCGAGCAGCCCATCGGCGCCGAAAGCCTCGGCTTTGCGGCTCGCTTCCACGGCATTCGCCGTGTTGTTGCAGCCGCTCCCAAAGATGAGCAGGGCGCGCTTTGCGACTTTTTCGACGGAAAAGCGCATGATCGCTTCTTTTTCCTGCTCCGTCATGGTGACCGGTTCGCCCGTCGTTCCCAAAATGACGAGCGCGTCCGTACCGTTTTGGATCTGGAAATCGATCATTTTGCCGAAAGCGTCAAAATTGATCCCGTCACGTGTGAAGGGCGTGATCATCGCCGTTGCCGTACCGTTCAAAAAATTCAACATATTTTTACTCCCTTATTGATTCGCGTTACGCGTTTGCCGCTCGGGTTTTTGCGGTCACATATACATCTGCGCGCAGAGCAATTCGGCCATCAACACCGCTCCTCCCGCGGCACCGCGCAGCGTGTTGTGCGAAAGACAGACAAATTTATAGTCGAATACGATATCTTCCCGCAGCCGGCCAACGGAAACGGCCATGCCGTTTTCGAGATTGCGGTCCGGTTTTGCCTGCGGCCGGTCGTTTTCGGAAAAATAGTGCAGGAACTGTTTGGGTGCGCTGGGCAGGGCCAGCTTTTGCGGAATACCCGAAAAATTTTCCCAAGCCTGCAGGATCTCTTCCTTGGAGGGTTTGCGCTCAAAAGAAACAAATACGGCGGCGGTATGACCGTCGGAAACGGGTACGCGCAGACATTGCGCGGTGATCTTCGGGGTATTGGTGCAGACAATCGCATCCCCTTCGATCTTCCCCCAAATTTTCAAAGGCTCGCGCTCGGATTTTTCTTCCTCGCCGCCGATATAGGGGATCACGTTGTCGAGGATTTCGGGCATGCGGTCAAAGGTCTTTCCGGCGCCGCTGATTGCCTGATAAGTGGTGACGGCGACCTTCGAAACGCCGTAGGAAAGCAGGGGATGCAGGGCCGGAACATAACTTTGCAAAGAACAATTGCTTTTGACGGCGATAAATCCGCGCTGGGTGCCCAAGCGTTTGCGCTGTGCGGCGATGATCTCCGCATGCTGCGGGTTGATTTCCGGAATGATCATGGGCACGTCTGGCGTGAAACGATGGGCCGAGTTGTTGGAAATGACGGGCACTTCCGCGCGGGCGTACCGTTCTTCGAGCGCCTTGATCTCTTCTTTTTTCATATTGACGGCGCAGAACACGAAATCGACCTTAGCGGCGATCGTTTCAAGATCTGCCTCCGCGTCGAGGACGACCATGTCGGCATATTTTTCGGGGATCGGTGCGGTCATGGCCCAACGACCGGCCACGGCTTCGCGATAGGTTTTGCCGGCCGACGCAGGAGACGCGGCCAGGGCGACTACGCGGAACCAGGGGTGATTTTCCAGCAAGAGACAGAAACGCTGCCCGACCATGCCGGTTGCGCCGATGACGGCTACGTTGTAGATTTTCATAAGCAAACTCCTTAAAGATGGGTTGCGAACAGAGGCTTGCGGGGCGCAGGGTTGCAACAAAAACGGCGGCGCATGCCGCACCGCCTGTCGAACCGAAAGTCTGATCGATTGCCGCCGGGCGTGCGCCCATACGGAACGCCGCGTTGCCTCGGCTCAATTTTGTGCCTTTCATAGTGCTCCACGTTGCGGTGACAGTCGTACAGGTATTCTCCCGCACGCCCGGCTTCGGCAGACCGGTTTTCTGCCGCGCCTCGGCGGAGACGCCCTTTCGTTTTGCCGGAAAAAACCGATCTCCGTGCGGCAAAAGTACTCTTGCTCATCCGCTCCTCTATTCAGCATATGAATTGTAACACAGTTTCGCGCAAAAGTCAAAGAATTTGTCTGAGGAATTTTTGGATCGAACGCGTGATTTTAATTGAAATATTTCCCGATTTGTAGTAGAATGAAATATACATGGAATACAGATGCGCGCAAAAGCGCATGGGACGGAGGGATTATGGCGCAGGGCGAAAAGAAAGGTTTTATAGCTCGTATGCTGGAAGGAAAGGAGCGCGACGAGGAATATGCGCGCAGTACGCTGCCTTCCAACCGTTGGGCTCTTTTTTGGGATATCCTTAAAGGCAGATTCTCCAAATTGGTTATCGTCAATCTGCTGATGCTGATCTTTTTTATACCTTTGATCGTGGTCATCGTGCTCCGGTTTGCGTATAGTGGCCTGCAAGGATCGATATTCCCGTTTTCGAACTGGGCGCTGGTCGGTTTTCCGGCTTATCCGAACATGATCGGTGCGCCGCAGCGGATCGAATTGTCGACCAACATCCTGTTCGGGGCGCTGTTGGTGGGCAGTTCGCTGATCGCCAGTGTCGGCCTTTCGGGCGGCATGTATGTCATCCGCAACATGGTTTGGACGGAAGGTATTTTCGTCGCCAATGATTTTTGGCGGGGCATTAAGATAAACTTTATCGTCGTTTTGCAATCCACCGTCTTTTACGGCGTACTCTTATATCTGTTCGGAATCTCCATTTCCTGGACGCGCGTCATGTTGGCGATCGGCGAGGGGAATACCGTCTTGATGAATATTTCCATGGCGATCTCGTACGTAGCGATGGGGATTTTGACGCTGATGTATTTATGGATGCTCTCCATGGGTGCAAACTACAAGCTGAAATTTTTCCAACTGTTGCGCAACGCTTTTCTCATGAGCTTTGGTTTGATCTTTCAAAACGTGTTTTTTGTGGCCTTGATGTTGATCCCGCTCTTGCTGACGTTGCTCGGCTCGTATTTTCAGGTGGTCGGCGTCATCCTCATGCTTTTATTCGGTCTCTCGTACATGCTGTTGGTTTGGCTGGATTATTCCCAGTGGGCATTCGATAAATATTTCGAATCCAAGCGCGAGGGCGGCAAGGTCAACCGCGGCATCTATGCAAAAGTGGGGAAAGGCGGCGAACAGAGCAAGGCGGTTCAGGAATATCAGCAGAATTTAGAGGCGGCCATGAGCGTCAAATCCGACCTTTCCGCTCGCCCGATCAAGCCGATCACGGACGATCTGAAGGTGTATGAATTGCCCGACTCTTTCTCCCGTGACGACCTGAAAAAGTTGCGCGAATCCAAGGAAGTGATCCTGGAAGACA
>CALVHT010000048.1 GCA_944328645.1 uncultured Clostridia bacterium
CGTATCACGGCTACGGC
Source organism: uncultured Clostridia bacterium (assembly GCA_944328645.1). GTDB lineage: Bacteria > Bacillota > Clostridia > Christensenellales > Borkfalkiaceae > Borkfalkia. The sequence goes on from CALVHT010000048.1 coordinate 18, forward strand.
ATCCGCTACAAAGATGAGGTCATCGAGCGGAAGGAAGGCAAGACGGCCGGCAAATAAAGGAGCGTAAAACATGATTTCGAAAATAGATAAAAACGCAGACAGAGTGCAGCGCCACGCGCGCGTCCGCAAAAAGGTTGCGGGCACGGCGGAGAGGCCCAGGTTCAACGTTTACAGGAGCCTCAATCACATTTACGTTCAGGTCATCGACGACGTCAAGGGCGTAACGCTCGTATCGGCATCTACCATGGAAAAGGCGATCAAGGAGAAGATCAAGGATCTGACCAAGACGGAAGCCGCCAAGATCGTGGGCGAAGAAGCCGCGAAAAAGGCGCTCGCCGCAGGCATCGACACGGTCGTGTTCGACCGGGGCGGATACATCTATACGGGTCGCGTAAAGAGTGTAGCCGACGGCGCAAGAGAAGCCGGACTTAAATTCTGATAGGAGAAGAGTACCATGGCAAGAGAAGACAGAAGACCTGCAAGAAGGCAGGAAGAAAACGACGGTTTCATCAAGAAGCTCATTCAAGTCAACCGCGTCACGAAGGTCGTCAAGGGCGGCCGGAACATGCGTTTTGCAGCGCTCGTGGTCGTCGGCGACGGAAAGGGCAGAGTCGGCGTGGGTTCCGGCAAGGCGAACGAGGTTCCCGAAGCCATTGAAAAAGCGACCACCCAGGCAAAAAAGAGCCTGATCACGGTTCCGATGCTCGAATCGACCATTCCGCACGAAGTGCACGGTCGGTTTGGCAGAGGGTATGTATACATGATGCCCGCCTCCCAAGGTACCGGCGTGATCGCCGGCGGCCCGGTGCGTGCGGTCATGGAAGCGGCCGGGATCAAGGACATCCGTACGAAATCGCACGGCACGAGCAACCCCGTCAACTGCGTCAAGGCGACGATCGCCGGGTTGGCCGAGCTGAAAACGGCGGAACAGGTCGCAGCGCTGCGCGGGAAAACCGTCGAAGAGATTATCGGCTGAGGAGGTATCCGAAACGTATGGCACAAATCAAAGTCACGTTGGTAAAGAGCACCATCGGTTGCACCGAAACGCAGAAGGCGACGGTTGCCGCGCTGGGGCTGAAGAAGATACGTTCTTTCCGCATTCACGAAGACACCCCCGCCATTCAGGGGCAGATCAAAAAAGTTTCTCACCTGGTCCGGGTCGAGAACGTGTAAGGAGCGTGCATTATGAGAATTGATACGATACAACCCGCGATCGGGTCGAATACACCCGCCAAACGTTTGGGGCGCGGCATCGGATCCGGGCTGGGAAAAACGAGCGGCAAGGGTCACAAAGGCCAATGGGCCCGTTCGGGCGGCGGCGTTCGCCCGGGGTTCGAGGGCGGGCAAACCCCCATCCACAGACGGCTTCCCAAGCGCGGTTTTAACAACAAATTCCGCAAAGAATATGTCATTGTCAACCTCTCCGTCCTCGCAAATGTTGAAGCGGGCACGGTGGTCGATTATGATTTCGTCATGGCGAACAAACTCGCCAAGCAGGTCAAAGACAACAGCGGCTTGAAAGTACTCGGCGGCGGCGAACTTACCAACGCCATCACCGTCAAAGCGGCGAAGTTCTCCGCTTCTGCGAAAGAAGCGATCGAAAAGGCCGGCGGTACGGCGGAAACCCTCTGATCTCCGCATTCCGCGCGATTCGCGGAAAGGGAAATCGACTTCTCCGAACGCCGGAGAATACTTTGATAATTAGGAGAACAAGATGTTCGAAACTTTAAAAAACGCTTTTAAAGTCAAAGAAATCCGCAAGAAGATCTTCATCACCCTGCTATTGTTGCTCGTCTACCGCGTGGGCTGTTATATACCCATCCCGGGCTTGAATGTGGAAACGTTCGGGAGCATGGTGGACGGAAACAACTTTTTGGAACTGATGAACGGCGTCACGGGCGGCGCGCTGGCGAACGGCACGCTGTTTGCGCTCGGGATCGGGCCGTACATCAATGCGTCCATTATCATGCAGCTTTTGGCCGTGGGGATCCCCGCGCTGGAGCGCTTGTCCAAACAGGGCGAAGAAGGAAAGCGGAAAATCTCGCAAATTACTCGGTTTTTGACCTTGTTGCTTGCGATCATCCAGTCGGTAGGTATTATCATTACCTTTGCCGGTGAAAGCGCGCTCAGCGACCAGGTTACGAAGTTGTTCGGCGATCAGACTTGGGCCGTGTATATCTATATGACCATTCTGTATTCCGCGGGCGCCATGCTCACCATGTGGCTGGGCGAGCGCATCACCGAATACGGCGTCGGCAACGGGATTTCGCTGGTTATCTTCATCGGTATTATCTCGACGGCCGGATTGACGCTGTTTATCACGCCCATCCAGGAGATGGTCGCCAACGGATTCCAGGCGGGAACGCTTGTTTCCATCATTATTTTCTGTGCATTGGCGGTCGTCATTTTCGGGTTGATCGTTACGGTCGATTTGGCGGAACGGCGTATCCCGGTGCAATATGCAAAGCAAGTCAAGGGAAGAAAAATGTATGGCGGCCAGGCGACCGTGATCCCGATTAAAATTTCGGGCAGCGGCGTCATGCCTCTGATCTTCGCGTTTGCGATCATCAGCCTTCCCGACCTGATCATGGGTCTGTTTTGGTCCGGCTATTCGAGCAGCTGGTATGCGCAAAACATCAGCGGCGGTACGGGTCCGTGGGCGTGGGTGTATATTTTGGTCCTGTGCCTGTTGATCTTTGCCTTCTCGTTCTTCTATGCGCAGATCCAGTTCAACCCGGACGATATTTCCAAGAGCATTCAGCAAAACGGCGGCTTCATTCCGGGCATTCGTCCGGGCAGACCGACGGCGGCATATCTGAAAAAGATATCCAATCGCATTACGTTGTTCGGTGCCATTTATTTGTCATTGATCGCGTTCGTGCCGTCGCTGATCTTCAGCTTTGCCGGAACGCAATTCGTGAACGTTTTCTCGACGACCGGTATTCTGATCGTCGTGTCCGTGGCGCTGGAATTCGATAAGCAGTTGCAGTCGCAGCTGATGATGAAGAATTACAAAGGATTTTTGAAATAAGAGCGGCGCGCAAGCGCCCGGGGCCTCTTGCCGCGAAGCGTGCTTCGCGGCAAGAGGCAGAGCGGGGCAGACGTCTCCCCGTTGCTGAAGACGTCGAATAGATTTAGGAGAGGACCTATGAACATCATTCTGTTGGGTGCGCCGGGTGCCGGCAAGGGCACGCAGGCGACGCGCATTTCGGAAAAGTATCATCTCCCGCATATTTCGACGGGCGATATTTTCCGCGACAATATCAAGCGCGGCACACAGATCGGTTTGCTGGCGAAGTCTTATACGGATCGAGGACAACTGGTTCCGGACGAAGTCACCTGCAAGATCGTCGAGGGCCGGCTGCAAGAAGCGGACTGCTCGAACGGGTATCTCCTCGACGGTTTTCCGCGGAACTTGTTCCAAGCGCAGGAATTGGATCAGTTTTCCAAAGTCGATGCGGTCATCAATATCGACATTGACCTTTCGTTGTTGATGGATCGCCTGTGCGGGCGCCGTGTTTGTAAAAACTGCGGCGAGAGCTACCACGTCAATTTTCTGAACGGCAAAACGATCTGCGAAAAATGCGGCGGAGAGCTGTATCAGCGAAAGGATGACAACGAGGAAACGGTCGGCAATCGTTTGAAGGTATACAACGAACAGACGGCTCCCCTCATCCGGTTTTATACGGAGAAGGGCGTGTTGCGCAACGTCGACGGCGTAGGCGCCATCGAGGAAGTATTCGAAAGGATTTGCAAGGCGCTGGACCGCTGAGCGGAGCGAATATGATCATCGTTAAATCGGAAGCGGAAATCGATCGGATGCGCGAGCCATGCGCGATCGTGCGCGATACGCTCGCGTACGTCGGGTCCAAGGTTCGGCCGGGCGTTACGACCAAAGAGTTGGACAAATACGCGGAGACATACATCCGTTTGCGCGGCGCCGAACCCTCCTGCTTGGGATATTGCGGCTATCCCGCAAGTATCTGTGCCTCTGTCAACGAAGAGGTCGTGCACGGGATCCCGGGCGACCGCACGTTGCGCGAAGGGGACATCGTGAGCATCGATCTGTGTGCCTATAAAAACGGTTTTCACGGCGACGGTGCGCGGACCTTTGCGGTGGGTGCGATCGACGACGAGAAGAAAAAGCTGATCCGCGTGACGGAGGAATGCTTTTGGGAGGCGGTGCGAACGCTGCGTGCCGGAACGCCGCTTTACGACATCGGTGCCGCCGTGCAGGCGCACGCCGAGCAAAACGGATTTTCGGTCGTGCGCGAATATGTTGGGCACGGCATCGGCAGAGAAATGCATGAAGACCCGTCCGTACCGAATTTCGGAAAACGCGGGACGGGGATCCGGCTGAAAGCGGGCATGGTGCTGTGCATCGAGCCGATGATCTTGGCGGGTGACCGCCATGTGCGCGTACTCGATGACCGTTGGACGGCTGTTACAGTCGACAAAAAACCGGCGGCACATTACGAAAACACCGTGGTGATCCGCGAGGACGGCGCAGAGATCCTGACCGTATAACAGCATATGAAAGTACAGATTCCCGAAATCGGCGGTGCCGCACAGAGTGCGGCCGGCAGAGACAAAGGCAGGCTGTATCTGATCGTGGGACTGAGCGGCGGCGAGTTGCTGCTGGCAGACGGGAGATACCGCCCGGTTGAAAACCCCAAGCGCAAGAACGGAAAGCATGTTCGGTTGTTGCCGGCGTTTTGCCCGGAGATAGCGGAGCGGATCGCGCAGGGAAAAGATCAAAACAGCGAAATACGGGCGGCGCTGAAGCGCCTGGCGCAAGAGCGCGGGCAGAAAGATCGGCCGCAGGAAAAAGAGTAAATTCATTTTCGGAGGGAACAATATGTCCAAAGACGATGTCATCGAGACGGAGGGCAAGATCATCGAAGCGCTGCCCAACGCAACGTTTAAGGTGCAGCTTTCCAACGGGCACGTCATTACGGCGTATATATCCGGCAAGCTGCGCATGAATTATATCCGTATCATTCCCGGCGACACGGTAAAGCTGGAAATGAGCCCGTACGATTTGACCAAGGGTCGGATCACCTGGCGCAGCAAGAACTGAACGGAAACAATGGGGTGAACATTTTTTGCCCCGGCTTTGCCCGAGCGAGCGGGCATGCAGGAAAAGGCGCGTGCGCCGAACATTCGAATCAAGCGCTTTGCGCGGCCGAAAGATCGGAACGCGCGCAGAAAATTTTCGGAGGAATAAAAAATGAAAGTCAGACCGTCTGTCAAACCGATGTGCGATAAATGCAAAGTCATCAAGAGAAACGGAAAAGTCATGGTGATTTGTTCCAAAAACAAGAGCCATAAACAAAGACAGGGCTAAACAGCGCGAAAATAATCTTCATGCGCCGCCGTGTCCGCCCATTCCGAATTTTTGCGGGCGCGCGCGCACGGAACGGAATATAGAAAAAATGAAAATCCAATAACGGAGGTCAACAGGACAAATGGCACGTATTGCCGGTGTAGATTTACCCAGAGAAAAACGGGTGGAAATCGGGCTCACCTATATTTACGGAATCGGGCTCACCACGTCGAAAAAGATCCTGGCCGCGACGGGCATCAATCCCGATACGCGCGTGAAAGATCTGGACGAGAACGACGTTTCCAAATTGAGAGAATATATCGACCATAACGTACGCGTAGAAGGCGAACTGCGCAGCGAAGTCAATCTGAACATCAAACGTCTGATGGAGATCGGCTGCTATCGCGGCATTCGTCACAGAAAGGGGCTGCCTGTCCGCGGGCAGAGCTCCAAACGCAACGCGCGCACGCGTAAAGGACCGCGCCGCACGGTAGCGAAGAAGAAGAAATAAGGAAGGAGGATCAGGATAAATGGCAGCAACGAAAAAAGCAGCGCAAGTTCGGCGCCGCAAAGAGCTGAAAAAAGTTGACAAAGGTCAGGCGCATATTCAGTCCTCGTTCAACAATACTTTGGTTACGATCACGGATATGAACGGAAACGCGATCTCCTGGTCGAGCGCCGGCAGCCTCGGGTTTAAGGGTTCGAGAAAGGGTACTCCGTTTGCGGCGCAGTCTGCGGCGGATACTGCGGCGAGAGCGGCGAAGGAACACGGCCTTCGTTCGGTCGAGGTGTATGTGAAAGGTCCGGGTGCGGGCAGAGAGGCTGCGATCCGCGCATTGGCGGCGGCCGATCTCGAGATCACGATGATCACCGACGTTTCGCCCATTCCGCACAACGGATGCCGGCCTCCGAAACGCCGCAGAGTATAATAAAAGGAGAAAAAATCAATGGCAACATACAGAGATTCGAAATGCCGTCTCTGCCGCAGAGAGGGCGCAAAACTCTTTTTGAAGGGCGACAGATGCTATTCTTCCAAGTGCGCGTTTGAAAAGCGCCCGGTTGCTCCGGGTGCGCACGGCGCTTCGAGAAAGAAGGTTTCGGAATACGGCCTGCAGCTGCGCGAAAAGCAAAAGACGAAGAGGATTTACGGGGTGCAGGAAGGTCAGTTCCGCAAATATTATGAAATGGCGGACAGAATGAAGGGCATCACGGGTGAGAACATGCTCTCCCTGCTCGAGCGCCGTTTAGACAATGTGATCTATCGGATGGGGATCGGCGCATCCCGCGCACAAGCTCGGCAGTTGGTTAACCATGCGCATTTCTCCGTCAACGGCAAAACGGTGAATATTCCCTCGTACATCGTGAAGGCGGGAGACGTCATTGCCGTCAAAGATAATCGAAAGAAAGACAAATATTTCGAACAGATCAAATCCATGAAGGTCGGCAACATGCCCAAATGGCTGGAATTTGACCCGGAAAAACTCGAAGGAAAGGTCATCGCTCTTCCGACGAGAGAAGATATCGACAGTCAGATTTCCGAGCATATGATCGTCGAGCTGTACTCCAAGTAAGAAGTAACGCCGCAACAAGGAGGTAAAAACGCATGATCGAAATGGATATGCCCCGCATCGAGGTGGAGGAAAACGAGGCGAAAAGCTATGCCAAAATCGTCGTCGAACCCCTCGAAAAGGGTTTCGGTCTAACAATAGGGAACTGCTTAAGAAGAATACTCCTTTCAGCGCTTCCGGGAGCTGCGGTGCAAGGCATTCGTTTTTATCCGGACGGATTGGTCAAGCACGAATTTTCTGCAATCCCCGGCGTGAAAGAGGACGTACCCGAAATAATCCTGAATCTGAAAACGCTTGCGATCCAAACGTCGACGACCGATAAAGATTACGTCAAGACGCTGCATGTGAGCAAAACCGGTCCCGCGGTCATTACGGGGGCTGATTTGGAACAGGATGCCGAGGTGGAGATCATCAACAAAGACCTGTATATCTGCACAGTGGACGAAGGTGCCAAGATCGATTTCGAAGTCACCATCGGCCGCGGCAGGGGATATAAAGGAGCCGGTTCCAACAAGAACCATCCCATCGGATATATCCCGGTCGATTCTATCTATACCCCCGTTAAAAAGGTCAATTACAACGTGGAGAGCACGCGTGTAGGGCAGAGCATCGACTACGATAAGCTGGTCATGGAAGTGTGGACGAACGGGGCTTTTTCCGCCAAGGAAATCGTTTCGCTCGCCGCAAAGATCATGCAGGACCACATCGGACTGTTTGTCAACCTGAGCGATTCCATCAAGGGTATGGACATCCTCGTCAAAAACGAAGATGACAAACAGCAGCAGGTTTTGGCAATGGCGATCGAGGACATGGACCTCTCCGTCCGCTCCTACAACTGCCTTAAACGCGCCAATATCCACACAGTCGAAGATTTAACCAAAAAAACCGAGGACGAAATGCTGAAAGTCCGCAACCTCGGCCGAAAGTCGTTGGACGAGGTGATTCAAAAACTCGAATCTTACGGACTTTCATTAGAAAAAAAGGAGGATTAACACATTATGCCGGGAAAAATGGGCAGAACGAGCGAGCAAAGAATCGCCATTTTGAGAAACCAGGCTTCCTGCCTTCTCTGGTATGGAAAAATAGAAACGACGAAAGCGCGCGCCAAAGAGTTGCAGTCTTACGTCGAGAAGATCATCACCGCGGCGATCAATACCTATGACGATACGATCGAGGGGAGCAAGGTCGTGACGGAGAAAACGGGTAAAAAGGAGCGCGAAGTGACGGTGACCGTCGTCAAAGACGGCCCGAAAAAACTCGCTGCGCGCCGCCGGATCATGAGCAAATTGTACGATTTGCAGGAGATCAAGGCGTTTAACGAGAGCAAATCCGCCTATAAGGCGCGCACGAAAGACGTCGCACACCCGCTCATCGAGAAACTGTTTAACGAGATCGCACCCAAATATGCGCAGCGCAACGACGAAAAGAATTGCGCCGGCGGCTACACCCGCATCATCCTGCTCGGCGAACGCCGCGGCGATGCGGCAGAAACGGCCATCATCGAATTGGTATAAGTTTCGCCGTTTTGAGCAAAACGACAGCGAGGGCGCACACCTGCGGGTGTGCGCCCGGTTTGTTCTTCTCCGCGCAAAAAGCAAAGACCGATTCGGCACAGGTTGGCGGATCGGCTAATTTGCGGCGCGGAAAAAGGGGCTGCCGGCGCGCACATTTCGGCTTCTTTGTGATAAAAAAGAGGAATTCTGTGCTAAATTTGCGAGATCGGATAAAAGTACTTGACGATTCGGTAAATAAAAGTTAAAATAAAACAGTAGCAGAAAAACGAACTTCGGTCGCTTCCGTGGGTATGGACCGCCGGGGTTTTGAGGAGGCAATATGATCAAAACATTGGGCGGAAAAGTCGCGAAGGTGCTTTCCGTGGCAATCGCGGCGGTGTTGTTGTTCGGCTGTACTTTTTTGTTTACTGCCTGTGAAAGCAAGCGACCGGAAATTACTGTTCGGATCTCCTTCCGCGGCGAAGAGTATAACTTGCGCTATCAACTGTACCGGAATTTGTATTCGCAGACGGTCGCGCATTACATTGAGCTGATCGATCTGGGCTATTACGACAATACCGTGATCCACGACTATCAGGGCGATCGCATCGTCGGCGGCGGGTATACGTACATGGTTGACGGCAATGTAGACATGAGCGGCGACGTGCTGGACGATTTGACCGCGCTGGATTACGACGGGGCGACAAAGGACGCGGACGGAAACGTGACTCTGTCCGATATTACCGTATGGAAGGATTCGGAACGTATGGTCGCGACCAACCGTTTACACGGAGAGATCGCCAGCAACGGTTTCAGCATCGATAACGATACCGGTCTGAGCAACACATTCGGCGCGCTCGGTACCTATTCGTATGTCAGCAATAAGGAAAAAACGCTCGTCACCTACAAGCAGAGCAGCCGTGACGGGTACGCGTCCAGCGAGTATTACAAAAACAGCACGACGAGCATGTTCTATATTTACACGAGCACGTCGGCTGCTTCCGCCTCGAATTTCTGTGTGTTCGGCAAACTGGCCGATACCGATTCGGAAACGGCGCTGAACGATTTGCTGACGGCGATCAGCGAATACCAAACGGAACTGGAACTGGACTCGTTTACCGATAGCAAGCAAGACGTCGTCATTCGCGACGAATTCGTTGACGGAGGCTCGTATACGGTAGATTTCAGCGTTCCCATTGAAAAAGTCATCATCGAAGAAATGCGCGTCGTGAAGTATTGATGAAAAAAATGCCAATCAAAAAACGCCTCAACGGAGGCGTTTTTTTGATTTGGCGAGGATCGCGTTGCGCGCGTCGATTCAGTTGCGCCTTCTGCCCGCAAACAAAGATACGTACAGGAGAAAGCGCACAAAGTAGAGCAACGAGGTGAGCAGCGCGGCAACATAGGTCATGGCCGCGGCGGAAAGCACCTTCGAAGCCGCGTGTTTTTCTTCGTCCGTGACCAGTACCCCCGTTTCGGCCAGCATTTTTTTGGCGCGCGCGGAAGCGTTCAGCTCTACCGGAAGGGTAACCAGCGAAAAAAGCGTAGAGAGCGCGTACAGGCAAACGCCGATAAATACGACAATGTTTCCGACCGTGGCCGACAAGAGCGTCCATTCCAAGATAATGCCTACGATGACCACGGGAAAAGCCAGGATCGTGCCGATGTTAGTGATTGGTACGAGAGCGCTGCGCAGCTTATAGAAAACATAACCGCGCTGACGCTGCACGACGTGCCCGATCTCGTGGGCGCTGACCGCGACCGCCGCGACCGAATTGGAGTTATAAGTGCTCTCAGACAGGGTGACCGTCTTGCGTCGGGGATTGAAATTATCGGTCAGTTTTCCTTTTCCGCGCAGGACGGACACATCAAAAATTCCGTTGCGCTCCAACAGCATGCGCGCGGTGTCGCTGCCCGTCCAGTCGGTCGAAGTCGGAATCGCGTTGTAGCGGTTGAATGTTTGGTGTACCTTGACGCTCGCCCATACAGACAAAAAGATGCAGGGGAGCAAGATCAGGGCAGAGACAAGATAGATGGAATAAATATCGTAAAACATGGACCAGATCCTTTGCACGGCCGATGGTCGGGCATTGTTTGATTCGGCAAGGCGTTGCCCCGTGCCGTCGTTTCGATAATAGTATAACACAGAAAGCGCCCGCCAATCAATCGCGGGCGCATCTTTTTTGAAAAAATTATTCGACGGGCCGGATATTCACGATTTTTCCGGAATCGCAATCGGCGATGAAAAACCGAACGTCGAACAGATTTTTTGCCGCCGGATAAATGAGCGCTGCGGCATTGACCTTGCCGTGCGTGCGGTAAAAGATCTCGCGCGGCAGTTTGACGCGGCAAAAATTTCCTAAATAGTCGCGCAGCATATCGGCGCGCTCACGCAAGTTTGGCGCGAGATAGTCTGCGGGGTCACCTCCCGCAGCGAGCTCTTGAAAGAACGCAAAGGGCAAGACTTTTTGGGGCAGTCGGGCGGGATCAAATCCTTCGCGCGAAACGAGCGTACTGCCTGTGAGAATGAGCGTTCCGTTTTCTGCGCGCAGTGTGATGTAGGCCGATCCATCCCGCATGCCGATTGCATCGAGCGGCACGATGAT
>CALVHT010000049.1 GCA_944328645.1 uncultured Clostridia bacterium
AATACACGTGCTGTTCCCTCTGGAAATATTCGAACATCAGCGCGCCGTCGAAGTAGAACTTGATCAGTTTTCCGGTGTATGTTACCGGTTTTCCCTGCTCGCTCCCTTCCTGCGTCGCATTGATGAATTCAAACTCATACCAATGGAACTGGCCGTCGTTCCAGGGAATGTTGTCGTGCGTGTCCATCGCGATACGGGTAGCGCCGCTGCCCGCCCAGCATTCGTTCATGTAGAAGATGGTCTTCGGATAGCCTTGCAAATTTTCAAAGCACAGGCTGAAATACGCCTTGTCTCCGTTCCAGGGGCACGTATAGACGGGCGAAGGCGTTTCCGCGTTGATCATAAAAGAGATATACAGGTTGGAATAATCGAATTCATACCCGCTGTCAACATATTCGCTCGGACGCGTCAAGTTTAACTTCGCGTACATCGAATATTTAAACTCGTTGAACTTGTTCGTCTTGTAGATCGCGTAGCAGCTGCCGCCCTTGTTGAAGTTTTCCAACCGCATTCCCGAATCGTCAAAAATCGTGACGGCATTGCCGACGCCGTCGGTATCCCAATCCCATTTATTGCCGGCAAGGTTATTTTCGTCGGCAATTTCCACCGTATAATCGGTGCCGGACGGCTCTTCCGCCGCAAAAACGACGATGCTGTTCGCAAAAGCCATTGCCAATACGAGAACAAAACATAAAACAATGCGAAACTTTTTCATTTTTTCCTCCCTTTTGTTTGCGCCATGCCGATCGCTCGGCATGGCAAATCGCGTCTTGTTCAGCTACGCTGCGCTACGTACAGTTTGTACTGTTGCGTCAGCCAGGTCAGATATTCCGCCGCCTGCAGCCGATACGTGTTCGACCATTCCGGATACGTTTGAGCCGGATCTGCCGAACCGTTCCAAGCCTTGGTCGGGCAGTTCAAGTAGAAATTGTTTTCGGCTGTCTGGAATCCGTTGGCCATGGATGCGGTCATATTATAGAACAACATGCAATCGGTCGGATTTTTGACTGTGTTGGCGCTTTCGGTCTGGGCGATCCATTCCTTTTCCTGCTCGGTGTAATTGTTAAAGAGCCGATAAGCGAAGTCGTCGTTGCTGACAAACTTGAATACGCCCGAATACGGCGGGTTGACGAGGTAACGATCTTCTTTCCCTTCGGGATAGCCGTAATAACCTTCGCCGACATCCACCCAGTGCTCGCCTTCCACACCGTACGCGCACAGCTCATAATTCGAAACATCCGAATACATCCAGTTTAAATACGCCAAGATCAGTTCTGCATTTTCCGAGCGTTTGTTGATGATCAGGCAGTCCGTCGCCTTGGAGATCTCCGCAAACGCGCCGCTTCCCTCGATGGCGTTGCCGTTTTCATCCACGCCGTCTAACGGCGCGAGCATGGTAAATTCTGCGGAAGGATCCACCGTTTTGACCTGTCTTGCCACATCGATCAAACTCAGAACGTTGGTATCGACGCAGAACACCGCGCCCTTTCCGTTGGAATAGTCCGTAATTCGCTGTTCCTTGGTCTTGACGCTGTTGTCGGCTTCCCACAACCCTTCGTGCTGCCACAGATATTCGTAGGCGAGGACTTTGTCATATCCTTCACTCAGCCAGCCCGGAACGACTTCTTTTACCGATCCGTCCGGATTATAATTGATGGAATTGAACTGGAATCCCGCCGTTCCGCACGCGCCCGCCGTAATGGCGTACTCGATGTCGTACGAATTGCCGATCAAGGGCATCGTACACTCGGGGATCTGCTCTTTCATCTTGCGCAGCATGTCGGTAAAATCGTCGATGGTCTGGCAAAATTTCAGCGTGCCGCCCGATGCTTCTGCCTCGGCCTTATCTTCGGTGTAGCCCACGCGCGTCATGTAGTCCTTGCGGATCAAAATCGTCTTGGTCTTGGATTTGACGGAAGACGGGATTCCGATCACCTCGCCCGTCAACAGCGTCGTCGCGTACATCGTTTCCTCGTCGATTGCCTCTGTGATATGCGGGTAAGCCGCCAACAGACTCGAAAGGTCCATGGCGACATCCTGTTTCAAGACAACTTCGTCCAGGCCTGCCTTACCCAAATAGCCAACCGCCAAATCCCACTTGCCCGTCGTCATGACGCCGCCGATCTTGGTGTTGAACGTGGCATGCGACTCATAGTTGATGTTGAAATTGACGGCATAGCCCGTATCTTCATAGAATTTTTTTTCAATCGCCTCTTTGACGTACGCCTCGTCGCTGCCCTTGATGTAAGCCCCGTATACGTTGCTTTCATCGACATAGGCGGTGATCGTCTGCGCGTTTTTCTTCGCCTCCTCCCAAGACACGCCGGGTCCGACCGGCGTATCCTCCGGATCACAAGCCGCCAAGGCAAACAACGACACGGCAGTTAACAAAAGACATACTAATTTTTTCATTCTGTTCCTCCTCGTTTATTCTTTCACCGATCCCATCAAGACTCCGTTGATAAAGTATCTTTGCAGGAACGGATATACCAAAATGATCGGCAGCGTTGAAACGACAACCGCCGCGCTCTTGATCCCCTCCGAATTCAGCCCCGCCGTCGAGCCGCCGCCGATGGACCCGACCAACGATGCAAATTCCGTTTCCAGTTCGCGGACCACCGATTGCACCGGCCAAAGTTCTTTGTGCGAACTGTCGATAAAGAGCATTGCCTGGAACCAGTCGTTCCAGATCGCCACCGCCGAATACAGGATCACGGTAGCCATGACCGGAAATCCGAGCGGAAGCACGATCATGTACAAGATCTGCACGTTGTTGGCGCCTTCCAGCTGCCCGGCCTCGATCAGAGCGTCCGGCAGGTTTCCGAAAAAGTTTTTCACCAGCACGATATACCAGGCGTTGACCGAAAAAGGTAAAATGATCGCCCACTGCGTATTCATCAGGCCCAAATTGTTAATCACCAAATAGTACGGGATGGTTCCGCCCGCAAAGAGCATGGGGATCACCAGGATCATGACAAAAAATTTGCGGAATACAATTTCTTTGCGCGAAACGCTGTACGCGTACAGCGATGTCGTCACCACCAAAAAGAAGGTGCCCAAAACCGTCATAAACAGCGAATTCCCCATCGCGCGCAAGAACAGATCCTGCGCTCGGAAAATATAGTCGTACGATGAAAGGGAAAATTCGCGGATGATCAGGCTGTAACCGTACTTGGTCAGCGCGCTCGCCGAGGTAAAGGAAGCGCAAACGATCAACAGCGCCGGAAAGACGAATAGGATCGCCAAAAAGATCATCAAAAACACATTGAATCCATCAAACACGGTTTCTGCTTTGCTCTTGATCACGTCATTCCCTCCCGTTTAAAACATTCCCTGCAATCCGATCTTCTTGACGACGATGTTGCTCGTCAAGACGATCACCAGTGCGACGACGCTCTGCATCAGGCTCATCGCCGTCGCGGTGCAGTAACTTGCAACCGTTCCGATCGCCTTAAAGACGACTGTGCCGATTACTTCCGTCGTCTCGATCAGATAGGAATTCCCGCCGCCCGTCATCGTATAGATCTGATCGAAGTCGTCTCGCACCAAGTTCCCCAAACTAAAGATCACCTGGATGCCGATAACGGGGAACATGCCGGGCAACGTAATGTGGTAAAGCTGCCCCAGGCGGCCCGCCCCGTCGATCCGGGCCGCTTCATAGAGCGAAGGGTCGATCGCCGTCATCGCCGCCAAATATACGATGGTCGAATAGCCGACCGTCTTCCAGATCGCCGTAAAGGTCAGAATGCCGCGCCAGTACTGCGGCTCGCTGTACCACTGGATGGCATCCTTTCCGAAAATGGCGATGAATTGATTCAAGATCCCGCCGTCGGCCGCCAAAAACAGGTACGCGATCCCCGAAACCACCACCCAGGAAATGAAGTACGGGAAATAAGATATGGTCTGCACCGTCTTTTTGAACCAGTTGTCTTTGAGATAACTGAAAAGGATCGCCAGCAGAATCGCACACAGGAATCCGAAGATAAATTTCAAAACCGCCAGAATGACCGTATTTCGCGCCAACATCCCAAAGCTGGTGCCGGGCGTGGTGAGCACATCGTAAAAGTTTTTGAACCCGGCCATTCCCGCCCATTCGCTGCCAAAAATCCCGTCATCGATGGAAAAATCTTTAAAAGCCAGGATGACGCCGGACATCGGCAGATACGAAAACAGAAACAAAAACACGATCGCGGGGACCATCATCAAATACAGGCTGTAATTTTTCCGAATGGAACGCATTTTGGCGCTTCGCCAAATTTTTTTGAACAGCCCGCTCACGACCCCGTAAACAATGCCGCCCGCCACCAACGCCCCGGCGATGCAAAGCCCCAAAATCAGCCCCACATTCGCGCTCGGCATAAAATAGACAAAGCCGACAAAACACTCGACATCCTTTTCTACGGCGACCGGATCCCCGTTTTCCTGGATGTGGGTAACGTTCACCGAAGTGGTCAAAGGAAGGACGCGGATCGTGCTTTCGTCGATCAGTTCGATATTTTTGCCGCCATAGACGCGGATCGCTCCGTCAAAATGAAAAGTGATGGATTCCAAGCCGGGAAAATCGATTATATAATAGCTGAAAAGAATGGCATCCTTTTCTTGCGCGTATGCGCCCGTCTCATCCAAAAACGTCGCCGCATCCAAAGCCGTGCCATCCACGGTCTGCGGCCCAAACGCGCGGCTTTCATCCGCACGGTTGTTGAAATTGTAAATATCTTCCGTGTAATTTTGAACCGTCTTATACTTTCCCTGTTCCCATCCGGTGATCAGCGCCGTCTTGTTAATCTCTTTCAGAAAGTCCTGGAAAGTCATGTAATTGTATTGGCCGATCCCTTCAATGTAGCGGATCCGCCGAAAGGAGATCTCGACCGCAAAGCTGCCGTCTTGTTCTTGAATGTCCTGAATCTTCAAGACCTCGCTCCGGTTCGAGAGCATCTCTACCCCTTCGAACACCTCTTCCAGTTGCGTACGGATGCTTTCCTCCGTCAATCCTTCGGTCTTTTCCACCGTGAGGACGGCTGTTCCGGATCCGTCTTGCTTTAAGCGAACATCCAAAGAAGCACAGCCGCAAAACAGCATGCCCGCGACGCAAAGGATCAATATTACGGTCAATAGCTTGAGCGCCCTCTTTCTCATGTTTCCTCCTTGACGACAAAATTCTGCCCCAAATTCTCCTTCATTATAGTACACAAACGGATCGAAGACCATAGCGCAAGTTTACTTATTCTTTAACCTTTTTTTACCAACCCGAACATTCGGAAATCAGACAAAATCATTTTAACGATTTAAAACAATTTATTTGATTTTTTTTAACTTGTTTTCCGTTTCGACTATACAAAAACAGAGAATGATGTAGAATAAGATATAATTTGGCTAAAAGGACAGGGCTATGCGGAACAATAACATACAAATCGAAAACAAATTTCACTACAATTTTAACTACTTAAACAACCCGCGTGTTTTTAACGATTTATTACTTTTTCAGCTTGGTGAAATTTATTGCGACAACAGCGCCGCGGTGGAATCGCATATTCACGACGAGTTTTTTGAAATTACGTTTATCCTGTCCGGCGAAGGCGTAGCGTACGCAAACGGCGTGCCGCAACCGGTGACCAAGTACGACCTGTTCTTGTCTTTGCCGCACGAAGAGCACAAGATCATTTCGGACGAGTCGGATCCCCTTCGCTATTACTTTTTTGCGTTCAGCTTTAAACCGGACAGCATATTCTATCCGATCCTGTACAACAGCAAGCTCGTCAAACTCAACGAACATCTCCGCGTCTATAATTCGTCCTCCCTGTCGGGTACATTTCCCGAGCTGATCTCGCAGATCGAATCGGACAACGAATACGCCTCGCTCAAATTCGAACTGCTCGCCAAGGTCTTCAGCATCGACATCGTGCAGATCTACACCAACATCCATACCAAGACGTATACCTCCCCGATCATCGACAGCGAGCAGGCGCTCTATCGACGCATCATCAATTACATCGATCACAACCTGACCAAAATCAATCACCTGAGCGATATTGCCAACGATCTCAACTACAATTACGTCTACCTTTCCCGCATCTTTAAAAACAAGTTCGGAAAGTCCATCCACACCTATTTTTCGGACAAGAAATTGGATCTTGCAAAACAGATGATCGAATCCAGCTCCATGTCGATCACCGAGATCGCCTCCTACCTCAACTACTCTTCCATCTTTGTATTCAGCCGCATCTTCAAGAGCAAATTCGGGATCAGCCCCAATGCTTATAAGATCAAGTGCCGCACCAAGGCCAGCCGCGAGTAACTTTCAGCAAAAAAGGAAGCGCTTTGCAAAGCGCTTCCTTTTTTTGTTCAATACCGCCCGCATTCCTTGACGGCCTGTACGATCGCCCGATAGTTTTCCAAAGAGACGTCGTTGGGAATGGAATGATCGGAAGAACAGATATATCCCCCCTGCTGCTTTAAAAAAGGTACCAGGCGTTCCACCTGCGCCCGCGTATATTCGAGGTCTTTCCAATGCAGCGCGTCCAGCCCGCCGCAAAGGCAAAGCCGATCGCCGAATTGCCGTTTGAGCGCAAGGCTGTCAACCCCCGCCTTGACCTCCAACGGATGCAGCGCATCGATACCCATTTCCACAAAATCGGGCACAAAGGGCGTGATGTCGCCGCAAGAATGCAACATCGTGAAGATCCCCTTCGCTTTCGCCCAGCGCAGGGCGCGTTCGTGTACGGGACGGACCAGCTCGCGGTACATCGCCAAGGAGAAGAACTGATTGTTCTTGTACCCCATATCGTCCGGCCAGCGCATGGCGTCAAAGATGTATCCCATTTCCCAAAGCCGGTCAAACAGGGCAATATTCAGATCCAAATAACTTTCAAACATGTCTCGCACCCAGTCCGGATCTTCCAGCATCGCGATCAGAACCGTTTCCGTTCCGCTCGCCCAGGAATGCGTCACATCGAAACCAAACCAAAATTGCGCGACGGTAAACGAACCTTCCTTTCTCCATTGCGGATACGCCTTTTGTAGATACGGAAGATTCAGTCTCGCCTCGTCAAAACACATGCGCTCTTTCGCCTCTCGCCAGGCGCGCGGATTATCCAGCTTGTACTCCAAAAATTCCGGAGTCGAATCCTGCGCGCGAAACCGTTTGATGGTCGCCCCCCATTCCGTGGTGACGATTTGGTATTCTTCGGTCTCTTCCAACACGCGGCAAGGATAGCGCGGCGATACGTCTACGCCGAAAATCTCCATCTTGTCTACCCCGAAAAAATCACGCCAATCGACGCCGCGCGGCATCCCCTGCCGAATCCAGTTTTGCAGCGTGCCCTCCCAGGGCATGTCGGTGATCGCCACCCGATCCGCCTCCTGATGCAAAAGCATGCGGGTAATTCGCTCTTTAGAATCCATGTTTTCCTCCCCTTATTCGCGAAAATCGATATTGCCTCGCGTCTCTAAGCCGCAGTGATGCGCCTCGATGCTCCGATGCCGGTAAATGTACGGGTAATGATCGGTCGGCAAGTAGCGATTGTCATAAATTTGCAGTTTTTCCACGTTTTGGGCATGCACGATCCACGGGTTAAAACTTTGAAACACATTGCCGTAGATCTTGACGCGCCCGTGATAGGCGGCACTCGATCCTCCCACATGCGGGCAAATATTGATCGCGGCGACGTCATAGGCGTGCCCGCAATCGCGGAACAAGTTGTTGCGGATGATCACCTCGTCAACGGCCCCGCTCTCGAACCAAAAATCGGCATCTCCCGCCATCTCCACCCCGCAATTCGCATGATAGAAGAGGTTGTTTTCCAGGACCACTTTTCCGCCCGACGTCACGAGAAAACCGCGCGGTCGATTCTTGCCCGTCACGCACTGCCAAATGTGCACGTACGAGAACCGCCGGGTCAGATTTTCGACCACGCAATCGCCGCCGCCCGGCACCGTCCGATCCAAAACCAGTTTGACTTCTCGCTCCGTTTGATCGCATACCCGCAAGATCTTTGCCCGCGCCACTTCCTGCAACGTGCCCGCACAGAGCAACCGAATCGCGTCTCCCTCCCGAAAGGCGCCGATATTTCCGTGCCGATACTCGCAATCGAGAATATTTTCCGTCTTTGTCTTGACGGGCAGATACACTCCGTGCAGATTGACCGCATCGTCGTCCATATTTTCAAAGATACAGCGATGGATGCGCAAAGACCCCGAACAGTTGACAAAATGCGTGGCATCCGCTTCCGTTGAAAGGGTCCGTTGCCCGTTGCTGATGACGCGCACGTCCTGTAAAAAAATATTTTCCGACGTTTGGCAAATCACACCCATTCCCGACGCTGCGTGGATGTCGATCTTTTTCAACGCCAGGTCGCGGCAGTCTTGCGCAAAGATCACGCTGCACTCGCGTGCAGACAACACAAAAGTCATGATATTGCCCACACAGGGCGGCGCATAGGTAAACATCTTTACGCGAACGAGGCCGTCGGCCAGTGCTTTGCACTCAAACACCCCCTCCTTGCCCGTAAATTTTCCGCCCCGATAGCAATAAAAACAATGGTTGCAGGCCATCGATTGCCGCACCGGATCAAATTCCGTGATCAAAGAGACGACCTCCGCGGAGGACGTCCACTCCGGCGTCTGCATCCGTAAAACACCGTCCCGCACGAAATACGGATATTTCTGCGTATCGATCTCCAAGTCGAACCAATGCTCCCCCGCATCCCGCACGCGGCCCTCGATATGAAAAGGATAAGCGTAATCGACAGAAAAATTTTTCAGGCGCACCTTTCGGCAGTTTTTTAAAATCCACGGGCTGATCTCCCCGTGCAGAACGAATCGGCTCCCGCCGCCGTCAATCGTCACATCCTCCAGGTCTTTTAAAACGAACACGCCCCGCTTTTCGCCGAAGGCGTTGTTGGAAACCGCGCAATATTCCGCTTGCGTCCCCTCCGGATAAAAATGGTATTCGCCCGGAGCAAACCGCACGACGCCGCCCTTTTTCGGCAGACTGCGCACGGCACGAACGACGGCCGGACTCATGTTTTGGTTGAATTTAGGAACGATCGGTCTCATCTTGCAATCCTCCTTGCCGCGCCGACAGGGCGCGCGCCGCGTCTTTTATGTGATCCCGCCGGGGCGGTTCCCCCAATACGGAACGCAACCGCCGCAACAGATTTTCACCGTAGATCCGATGCCCCGCGCTGTTGGGATGCAGGGCGAGCTCGCTGTTGGAAAAAAAAGCGCTCTCGTGCGGAACGAAGTCATAACAATCGATGATCGTGATCCGCGGATGCCGCTGATAGATCGCGCGCATCTTTTCGCTCGTCTCGGCCAGCGAAAAATGCACGCCTTGCGCGTCTGAACGCCAAATCGGGAGCAATGCAAGGATGACGGCCGACGGAAACCGCGTTTCCGCTTGCAAAATCACTTGTTCCATCTGCACCTCCAATTCGGCAAAACATGCGTCCCGATCCTGCACCCCTCCACAAAAACTGTTTGTTCCGCAAGCGAGAAATACGCATGACGCCGCGCGCGGATACTCGCCTAAGATCGTATAATCCGAAAACGTTCGCCCGCTTACCGCCTGATCCAGCGCATACAATTCATACGCCTGCGCGACCTGCTGAACATACATCGCCCCGGGATCAAAGCATTCGCTCCCTTCCGTGATGGAATCGCCAAAAAAATAGGCGGTGCCCTGCTTTTCGACGGGTGCAAATCGCGCGTTCGAATCATATTCGACTTTCTGTACGGCCATGGCGACCGAACAGGGAAAAACAATCGTCAGCCGATTGCAGGCGGGGCATTCCGCGGGCACGCAAAACTCCCAAGAATGCACCTCGTCTTTTCGCACAGACATCGGCTGCGCCGGTTGCTGCGTGCCGTTGATAAAAAAGGCAAATTGCAACGGCCATTCCTCCGTCGGAAGATCGCTCACGGCAAACGTCATCCGGATTTTGCGCGCATCGGTATACGCATCGAACGCCACGTTGGTTTGGTAGGCCGGCGAATTCCGCGTCGTGCAAAGCACCGTTTGGCGCAGGCTCAGCCGATCGAAATAGACGCCGTCCGGCGCATTGTGCCAAAAAAGGTAGTTGCAAAAAAGTCCCCGCTCGATCATGCGCGCCAGGCCCCTATCGGCAATCGGCGCGTTGAATCGGCGCTGCGACAGGCAAACGCTCGCCTCGTTCAGTTCCACCGTTACGCCCTTGCGCGCATAAAAGATGATTTGGGTGATCGCCTCGCGCCCGTTCCCGTACGAGGTGGCCGCCGCACCCCCGTCGATTTCGACATAACAGCGGTATTTGCTCCAATGCAGAGCGACTTCATATTCCCGGCCGACCGAAAACAGGGTATTTCCCGCCCGGTCTCGAATTATGTTGGACTTTCGGCAAAAATCGGGAGCATAACCGTTCATTTGGATGTGTTCGCCCGCACGCAGCACCGTAAACTTTGACTGATAAATGGAGGACGCCTCAAATTTTCCCGTCTCTCCGACATTGACAAGAAAGATCTCGTCTTCGTACGGAAAATGGATATCCTCTTTTAAACTTTGCGGCATATGCACGATGCGAAACCGAAACTGCAGATCGACAAAATCCTCCTCCAAGGGAGGATCGCAGGAAAGTATGTACGGCTCCGATAAAATCATTTGATCCCTCCGCGTTTTTACGCTTCTAAAAAAGGGGGCACACCGACGTGTGCCCCCTTAAAAACCTCACATCAAGCCGCCTTCTTTTTCCGGAAGACCCAGGCTGCCGCCGCAACGATCGCCATGGCGGAGATCCCCGCCGCACACGCGCTCACGTTTCCGCCGCAACCGCCGGTCTCGCCGCTGTCCGAACCGTCCTCGTATTCTTGCATGGCTTGTTCGGCCGCTTCCAGCTGCGAAAGTTTTG
>CALVHT010000050.1 GCA_944328645.1 uncultured Clostridia bacterium
GCTCGCCCTGATGGCGGTCGGCGCCTGGCTGGCCTCGCAGGACAAACCGTTGTTTCGCAAAAAAGTCAAATCGTTTGCCGCAACCGGCTCGAATGCCGATGACGACGCGCAGGCGCGCCCCTAACGCGGCGCGCCTGCAAATTTTCAATGCCCGCGTGCGTATTGCACGCGGGCATTTGTTTTTTTATGCGCGGATCGACTGCGCCGCGGTTTTATGCGCCTGTGCCGGCACTGTAAAATCATACGACCCGCATCCGCAGCCGGTTTTCTCGCCCGCCAGGGCGATCGTTGCCGTGATCCCGTTCGGGATCTCGACGTGCAGCGAAATCTTTCCGCCCGCACGCTTCCACTCGCTTACGATCGTTCCGCGCACCGTTTCAAAGGAGGCTCGAACAAAATCGATCCCGGCGGGAAACACGGGGCTGATCGTGACGCGGTCGCAGGCAAAGGCCGATTCCTCGATGCGGATCCCTGCCAAAAAATGATAGAAAAATGCATCGTAGCTGCCGAACATCGGATGATTGAAAGAATCCATCTCGCTGCTCATTTCGCTCTCCCAACGTTCCCATACGGAGGTGGCCCCGTTGGCGAGCATGAAGCCCCAACCCGGATATTCCGGATTTTTCAACATTCGCAAAGCCTCGTCTGCATAGCCGTACTCGCCCAATACGTAGAACAGGTGCCGATAGCCGACATTGCCGCAGGTGGAATGATAGCCATACGCGCGCACGCTCTTGGCGACCTTTTCGGCCAGCCGCGCGCGGTATTCCGCAGGCGCGATCCCCAGCGTGAGCGCCATCGAATCGGCCGTCTGCGTTCCCCCCGCATACGCGCACGATTCCGCATCAAAATACTTTGCGTTGATGGCATCGGCACAGGCCTGCGCATGGCGCGCATAGCCGGCCGCATCCTCCTTGCGATCGGTGATCGATGCAAGAAACGACAACAGACGCAGCTGCCAATACAGGCAGGCCGTAGACATGAAGCGGCCGTCCGTATAAACGCCATAACAGGCCGGCGCGACCCAATCCCCATAAAATGAATAGTTCACGATGTAGCCGTCTGTCTGCGAAAGCAAAAATTCTACCCACTTCCTGCATCCTTCGTATTCTTCCTGCGCACAGCGGCGATCGCCGTAATAGATATATGCGTAGGCAGGGATGAGCAGATATGCCACGCTGACCGGATCGGCCGGGCGGCTGCCCGTAAAGAAGGGAGCCGTGTCGCCGATGGCGCCGTTCTCCAACTGCGTATGCGTAATGTCGCGCGCGATCTTCGGGAAAAAACGCTCCATGCCGCGGTTGTACACCGTTTGATATAGACGAGCGGACAGATCGTTCAGCCAGCCAAATCGCTCGTCGCGCTGCGGGCAATCGGTCAAAACTCCTTGCTCGTTGTTTCGCTCGGTGATTTGCGCCATATCATGCAGGCGGTTGAGCACATCGTCTGAACAACAGAACATCCCCGCGCAGCGCGTCGCGTTATGTACCAACTCGCCTTGCAAACTCAAAATTTCACACGTTCCTTCCGTCAAAACTTGCACATACTGAAAGCCGTGGAAGGTAAAGCGGGGCGCGTATTCCTCCGTTGCACCGCCCTTTAAGATGTATACGTCGCTGGCACGCGCGCTGCGCAGATTGCAGCGGTCCACCGATCCGTCGCTCTTCAATCGTTCCCCATAGAGCAACGTCACGCGCGCACCGCGCGCACCGCGTACGCGGATCCGCGCCCAGCCGGCAATGTTTTTGCCCACATCATAGACCACGCGGCCGCTTTCCGCAGACGGCAGACGCTTGCCGGGAAAAACCTCGGCAACCGTTTCCGCCTCCAGCGCCTGCGCCTCTAAAGTCCCCGCCGGCGGCGGGCAAAAGACGGTCTGCATCCAGCCTCTGGCAAACGTCGGCTGGTACGCAGGCGAGGACCAATCCTTGGGGATCTCCTCCTCGATGCGGGCATCGTACACCTCCCCGTCGTAGAGACTGTTGTTGACGGTCGGTCCGTTCGCGACCATCCACCCGCCGTTGACGGAGGAATGGTATTCGGCCGTTTCGCCGTTCGGGTAATCGATGCAGATCTGGGCCAACACGACTTTTCCGCCGTACCAACCGCCGCCCAATTCGATTCCGAACCCATTTTTTCCTGTCCGCAAATAGGGAAGAATGTCATAGGTACAATACGGTACGCGCTTGCTATAATCGGTGACGGAGGGGTTGAGCACGGCATTTCCTACCTTTTTGCCGTTGACGTACAACTCATGCAGCCCCAGTCCACAGATATATGCCCGCGCGCGCAGCGCGCCGTCACGAACATCGATCTCCCGGCGATACAGCGAAGTTGCGCCGTTGTCTTTGGGCGGCATCGACATCCAGGTCCCTTTCCAATCCTGCAAAGACAGCAGCCCCATTTCAAAACACCCGACCTCACTCTCGGCGCACTCCCCGCCTGCGGTATAGACGCAGACTTTCCACCAATATCGTTGGCGAGAGCGCAACGGAACGCCGGCATACTCGGCGTAAAATGCGCGCGACGAGCGGACTACACCGCTGTCGTAACAGTCTCCGCGACCGCTGCGTGCCGCCTCTTCGGACGAACAAACGACGACTCGGTAAGCCGTTTGTTCCGCTCCCGACGAGAGCCGCCAGAACAGGCGCGGATGTGCGCAATCGATGCCGATGGGATTGCTCTTGTATTCGCAACTGATTTGAATGATATTACCCATAACACTTTTTCAACTTTTTCTTTTTTGCCCGAAAGATTTTGAAACGAAGGGCGCCCATTTAAAGGCGCCCGACGCTATGCCTGTTTAATCAATCCTCTTTTTTCTTGCGGAATGCCAAAACCGCAACGCCGCCGAGAATCGCAATGCCCGCGAACAAGGCCGCACCCGTGCCGACGATGGCCGAACCGCAGCCGCCCTTCTCCGTCACTTCCAGCGTGAACGTGCCGCGCTTGGATTGCCCGTCGATCGTAACCATCACGTTGTATTCGGTTACGCCCACTTTCGAGGTATCGACATCTTGAATGGTGACGCCTTCTGCGTTGAGTTTGAGGGTGACCGTCTCGCCGTCGGTATAGGTGACGGTGACTTCAAACTGCGAAGGATCGAACGTGGCGCCTTCTTCGATCGTGCCCGAACCGCTCACGCTTTGGATGCCGCGCAGAACCGTGACCGTAACCGTCTTGACGATGGGATCCAGCGCTTCGCCGTTCGCATCTTTGCCGCCCGTCAGGGTGACGGTGATCGTGGCCGTGCCCGCAGCGATACCGACCATGTTGCCGCTGGTGCTGACCGTAACGACGCTCGTATCCGAGGACTCATAGGAGAATGTACCCGTCGTCGCATCGGCCGGAACGCGCGTCGCGCCAACCGACGCCGTCGCGTCTACTTGCAGCTCAATGCTTTCCGGCAACGTGAAGTCGGTGTATTCCACATACAGCTGCCACAAGCTGCTCGTGCCGTTATCTTCATAGCAATAATAGGAATAATCCTTGGTCAGGTATCCTTCCACGACATAGTAGCCGATCGTATTCGTGCTGTCCGAGATAAACTTGTAGATCGGCATGCCCGCGCGGAAGGTGATGATATCGCCTTGGTTATAGATCGGAATGACCTCGCCCGTCGCCTTATCGACGCCGTAGCCCATGTTCCCGGTATAACCGTTCGGGCGCATCATGACCAAAATATTTGAGCTCAGCTCCCACAAGCTGATCGGAGCATCTTCCTCCGTATTCTGATAGACGGTGCCGTCTGCGCGCTGGTAGACGATGTAGGACGCCATGTCTTTGAGCACGGCATTCTGCAACGCATTGCTGCCCGTCATGTTCAGCGTGTTTGTCGAATAGCTGTTCATGCTGATCATCATGTGACCGTTCCAAGTGCCGGCCGCATTGCGCTCATCGTTGACGTCATAGCCGCTGACGCCGACGGAATCCCAGGCATCGACCAGCGTGTAGTCGTAAACAACTACGTCGATCTCCGCCGTCATGCCGGTCAGATCGTCCGTCACCGTCAGTTTGTAGTCGCCCGCCGTCGTATAATCGATGGTCCCGAGCTCTTCTTCCAAAATATCGACCGTGATGATCGTTCCGTTTTTCAGGGTGTATTTGCCCTGTACGGCATATTGTCCATCCACCACGACGGTCTGCCAGAACGAGGTCGGTTTTTCGGCCGTGGAAACAGGGATATAGAATTCACGAATGGTATTGTCGATCGAAAAAGATTCGATGTCTTCTTCCGACAGAGCGACGATATTCAGTTCGATCGTTTGCGGCGCAAGATTGCCGTACCAAACGCTGACCGTGACCGTGCCTTCGCCCAAACCGGTCAACAGACCTGTATCGCTGATGGTTGCGATCGCCGGATCGCTGACCGAATAACGGTAGTAAGCCGTGACCGCCGCATCGTCGTCCACTTCGATTTGGATGCTTTGGCCAACCTGCACCTGCGTACCGCTCTGCGTTGCGATCGAGAAGGAATCCGGCTCGACCAGCGGAACAAACGCACTGCCGTTATAGACAAAGGATACATCTTCTTTGAGCGCTTCCGTGTTCAAAATACCGAATCCGGCGCGAATGGTCAAAACGCCGCCCTCGGGCAGAGTGTTGATGTTGATGTTCGACTGCGTGCCGGGCGCATGAATGAACAAGCGCGCGACCGGTCCGTTGACGCGGACATACCAAACATCGCCCAGGCTCCCGTTCGGATAACGGAAGGACAGATACGGCAACATGGTGTAGGTGCTGTCATAGTTCGCATCGCCGAAGTCCTGCGTGTTGGAAGAGGATGTATTGATGTAGAAGATGGAATCCGCCTTGCCGCCGATGATGTCGGACGTGGTGATCGAATCGATGGTCATGTCGTCCATGTTTTCCAGATCGCGATCAGGAAGCTGCGTATCCATGACCCAAGAGGTACCGTCGAACGTCCAGCTCACGGCTTCCGTGCTGATATAGGGCGCTCCGGCCTGGTTGTTGATCGCCAGCCCCGCATCGATGGACAACACGTCGCCCACCTGTGCGTTCTTGCCGTCATAGCCGGATCCGTTGAAATAAAACGTGATCTTTTCAGACCAGGCGTAAATGTGCGAGCATGCGAACTCTTCCGAGCCGCGAATGACTTTCACTTTCGCCTTCATCTCCGCACTCGGGTTCAAATCTCCGCCATTCGCGCCCGCCATATTGGTGGGAATGCGAACTTCCGTAGCCCCGAACCAATCGGATGCAGCGACCGTGCTCGGCCAACTGATTTCGGTTGCTTCCCCCTCCGCAAAGCCGACCAAGCACGCACCGAAGGCGAGCGAGATCGCAAAACATGCGGAAAGAAGGACTAACAACAGTTTTTTGCTTTTGCTCATTGCAAATTCCTCCTAAAATTTTATTATTTCCCGTACGCGTAGCCGAATCTTCCGATCGGCGCACTGTCGCCGGAGATATAATAATCGAGAATATGATCTTCGTTTTCCGTCTGTACATTGTCTGCCACTTTGAAGGACAGAGCGACGTCTTGAGACGTCAGCCCAAGGACAGAAAGAGCGATCTTATAGACGATCTTATTGCCGGATACAAAGATCTGCGCTTCTCCGGCAGTCTGCCAATGAAATCCGTTTTCGGAGCAGCGTTCGACGGAAGTCGTTCCGTCCTCGCCGGGGGTCCGGTTTACAATGTAGTTAAACCCGGAAAAAGAGGTCGTCGTGTCGCCCGCCGAAATCAATAAGTTCATCCACCCTTCGTCCCCTTCTTCGTGGGCGGTGATATCTTCCGCGGTTTCCACATAGAAGTAGACATATTCATCGTC
The DNA here is from genome assembly GCA_944328645.1 of uncultured Clostridia bacterium. Lineage (GTDB taxonomy): Bacteria > Bacillota > Clostridia > Christensenellales > Borkfalkiaceae > Borkfalkia. The sequence goes on from CALVHT010000050.1 coordinate 5,795, forward strand.
ATGGATGACTTTGATCTTCGCGATGTCGTTTCGATTGGACTGATCTACATAGGAATGCGGCACACCCGCGGCGTTTTCGCCGTCGCGCGCCATGGCATCGCCCACGAAGTCCGCATACTCGACAAACACTTTATCCCAGACCGAGAAGTCGGAAAGATCCGCCACGGTCATGGTCGCCATTTTATATTGTTTTGCCTCGTTGTATTTAAAGGTGCGGGTATTGCTCGCCAGCTGCATGTAAAAGCCGTCGCCCGTCTCCTTGCCCATCTCGATGTCGCGCGAATACTCGGCGTTATACCCGTCCACAAACCAAACATCGCGCCCGCTGTAGCCGCTGGTCGAATTGCCGCCGCCCAGCCCGTCGTTTGTGATGTACTTGATCGCCGTCCATTCATTCCAGCCGGTCACAAAGATGTTTTTGACCATGTCGGCCTTGGCGTATTGGAGCGCCGTATCCCACTGCCACTGGAAATTGTCGCCTTCTCGCCAGTTTTCCGAAACGTTGCCCTGCCCGTCATAGCCGCGCGAAGAATTGGGGCGCTGATCGGAAAAATATACGCTGGCTGCCGAATGCTGTGCCACCGAAACGGAGGCATTTCCGTTTCCGTTGGGAATGGGCGAACCCCACTGCATCCACGGAAATCCCTTCTCGTCGTTGACAACGCCCGTCGAGGGCCACTGCGATTCGTAAAAATTGAAATACTTGTACAGGTCACTGCCCGTCGAAACGGCGTAGGAGGGATCGCTCTGATCGCTCGCTCCGCCGTTGTCCGTCGAGATCCCGACGATCACGGGGCGGCTGTCGCCGGCAAAACGGAACCAAACCGAGTCGTACTTCCCTTCCCGATAATAAGTATTGTAGACATGCTGCACCGCCGCCGCGCTCCCCGTATTGGTATAGAAGCCGGCCTTGGGCACATCCCAGCCCTGTTCCTGGAATTGCAAGAGCGTATCCAGAACGAGGGTGACCGCCTCCGTATAATAGGTCGCGTTGGTGTAGTCGAACAGAATATAATCGATGCCCGCCATGGTCAGCAGTTCCACATGCCGCGCAACCACCCACGGATCTTTCATCGTGTAATAGCCGTACAGCGGTTCGCTCATAAAATGAAATTGATGGGTCGGGCTTTGGCCGGTCTGATCGTCCGTGTCGTACAACGGCGAATCTTCGCCCAGCTGTTCCAGTTTGCTCACATCATAGATGCCCGTCATGCCCTGCGAGCCCAGCCAGACGAAGTAGAAAACCCCGACGTAGCGCTCCTCTGCGTCCGTAGGATCGACCACTTCGATCGTGCGGCCGAATTCATCCACCGCCGTCAGATTGGCGACGCTGTATTCCTGCGGGGTAAGCCCGCGCGTATCGTACTCCAATTGTGTTTCCTCTCCCGGACCATCGGTCGGCGTGCAGGCGCCGAAAACGAACAGCGATGCGACGGCAAGCGCCGATGCGCGCAAGAGTTTCCCGATCTTCGATTGATTCATGCGTTTACTCCTGTATTATCCTTTCAGCCCGTCCATCGCCACGCCTTCGATTAACTGTTTTTGGAAAATAAAGAACAAAATCGCCGGGAACAGGCTCATGAAAACGCCGGCAGCCATTCGGACATTGACCATATCCGCGCTGACAACGGTCTGCGTGACCATGTAAAATACCCGGTACGCCAGCGTCGAAGGGAAGCTGTCATCCAGCCGCCACACCAACGGACCATAGAAATCGCCCCAGTTCGCGTTGAAAACGTTGACCATGATATAGATGATGATCGGTTTGCACAGGGGCAGCGAAATGTAAAAATACCGCCGAATGGATCCCGCTCCGTCGATTTTGGCCGCCTCGTCGATCTCCTTGGGCAGGCTCTGAAAATAGCTGCGCGCCAAGAATATATAGATCGCCCCGCCGCCCGTCAAGTTCGGTATGGTGAGCGGATACAGCGTGTTCAGCCAGCCGATCTTGCTGTAAAGGACATACAGCGGGACCTGCGTGACCACGGAAGGAAGCATCATCGTCGAGAGCATGAACGCGAAGAGCGCGTTCTTGCCGCGAAAATCGCACCGCGCAAAACCGAACGCCACGAAGGTAGCGGACAACGGCACCGCGATGAGGTTGAATATAATGACATACAACGTGTTGACCAGCCCGGAAATGTATCCTTCATCCTGGAAAAACCGCAGGTAATTGACAAATTGCGGGACCGCCGGAATGATCACGATTTCCGCGGAAGCGACCTCCTCGCTGGTCATCAAACTTTTCATCACCATGAAAAAGTACGGAAAGATCAAGATCACGCCGATCAGGGTCATCAGCACGTACATGGCGATACGAAAGATCTTTTCGCGCCGCTTTTGGCTTCGGTTAAAGCGCGACGCCTCGTGTTTTTGCCGGACTTTTGTCCGAACCGCTGCTTGCGTTTCGCTCATACTTCAATCCTCCCGGTTCATGCGGCCCCGAATAAAGAACAGAAGCCCCGTCAAAAGCGCGATAAATACCAGCAGGAACCACGAAAGCGCGCTCGCATATCCGTATTTTGTGCTGACAAAAGCCTCGTTATAGATATACACGCCGAACATATACAGCGCTTCCTCTTCGCCCTTGCCGCCGTTGCTACCGTATACGAGCGTACCGTTGATCTGGAACGAACCGATCAGCATGGTCACGACGTTAAAGAATATCATCGGCATGCTCATCGGGATGGTGATATACCAAAACCGCGCCAAAACGCCGCCGCCGTCGATCTTGGCCGCCTCATACAACTGCGTCGGGATGGCCTTGAATGCAGACAGCCACAAGATCATGCCGCCGCCGATCCCCCATAGGTTCATCAGAAAGATGGAACTGATCGCCACGTACATGCTCGGGCTTTGGAAAAACTCGCTGTGATACCCGAACAGAGCAAACAGCGAATTGAAGATCCCGTTCGTCGCAAAGATGTCTTTCCAAAGCAATCCGGAAACGATGCCCGGAATGACGCAAGGCAAATAGTACACGACGCGGAAGATCCCGATCCCTTTATAAGGAAGGTTGACCAACGTCGCCAACAGGTAGCTGGCGATCAGCACGATGGGAACGCTGAGAAAGGCGTAAAAACAGGTGTTGCCGCACACCTTCCAAAAATACGGGTCTACCGTGAACATATGCACAAAGTTCCCGAACCCGACAAAGTAGTAGCGGTTGCCCGTATAGGTATAGAACGCCCAAATCAGGGACTGAACCATCGGGTAGACGGTAAAGATCGCCAACCCGATGACCAGCGGCGAAACAAACATCCAGCCTTCCCGGTTATTTTTCCAAAACTTATACAGCTTGGAGTTTTTGCGGGGCGGGCGGGAGGCGAACGCCTCCGCCGTTCCCGTTTCAGTCTTAGACTTGACTGTTGAAAACATACTCGACCTCGTCTTTGAAAGTCTGATATGCGTCGTCCGGCCGTCTGACCGCGCTGGATCCGACGAAAGTGTTGAGAGCATTGATCAAATCGGTCGCAAAAATCGGATCTGCTCCGTTGATGAAATCGATACCGATCTTATATTGCGAACCATAGGTGTACGCTTCGACGTTGAACTGCGAAGAATAAGTCTTATGCCAGTTGGCGTCGGGATTGTCCGTCCCCAGATCGGTACGGATGGAGGGAAGCGTCAGCCCGCCTTCGCCGGCCACGCGCTGCTGGCCCTCGAAACTCATCAGATACGCCATGAACGCCGCGGCGATGTTCAGCTGATCCGCATCGTCCTTTAACTTGGAGTTAAAGGCATAACCGGCAAAGCCCATGCCCGAATAGGAGTCTTCACCGTTGATCAACGGGAAGGAAACGACATCAAATTTGTTGCGCAGCGTCGCGCGGGTCTGATAGTTGTCGATGGAAGTTGACTGGAAGAGGAACGCGCCCGTCGCCGATTCAAAGGATGAGGTCTGCTCACTGCCCGACGGGATATACCGCTTTTCGACCATGTACTGGACAAAATCGATGACTTCTTGGGCTTTTTCCTCCGTCAAAACAAACTCGCCGTTCTCGTTGAGGACTTCGCCGCCCAAGCTCTTAATGATCGGATAGGCAACCGACTCCCAGGTAATGTTGGAATCCAGCGGGAAATAGGTCGTATCGCCGTTTTTGTCGTAGTAGGCCCGCACTTTTTCACAGCATTCCATCAACGTATCCCACGACCAGCCGTTTTGAATGACCGAAAGGTCAACACCCGCGTCGTTCAAAATGTCTTTATTGTAGAAGCAGATGACCGAGTCGATCGAGCGGGGAATTGCATAGCGGATGCCGTCGAACTCGCCCATGCCTTGGAACTCTTCGTTGAAGTCCTCTTCATAGACGAACAAGCCCGCATCTTCCGCCTGGTCGATAAACAGATCCATGTTCAACGCGAATCCGTTGCTGACCAAGAAATAGTAGTTGGATGAGTTCGTCCACATGATGTCGGCCAGCACGTCCGCTTGGTATTGGCGCATGATGGTCGAATTATAGGAATCGATCGCCAAAAAGTTCATCGTCACTTTGACATTGGGATACATCTCGTTGAATCCGGCGATCAACGCATTCATGATCTTGCGCTCGGTGTCGTTGTCGGGAATGATCACGGTCAGATCGCCGCTCGTGGACGCAGGCAAATCAAAATCGATCTCATACTCGGCCTTAACGATCTCGTCGCCGCCCGGATTGACGCCTGCGGGCGTGCATCCGACCGCAGCGGCCCCGATGAGCGCCGCAGACAGCACGACCGTCAAAAGTTTGAAAAATTTCTTCATAGCCAGTTTCTCCTTTGCTTTTTATTTTGCTTTGCCCACGTTGGCTCGGCAAGTGTATTCACCGTTTTCGCAGAAAACGGTGAATTTTTATGAAATAAAAATTGGATCGCACCTTTATCCTTGGGCCAAACTCTTGTAGTCGCAGATCACAGTCAAAAGGTTCATCGCATAGACGCGGTGCATAAAGTCGTTCGGATGGTTGACATTGCTGGAGGAAATCTCGCAATAACGCTTTCCT
>CALVHT010000051.1 GCA_944328645.1 uncultured Clostridia bacterium
CCCTCCGGGGTAAAGACCCTGCTTTCATTTTTCCGTTTCAGCGCTTGTCCTTGCAACAAAGACAAAACCCTTGCTTTTGCAGAAATTCCAAAGACAGTTCCAGCCAATGCGCGGCGTGGGCATTGTCAAGATCCTTCGGGGCCTCCGCGTACACCTCGACGTCACAAGTCGCCATGCCGTGCGGCCCCGCGTCGAAGATATGCAGCTCTGTCGCTACGCCCGCACGATGCAAAGCCGTGTATAACAGCACGGAATTTTCCACCGGAACGGCAGCGTCTGTGCTGGTCGTCCAAAAAAAACAGGGAGGCGCGTCGGAACGGGCCTTGCGCTCCAGCGAATAGTCTTCCGGCCGGACTTTTGTACCGCAAAAATTTTTGAACGAATCGACATGCCCGATGGATTTTTCACAACTGACGACCGGATAGCTCAGGAGAATCGCGTCCGGACGGATATCGGCGCACTCCGCGCCGAATTGCGCGCGCAGCGCCGCGTCGTCCCACAATAAGCCAAGGCAACCGCACAAATGCCCGCCCGCCGAAAAACCGATTGCAGCGACCTTCGTACGATCGATCCCCAGCGCCTCCGCCTCGCGGTGCAAATACAGCATCGCCATGCCCGCCTGGAGCATCTGCGTCGGATAGCAAAACGGCGCAATGTCATAATCCAGCACAAATGCATCGTACCCTGCCGTATAGTACCGCATCGCTACCGGTTCCGCCTCTCGCTGGGAACAGAAGGCATAGCCGCCTCCAGGCAAAACGAGCATGGCCGGACGTATCCGTTCCACGCCCAATTCTTCCATCTGGCTATGACGATAGCCGGTAAGAAATGCCTTTTCGGCGCCGTTGCGAGCAAGCCCGAAATATCCATACAAATCCACTCTTTCCAAAATCATTTTTTTCTTTTACTCCTGCCCGAATCCCGACGCGCGATCGATCGCGCAAAGCTCTTCCGCCGTAAACGACGTATTTAAACAAATATCGTCCGCTATCTGCGATGCACGCGACGCACCGATGATAACGCTCGCCACGTCTTCGTCTTTCAGTACCCACGAAAGCGCCATTTCCGCCAGCGTTTGACCGCGCTCCCGCGCCAAGGCATCCAGCGCAAGGATCTTTTGCCTGACCTCTTCCGTCAGCGCCGACTGTTTCAAAAACATGTCGCGGCTCATCCGACTATCCGCAGGAATGCCTTGCAGGTACTTGTCCGTCAACAGCCCTTGGGCCAGCGGGCTATACGCGGTGAGCGCCAGCCCGTTTTCATGCGCAAACGCCTTTAAACCGGTCTGTTCGACGGTGCGATTCAGAATCGAATACGGCATTTGCGTGAGCACGAAGGGTATGTTTCGCGCACGCAAACAACGGTACGCTTCCGCCGTCTGGGCCGCATTGTAGTTGGAGATCCCCACATACAGCGCTTTTCCGCTGGAAACGATCTGCTCGAGCGCCGAGCAAGTCTCCTCAATCGGCGTATCCGGATCCGGACGATGGTGGTAAAAAATATCAACATAGTCTAATCCCAGATTTTGCAGGCTGCGATCCAGACTGGCAATCAGATGTTTCCGACTCCCGTCCCCTCCGCCGTACGGCCCCCGCCAGGCACCATATCCGGCTTTGGTCGTAACCACGATTTCATCACGGTACCCGTGCAGATCGTGCGCCAAAATACTGCCGAAATTGCGTTCGGCACTGCCCGCCGCCGGGCCGTAGTTGTTGGCGATGTCAAACACCGTGATGCCGCAGTCGAATGCCGTAAAAATCATGTCTCGCATGTTTTCGTACGAATCGACAGACCCAAAATTGTGCCACAGGCCGAACGATACCGCCGACAATTTCAGCCCGCTCCGCCCGGCGCGGCGGTATTGCATGCTCTCATAGCGCTCCGCCGCAGGGCGGTACGCATTGTTGCGGCGAATCAGCGCGCTCATTTCCTTTCCGTTCATCTAACAAATTTTCCGGGCCGCGGCCCGTTCTCCTCCCTTTGCGGATTGCCCGCCAAATGTCTTATCATTGTAAAAGAATTCAAAAAAAAAGTCAATAAAAACAGCGGGGCCGTTCGACGTTTTTCATCGCCGAACGGCCCCGTCCACGGAGATCTTCCGCAGTCTTTCATTCATTCGTATTCGCCAAAATCCCGGCGGCCGCCCGTGCAATCATTCGGCCCGCAAAAATCTTTCCGTTTTCCGTCCGGCGCGGGACGTACGCCTTTCAAATCGACCAATACCACATCTGTGCCGACCTTGACAATGTTGCGCAGGGCGATAAATAGATCGTCTCTCTTAAAAAAACGTACGCCGCATTTTCCCGGGACCGCAATGCCCAGCACCCGCCCTTCCGGAAACGTAAATACAATATCGCTCGTCTTTCCCAAATTTCTTCCGTCCGTCACGTTGACCACGTATTTACACCTCAGCTCTCTGTACGATGTTTCCATTCGGTTACCTCCCGCGCCGTTTGACGGCGCCCTCGGACGCACCAAAAAAGAGTCGTCCTCTATCATTGTATGCAGCGACATGCAAAAGGGTTCCTATGCGCCGAAACAAAACGCCGCAGCAATTCCTTTGAATTCGGACACCTCCTTGCACGCGTTCAAAAAAAACCGCCGCTTTCAGATTACGCCGCCTGACACACATCCAAGATCCGCGTGAAACCGCGTCCGTCCTTTTGTCGGGCGCATGTCTTCTGCCCATCCTTTGCGCCATTGTCCGAAGAAAGGCTATCGGCGCGGTATGGCAGGCTCGTGCGCCCATCCGCAAACTGTGGCGCCGAGAATTACTATGCCAGGCACAATCAATCCTTTGGCAGCTTTTTCGCACGAATCGGCTATAAAAAACAAGCAAACCGGGCATACTGACAATAGAAAAAATGCGATCGGAGGTGCCGACTATGGCGAAAAAGAAAAAGAACAAGATTCAGTCGCTCACGGAGCAGCAATACAACGAATACTTAATGGCACTCAAAGACGAGCGCCCTACCATGCTCATCGATGCAGACGGCAAACGCCGCCCGCAGCGCTGAATCGCCCAAACATTCAACAAGCCGGGGCGGATGCATTTTTTGCATCCGCCCCGGCTTGTTGGGCATAAATTATTTGGCAATCGCGCGATCATTTGGCAAACTGCGAATTGTACAAACGATAATAGAAGCCGCGCCGGTCCATCAGCTGCGCATGCGTGCCCTGTTCGATTACGCTCCCCTGGTTCATGACCAGGATCAAGTCGGCGTCCAGGATCGTAGACAGGCGATGCGCGACAATAAACGACGTACGGCCGCGCATGATCTTATGAAACGCCTTTTGAATGCGCATTTCCGTCATGGTGTCGATGTTGCTGGTCGCCTCGTCTAAGATCAGCATGGGCGGATCAGCCAGCATAACTCGCGCAATGCACAACAGTTGCCGCTCGCCCTGCGAGACGCTGACATTGCCCGTCAAAACCGTGTCGTATCCGTGCTCCATGTTGCGGATAAAATAATCGCAATAGGCCGCCTTTGCCGCCGCCTCGATCTGCTCGCGCGAGGCGCGCTCGTTTCCGTATGCGATATTCCAGGCGACCGTCTCCTCCGCCAAAAAACTTTCCTGCAACACCATCCCGAACATCTTGCGATATTCGTCCAGCGGAATATCGCGAACGTCTATCCCATCCACCGTGATGCGGCCGCTTTGCAGGTCGTAAAAACGCATCAACAGATTGATCAAGGTCGTCTTGCCGCAACCCGTCGGACCGACGATGGCAACTTTGCTCCCGGCCGGAATATCCACGTTCAGCCCTTCGATCAGCTTTTGTTCGGGTGAATAAGAAAATGTCGCGTTCTCAATGCGAATGTCGCCGCGAACCTTGCCGATATGCTGCGTTCCGGACAAATCCTCACCGGGCTCGTCGATCACCTCAAACACGCGCGCTGCGGAAGCAAAGGCGTTTTGCATTTGCGTGACCACGTTGGAAACCTCATTGAAAGGCTTGGTGTATTGATTGGCGTAACTCAAGAAGACGGACAGCATGCCCGGCGTAAATCCGCTGAGGACCAACGCTCCCAGCACAAGTTCCCCGCCGTTGCTCAGAATACAGAACACGGCCCCCAAAACCCCAACAAACGCATAGATCACCGCATTGACAAAACGGGTGCTCGGATTGGTCAGCGCTGAAAAATATTGCGCGCGCCAACCGATCTGATACAGATGCGCGTCGATCTCTTCGAATTTTTTGCAGGAATTTTCCTCTTCGTTGAAGAGGATGACCGTCTTTTGTCCGCCGATCATTTCTTTGACGTGCGCCGCCAATTTCCCCTGCACCTTGACCTGCCGGCTAAAACTTTTGAATGTGCGCTTGGTAATGAACGCCGCCACAAACAGGGAAAGCGGCGTGAGGACGACGACGACCAGCGCCACGATATAGTTGATGAAAAACATGACCCCGAGCGTAGCCAAAATAGTCATCACGCCCGTAAAGAGCTGTGAAACGCCCTGCAAAAGTCCGTCGGACACGATATCTACGTCATTGACCACGCGCGCCATTACGTCGCCCTGTGCGTGACTGTCGATATAGCGAATGCGCGAAGCCGTCAAACTTTCAAATGCATCCCGCCGCAGATCGCGGATCAGCCGATAACATAGCGAATTCACGCAGTTCCCCATCAGCTTTTGCGAAACGAACGCCAGCAAGACACAAATCCCGAACCCGCCAACCATTCGATAAACGGTCGGGAAATCCACCTGTTCCGGGCCGATCATCGCATCAATCGCTTTTCCGTACAACACCGGGCCGAGCAAGACGAACGCCACATACAGCAAACTAAAAATCACCGTTCCGACCACAAAACCGGCATACGGACGAACATAGTGCAGCAGGCGCACGGTCAAGTTTTTTTTCAATCCGTTTTTCATTCCTCTGCCCTCGCCTGCGAATCGCAAATTTCCCGATACAACGGACAGCCGTCATAAAGCTGCGCATGCTTGCCCTGCCCGACCACCTTGCCATCTTCCAGCACAAAGATTATGTCTGCGCCTTTGATCGAGGATGCCCGCTGCGAAATAAGAACGGTCGTCACACCTTCGAGCGCCGCAATGTTGGACCGCACAGCGGCATCCGTTTGAAAATCCAACGCGGAACAACTATCGTCTAAAATCAAAATTTTAGGTTTGCCGACCAGTGCCCGGGCAATGGTCAAACGTTGGCGCTGTCCGCCCGAAAAGTTTTTTCCGCCCTCCCCGACCGGTTGATCCAAACCGCCCTTTTCCTGCACAAAGTCGTAAGCACAGGCGGTTTTGAGCGCATCCTCATACTCCTCGTCTGTGGCACGATCGTTTCCCCAACGAAGATTGGATCGAATCGTACCCGAAAACAGGGAGGCGTTTTGCGGAACCACCCCGAACAGGAACCGCAGTTCGCGCACGGGATACGTTCGGACATCGTGCCCGAATATACGAACGCTTCCCTTGCTCGCGTCGTAGAGCCGAGGCAAGAGATTGATCAGCGTTGTCTTGCCGCTGCCCGTACCGCCGATCACGCCCACCGTCGCGCCGCGCGGAACAGTCAACGTCACGTCGCGCAAGGAGTACTGCTGCGTTCCGGCGTATGAAAAACTTACGTCGCGCAATTCGATGGCCGGCTCCGCAAAATCGAATTTCTCTCGCCCACCTTCGTCCATCGATGAAGACGTATCCAACAGCGCGCTCACCCGTTTCATGGATGCGTTGGCTTTGGTAAAAAGTGAAACGAGATTGGAAATGACGATCATGGCGTTGAGGATCTGCGTCATGTAGTTGATCAGCGCGATGATCTCGCCGTCGGACAGGACGGCGTTGTTCACCTTCCATCCGCTCAAAAACAGAATGATCGCGACCCCAAAATTGACGACGGCATAAGTCAGCGGGTTGATCCAGGCGGAGATCTTACCGATCCGAATGGAATTATCCAACATATCGCGCGCTGCAATATCGAACCGCTCGCGCTCTTGCTCACGGTTGGAAAAAGCCCGGACCACACGCGCGCCTTCCAAATTTTCACCGGTAATCTGTGCAAGGCGGTCCAGCTTCTTTTGGTTTTGAGAATAGTACGGAACGGTTTTGTGCATGATCAGCCATAGAACCAGCCCGACCAACACCGAGCAAACCGCTACGATCAAGCCGATTTGCCAATCGATGAGCAGGCATAAGATGACCGAACCCACCGCAATAAACGGAGAACGGACAACCAGCCGTATGATCATGGCAACTCCGCTCTGCATTTGGTTGATGTCGTTGATGGTGCGATTGACCAGCGATGCCGAACCAAGTTTGTCCAATTCTCGGTACGAAAGCGTGTTAATGTGGCGAAACACCGCGTTGCGCAGGTTTGTTCCGAATCCCTGCGAGGCGATGGAAGCGCTACGCTGGCAAAACAGCGCACATCCGAACCCGACGGCCCCCATCAAAAGCATGACGGCGCCGCCCCATAAGACATACGAGACGTCGCGGTTCGCCACTCCCGTATCGATGATGGCCGCCATCACGAGGGGAACGAGCAATTCCAGTGCCGCTTCGATCCACTTGAACAAAGGGCCCAAAATACATTGCAGTTTGTACTCTTTTAAATATTGAAAATACCGTTTCACGCAATTACACTCTCGGATAGGATTTCTCTTCCATTATAAAAAATCCCCGCCAAGATTGCAAGCAAATCAAGCGCGGGTGGACAAATATCACAAAAAAGGGGCGCCGCAGCTCCCCTTTCTTCTGTTTTTATCTCAAAGCAAGATGCACAAAACGCCGCCTTTCCCTTCATTTACGATGCGTGTGACCGCCTTTCGAAGTTTTTCGCGCGCATCCAGCGGCATGGTCTTTTCGCGCAAGCCTTCGCGTACCATATCTTTAAACGTACGCCCGAACATATCCGTATTCCACAGCGCCTCGGGATCTTGTTCGTAACGATCCACCATGCTGCGGGCCAGTTCCTCGCCGTGCTCGGCTTCTCCCGCAATCGGACTGACATCGCTGTGTACCCCCACTTTAATGATATGGTAAGAAGGTGCGTCTGCCGACAAACGCACGCCGCATTTGGCGCCCCGGCGCACCAAGGCAGGCGCTTGCAACGCCAAATCCTCCTCCGTCGGCTGAACGATTCCATAACCGTTTTCCTCTGCCGCTGCGAAAGCGGCTGCATATCGGTCATAAAATTGTTTGGCTTCCCGCATAGAGCGAACATAGGCCATCAGCCGCAGGTCGTCGCCGATCTCCGCCCCGCACTCTTCCGAAAGGACCCGGTAAAACACCCCTTCCTTGGCCGCCAGCCGATAACGTGCGCGCCCGGCGTTCACGTCTGTTTCCGCCCATTCGCAATATACGTCGCCCTCGCCAAACGCCCGCTCGAGCAACGAACAATCTCGAAGGCACGAGATCCGCGGCGCCGTCTCGCGGACTTTGGCTAAAATTTCCGCGATCATTTTGCTATCCGGCGGCAAGACGCTCAGCCAATCGGGCAAATATACATCCAGCCGGGATACCGGGAAGGAAAGAAGCAGGGCCTCCAGCAAACCATCGACATCGGCCTTACCCGCACAATTCATTGCGAGCACCGCCGCGCCATACTTTTCTTCCAGCGCCGCACGCAATGCAACGCAATCGCCCGCAGTCGGCGCGGCGCTGTTGAGAACAATCACGAACGGCATGCCGCTTTCCCGCAAACGCCGGACCATCCCTTCTTCCGCCGTCGGCAAACTCGCCCGCGACACACCGGCAAAGGATCCGTCTGCCGTAACGAGCACGGCCGCAGCGCCATCCGCTGCGGAAATCGCGCATTCTTCCGCGCAAAAGGCAAAGGAGGCGCCTTCGGCACGCGGTAATTGCGTGCATACCCGGCTGCGCCCTTCCGTTTCCTCCCGCTCCGCGCCCAACCCGTCCGCCAATGCGCGGACAAAGGAGGTCTTTCCGCATTGCGCCGGTCCTACGACAGCGACCCGACAATTTTCGCCCGCACGGGCGGCAATGCCCTCGTACAGTTCGTTTTCCATAAAAAAACAGCCTCCCATACCAAAACGTTGTTGGATATTCCGGAAGCCGTTTTTGCCCCCGTATCCGCCTGTTGTACAGTTCAGTATATGTGGGGCGATAGATAAAAATGACTGGTCAAAATTTTTTTCCGCGTAAAATACACGAACGAATACGCCGCTTTTACGCCTCTTTTTTTCCGTGCGACAGCTTTTTGACCGATGTGTGGTGCTCCTCCCCTGCCAAAAGCGCCAAAATATTTTTGCGGTGCGCGAACCAAGTCAACAGACAGTCGAGCACCAACAGCAGGAAGATCGCCACGACAAACCCGTTGGTCATTTCCCCTGCATACCGCAAAGCAAAAACAACACCTTGCACGCAGGCCAGCAACGAGACGCCGAGCAACGAGCCCATGGATCCCCATTCGCTTGCCCAAATATAAAAAAGCGTGAGAACGAGCACTCCCAAAACCAAAAAGATCATCCACCAAGCCTCGCAACAGAGCGCAAACGCAAACATGCCCAACGTGGAGGCGATTCCCTTCCCGCCATGAAAACGCATCGTTACCGGATAAATATGCCCGATAATGACGGAAACTCCGCACACATACCGCGCCAAATCGGATACAAGTACATTCGTTCCCGCAAACGTATAGCCGAGGAAAAGAAAATAGGCGATCAAAAGCGGCAGGCCGCCCTTGATCATATCCAGAAACAGTGTCAGCGCGCCGATCTTTAATCCGAACTGACGGCTCATGTTCATCGTCCCCGGATTGCCGCTTCCCATTTTCCGAACATCCCTGTGTTTGATTTTGGAAATCAGCAAGGCAAAGTTGAAACAGCCGACCAAATAGGAAACGACCGCCATGGCCAAAAACCAATACCAAGTTTGCGAAAATTGCAATTCCATAACCTCTCCTCCCGCGCCGGACAGATCCTCAGCCCATCATGCCGCTCTCCCCTTCGCCCCGAGGACGCAGAGAGATACGGATGGGGGTTCCCGTAAAATCAAACGAACGCCGTAACACGTTCTCCAAATACCGCTTGTACGAGAAATGCATCAGCGTTTCGTCGTTCACGAACAGAACAAAGGTCGGCGGACAAACGGCGGGTTGCGAACAATAATAGATCTTCAACCGCCGTCCATTGACAGACGCCGGTTCGTTGGTCCGCACGGCATCCAAGATCAGATCGTTGAGCGTGCCTGTCGAAATCCGGCGATTGGCATTTTCAAACGCTCGGCGCGCCAAAGAAAGCACCCGCTCGGCGCGAAGGCCGGTCTTGGCCGAAATATAAACGGACATATAATAATCCATGAACCGCAGGTCCGCTTTCAGCTTCTCTTCGAATCGGTCGATGGTGTGCGTGTCCTTTTCAATGCAATCCCACTTATTCATCACGACGACCGAAGGTTTGCCTTGTTCGTGGACATAGCCGATAATTTTAACGTCCTGTTCCGTCAACCCCTCTTCGCAGTCTACCACCAACAAACATACGTCTGCGCGACGCACGGCATCAAAAGCGCGCAAAACGCTGTAATATTCCACGTCGTCCGAAACACTTTTCTTTTTTCGGATGCCGGCCGTATCGATAAGCATGTATTTTTGTCCGTCCAGCTCAAACGGCGTATCGATCGCGTCGCGCGTGGTTCCCGCAACATCCGTCACTATGGTGCGTTCGAAACCGAGCAAGCGGTTGACCAGACTGCTCTTGCCGGCATTTGGCTTTCCCACGACCGCAATTTTCAGGCGGTCCGTTTCCTCTTCGTCTCCGCCTGCAAAGTACGAAACAACCGCATCCAGCAAATCTCCGATGCCCTGCGAGTGCTCCGCCGAGACGGCAAACGCCTCTCCCAAACCCAACGAATAATATTCGAACAGTCGATCCGGCGAAAAACGGTCGATCTTGTTGACGACCAAAAGGATGGGCTTTTTGCTGCGGCGGAGTTTGTCGGCCACCTCATAATCGGATGCCGTGAGTTCTTCCCGCCCGTCGACAACCCAAAGAATGACTTGCGCCATGTCGATGGCGACATCTGCCTGCCGCAGAATTTCCCGCCACATCGCGTCCTCCGACTGAAGCTCGATGCCGCCTGTATCCACGATCGTAAACTTTTTTCCGCGCCAGGATGTATCCGCATACAGCCGATCGCGCGTAACGCCCGGCCGATTCTCCGTAATGGAAATTTTTCGGCCGGCGATCTTATTGAACAGGGTACTTTTGCCCACGTTGGGCCGCCCCACAATCGCTACCAAAGGATTTGCCACGTTGCCCTCCCGGTTGCCGCCAACGCGGCACTCCTTTCTTCTTGTTTGCTTCTTTCCTCTGTATTATACAAAATTGTGCGCGGTTTGTAAAGAAAAAACGGCTTGCCAAAGGCAAACCGTCCGTACAGATGTTGTTTAAAACAAACCGAGAATCGCGCTGACAATGTACAAGGCAAGTGCGATCCAAAAGAGGATCGTCCATACTTTACCGTGTGCCCGCGCAAACGAATACGCTCCGAACACAATGCCGAGCAAGAGCGCCACTTCCTTAATCAAAACCAAGATGTCGATAAACGTTCCCGAAACGTTGATTTCGATCAACGTCAGAAAGTTGTTGATAAAAATCAGCACCGCCGCCAAAATCAGCGCGACGTAACAGCAGATGCGAATAAAATCCGCCTTTGCCTGCCCCTCCGTTCTCTGTCTTCTTGTCATAACCGACCTCCTTTTGCACTATTGTAGCACTTTCCCTTCACCAAAACAAGCAAAAAAACAGAGATGGCCGATTTCTTTTGTCGAAATCGGCACC
>CALVHT010000052.1 GCA_944328645.1 uncultured Clostridia bacterium
AGGACAAGGCGCTCGAAGACAAATTTCTTTTCCCTGCGCGGCCCCGCGCATTTTTTCCGCAAGCGGCCCCTGCAATTTGACAAAATCCCCGCCATACGGCGGGGATTTCAGGCAACGGCCGGGTCAATTTGCGGCGACGGACATCGGCACTGCGTCCGCGCCGACAAAACCGGACGAACCGAGGTTTTTCCCGGCTCATACCTTCCCGCGCGCGAACGTGTTGTATATATAGCAGGCGACCGCCGACCAACCGTGGCACAGGCTGCCCGCCAATTCGAAGTCGTCCGCCCCGTCCGACGTCTCGTACAGGGTCGAACTTTGGCAAGCCATTTTTCCGAACGTACGGTCAATGTCTTGCAAGACAAGCGACAAATTTGATTCGCCGCCCGCCAGCCATGCTTCATACAGCCATAACTTATTCCCCAGCGTGACCTCTGTCAGCGAGCGGTCCTCCGCCAGCGAACGGATCATTGTATCACGTTCTTCGGGCATGCATCCGGAGACCACCGCCAACGCGGTGGAAAGCTGCGAATATCCCTCCGCCTCGCCGCCTTTCTTCGTCACGGCAAACGCACCGCGCGCCCGATCGTAAAAGGCACGCTCGATCGCCGCGCGCAATCTTTCCTGCCGCCGCGGCGCTTCCTCGTCCGGTTCCTCCCCCGCCGCAGTCCGCGCACTTTCCCAGCGCATCGCCGCGAGCCGATAGAGCAGATTGAGGCAGCTGTCGTACTGCACCGGCAATTCAAAATCACGGAAAATCGCTCCGCCGTCCAACCCCGGTTTCCACTCGTAGAAGTTCCAATACCCTTCGCCCGAAAAAATCGGGATCAGGCCGCTCGCATCGATGTGCGCCGCAAAGGTCCGCAGGATACTTTCGACCGTCGGACACATCTCGCGCAAAAAGGCGGCGTCGCCCGTCTGCGCATAATTCTCCGCCACGGCCAGCACAAAATACAAGCTGAACGACGGGATGGTGACGCCCACTCGCGCGGGAAAACAAAGCTCCAGCAAACCGTCGCTGCGCAATCCGTGCGAGATCAGCCGCAAATTTGCC
Organism: uncultured Clostridia bacterium; assembly: GCA_944328645.1. Taxonomy (GTDB): domain Bacteria; phylum Bacillota; class Clostridia; order Christensenellales; family Borkfalkiaceae; genus Borkfalkia. The sequence continues at coordinate 1,055 of CALVHT010000052.1, forward strand.
TGCGCATAGCACCCCCCGTCGCGAAACACCGCATAGCCGAACAGCATTTGATTGCGGCTATCCATCGCATAGAGCGCCTGCTCCCGCCAAGGACAGTCCTCATAATGCTCGTGCATGCAGCAGCGCAGCGTATGCACCCCCACTTGGTAGATCCGACGCCGCAATCCGTCTGCAATGTCCGGATAAAACGGCTCGGCCGGATATTCGGTGCGCAGCACATTCAAATCGTACAAAGTCACCGTCGGAGCAAAGACGAACATCTGTAAGTAGCGGCAACCCAAGCGACGCAGGCGTTCCGTCCAGCGATTGCGCCCGGCATGGGCGCGATAGGTCAGCGCAAAATTCCGGCCGTCGATAAACGAGCGGACACGAAGGTCGCGCAGATGCTCGCCGAACGCCACGATCACCAAAGCGTCTTGGGGAACTTCCAAATCCAAAGAGATCCAACCGGCCGTTTCCTCGCAAAGATCTGCCAAAACGTACACACCCGACGCACCCGACGCGAGCCGCACGCCGGTTTCGGAGGGAAGGCGCGTTTCCATCCGGAAAGGATTGCCCAGCTCCGCCAGCGTGCGATGGCGCATAAAGCTGCGGTACACCGTCTCGGCCGCCGTGGGGTACTCTTCTTTCACCCAAAACTCGCCCTGCGCACATACCAAAGACGATCCCTCGCGCAATCTCAAACGCGGAATCGGGCGTTCGCAGAGCGCGCAGTTCTTCTCTACGACGGTACAAGGCGCGAACCCCTCCCCGGCGCTGCACAGCCAATCATCTTCCGTACACGCATCGTAATGATAGGTAAACCCCAGTTGCGGGCTGACTTTTTCCACCCGGCCGCTCCGATAGGCACGATCTTCGCGCGCATGCGTGGACGGGCCGCTGGCCGCCAGTACGCTTGGGCCGCTCACCACTTCAAACAGCAGCCCCGCCTGTGCATATGCATATGTGCTCGTATCTTCGCCGACGTAGGAACAGCGGATCGCCAATCGGTTGTTCCCGCGGCAGCAATACGGCCGAATGTCAAACGCATCGTAAATTTTATATTGCGGATAGTCGGGATATTGCCCGCTATAGACATACTTTCCGTTGACATACACCGCATAATTGGTGTCTGCACTGATGCGAAGGGTGACGGGGCCTTCGCCCGACCAAACAAATTCTTCGATGAAGTCCGCGTATTGATTGACGCACGCATGCGGCAACCAAATCCACCGGCTCTTTGCAAATACAGTTTCCATAGTCTTCCTCCCGGTCTAACAGCGGCTGAGCATCGAATCGCTTACCGCATCGATCGCACAGCGCAGACCGCCCAAAATGGCTGCCCGCCCCTGCAACAATGAATAAGAGATTTGAATGTTTTGCCCCAAATAGTCGTACTGGACGATAAAACGCCGAATCTTTTCCAAGTATTCGTCGCCCAGCAATTTGATCTTTCCGTCCAAAATAAAGGTCGGCACATCCAAAACAGTGGCGATGTTGAGGATCTCTACCGCGGTGATCTCCGCCGCGTCCTCAACGATTTTGACGATCTCTTCCTCGCCGTTTTTATATTGTTCGATCAGATTTTCGACGGTCAACAGTCCGCTTTTTTCGGGCAATTCGCCTCGATTGCGCACATGATCCTGCCAGGAGCAGAGCATCCCTCCCAGCGAAATCCCATAGCTGGCATAGCAAAAGTGCTTTTGCTTTTCCAGCACGCGTACACCGCCGAATTCGCCGGCATATCCCCGCTCGCCCTCAAAAATCGTGCCGCCCAGCTTGATCGCACCCCCGTAATGGTCGTCTATGTGCAGGTATACGACATTTCTTTTCGCAATGGCGGAGCCAAAATAACTTTCCCCCTGCAGCGCCAATTTGACGTCGTTTTTTAAAATGATCGGCGCCCCGAACGCCTCCGCAAAGATCTTGCGCAGATTGACGCTCCGATAGTCGATAAACTTGGGCGCACACGCAAAATATCCCGTTTCCGGATCGATCTTGCCCGGCGTACCAATGCAAATGGCGCTGTATTTGCCAAATTTGGCGGCATTTTCCTGCAAGATGTTCCGCAACACCGCGACGACCTGCCCGAGTATGTCTTGCGAGATCCGCGTACAGCCGTGAATTTTGCGGCAACAGAGAATTTGCATCTTCATGTCGGAAACACAGATCACCAAATCGCTGTCCGTCAGATCGACCGCCGCGACCAAACCATACGCCGGATTCAGCTCATAAAAGACCAGCGGCCTGCCTTTCCCCTGGCGGACGGATCTTTCGGACGGACGGATCATGCCGAGGTCTAAAAAATTCTTAACGATGTTCGCCGCCGCCGTATTGCTCAAGCCAGTCGCACGGGCAATGTCTGTACACGAATAGGCCGGTCCGTCTCGAAACAGACCGTAGACCAATCTTTGGTGCTCGAGCTTGATCTTATCCTGGTTGGATATCCCTAATTTTTGTCGCATCCGTTTTCCCCCGCACACAACCCCCATGCGCTTGTCGGACCGCCTGCCCCCTCTCGCTGCGCCCCCGCGTCGGCGGCCAAACGACGAGTTCGGCGCGGCGCGCGAACGGAGCATCGCGCGAAGTTCGAATCGGCATGCCCGTTCCAACCGGCAGCAGAAGCCGCCGATCTTTTTCTCAATATTCCTTGCCGGCGCGCAACATCGCAAAATAATGCTCGTCCGGAACATAGTCGGGAATACTGTTGCCGCTTCCCAGTGCATAGCCGCCGCGGCTTTTGGTCTGCTCCAACATCCGTCGGCATCGCGCCGTGATCTCTTCTTCCGAAGCGCAGACCAAAAAATTCATGTCTATGCCGCCCAAAACCGCCATTTTTCCCACAAACTGTTCATATGCCTGTTCGACGGGAACGATTTTGTCCTCATAACTGTGGCGCGCATCGTATTGCAAGGCCAACAAATCCTCGAAGATCATGGAATAGTTTCCGCATGAATGCAAAATAGCGGGCTTCCCCGCGTCGTGAATGACCTCCACAATGCGCTTGTGCCAGGGAAAAACAAATTCCCGCAGATCCGAAGGCGCGAGCATAGGCTGCGCGTTAAACCCCCAATCGTCGTTGCTGATCAGCGCTCCGACGGAATCGTAGCGGGCGCATCGGCGGTAATATTCTACCAACGAACTTCCGATCTTTGCAAAGATGTCGCCCACCAGCGCCCGATCGTCGTAAAGCATCATGCAGAGATTGTCGTACCCCACCAAAGCGATACAGTTCTCCAAAACGCCGCCCGGCCCCATGACGATTACTTTCATGCCGGCGGGAAGATCGGCCGCAATGTGATCCAAACACGTATAGTCGCAGGCAGCGGCGTCCATCCACGGGTAGCGTTCGAACCCTTCCCGATCCTCGATGCAATGCCCGGCATTCAATGAAATCGTGCGGCTCTCGCCCTGTTCTGTTCCGTTGGGGAACCAAAGCTCGCTGCCGCGCACCGTCGCATAATCATACCCGTAATATTCAAAAGAACGGACCATCGTCTGCATCGCCGCATACGGGGAAGAAAGATCGTATCTGTTCCCGCACGCGCGGCGATACAGGCGATCGTTCAGGTAAAACTCAAACAATACCGGGCGCGAGGGGACCTCGCGGCACAGTACTTTGCGCAGCTGGTTAAAATCTGCCATAAAGGAATCCTCCTTGTTTCTCAAAACCGTTTTTGCGGCAAGACCAAAGCCCGCGCCGCATAGGCACGGCCTGGAAGCGGCACCCACAACCGTACCCGCGGCAGGGTTGCCCCTGCGCCAAATCGCAGGAAAAGCAGGCGCTTTGCTCTTGCGCGGAAGACAAAGGCCGGCCCAGCTCCCCCCTCCGATCCGGCTTGGCGCAAAAGGTTTGGGCGCCGCATGCGGCGCCCAATGCAAAGCCTTCGCCTTGCCTTTTCGTCTGTTTCCGGCTCGCCTTGCCGCATTTATTAAAGCGGGTTTAATAAATATGGCAAGATTATAACATCCGCTTAAAAATCTGTCAACATTCTTTGCAAAAATTTCAAAAAATTTTAATTCGTTTCAAAAACACGGCTTGCTGCGTGAAAAAGATCTTTTTTCATCGAAACGTCCGGCGCTTTGTTTTGAGCCCCGGACGTTTCCCGCGCGGTCAGTTTTTGTTTCGCTTTTGGAAAACGATCCAAAGCGCACCCACGACGAACGCTCCTGCGGCAAGCGCGCATGCCACATCGCCGAAGATCGTCGCATTGCAGCCGCCATCCGCCTCGTCGGTCGGCGGCGGGGTCTGCTCCTCGGCGCCTTCATAACCGTCCAGATCGGCTTTTATCTGCGCAAGCCGCGCATAATTCGTGACGTATGCCCTTGCCTCCTCGCACAAAGCGTCGTAGGCAGTTTCCGCTTCCGACAAAGCCGCCTGTACGGAATCAAAGTTGTTTTCGTCGATTTGTTCATAGGAGATCGCCCGGATCCTATCTTCGACCGCCTTCGCCTCTTGCATCCATTGCTGGCGTTGATCATAAGCGGCCAATTCCCTTTCGACATAATAATAGAGCCCCACGTTCGGCAGATCGGCCTCATATTCCGGATGCTGCGCCAACACCGCGCGAATCTGCTCCGCCTTTTGTAAACTCGCCGCATAGTTCTCCGCCGTGACTTCTCGATCCAGCGTCTGGATCAACGCGAACAACGCATTCAATTCTGCGTTTTCGGTATCCGACGGAACCATTTCGCGCACTGTCAGATTTTTGACGACCCACGTTCCCGGATAGATCGTATGATTCCAGCCGCCCAAAGTGAGATGGTGTGAACCGATCACCGAAAAATCGTCGATATCCACATTGATCAGCATTGCCCCGTCCATATAGACGGCGTAATTCACGCAATCGAACTCATAGTCCGGGAAAATGCGCAGCTTCATGGCATGCCAGTTTCCGTCGGAAACGGAGGTGTACGCCGCGCCTTTGGACAAGAACAGCTCGCCGTCTTTATAGACCATGATCCAAACGTTTTCGTTTGCGTCAAAGCGGAAGAGCACGCTGTATCCCGCCTTGTTCAGGTCATAGATCGCCGACCCGTCCGCCGCGTCGTTATCGGATACGACGACAAACGTCAGCCCGGCATCCGCATTGGAAATACCCGCATCCTCCGCCAATTTGACCGAAAATTCGATCGCGGCATCTTCCGGCAGGACTTCTTTGTGCGTGATGGCATAGCTCCCGTTTGCATAGTGGCCGACCGTCACACTGCCCGCCGCCTCGTCCATCAACACCTCGTCGCTCTGAATATCTTTCCCGAAGATCCAGCACGAGCGGTCCGTCAGTTCCCCGTAAACTTCTTCGACCGGGGGCTTTTCTTCTTCGACATACTGGTAAAAATCCCAAATTTTTGCATAGCCGCCCGAACCGCCCGTCTGCCGCATGGAGATACAAAGATATTCCGAATCCGCCAGGTATGTGCCGGTCGCATCCAGCGTACAGATGTATTTTCCGTCCAAATTTATTGCGATCCGATACGCTTCCTCCGTAATTTCCGGTTCGAATCGCAAGGTATGCTCGTTCCCGTCAAACAGTTCAACACACATCGCTTTTTGTACGATCTCCGGTCGGTCGTTGATTTTTATATCCCCGAAATCCCACCAAAACGAGAAATTTGTGCCCGAATAATCGTCGTTTTGCCAACACGATGCCGGAAAATTTCCCAAACACAGGAGCATAAAGCATCCCTTCCCCAGCATATCGTCAAACGTCTGAATCGTAAATTCGAACGGCGCGCCTCGCTGGATCACCGCCCCACTCGTCCAATACGCGCCCGCCTCCTGCGTCGTGGCAACGCCGTCTTCTACCGTTAAATCTCCCGTCAAATACGGCAGCAGATCCGATCGCACGAGTTCGTCCTCTCCGCTTTCCGGCTCTTCCACGTATTGATAAAATTCACGGATCTCGGCATAGCCGCCCGAACCGCCCGTCTGCCGCATGGAGAGACACAGATAATCCGAATCTTCCAGCCAGGTACCCGTCGCGTCCAGCGTGTACAAAAATTCCCCGTCAAAGTACAGATCGATCCCATAGGACGACGCGTCGATCACGGGAACAAACCGGATCGTATGTTTTTGCCCGTCATAGACCTCCAAAAGCAATCGATTGAACAAAGATTCGGACTGATCGTTGACCTTAATATCGGAAAAATCCCACCAAAACGAGAAATTCGTTCCGGTATAGTCGTCATTTTGCCAGCAAGTCGCCGCGAAGTTTCCCAAACACAGGAACAGGAAGCAGCCTTGCTCGTGCATATTGTCGAACGTTTGGATGACGAATTCAAACGCGGCACCCTTTTCGATCACATTTCCCGTGGTCCAGTACGCCGCGGCCGGCTGCGTCGTCACAACATCTCCCGTATAGGTGACGTCTCCGGAAATAAAGGGCAAAACATCTTTTTTCAAAAAGCCTTCTTCGGATTCGGGGAGGATCTGTCGAAAAGCGGAGATGGTTGCATATCCCCCCGCGCCCGTTCCGCCCGTCTGACGCATCGACAGGCAAAGTTTTTCCGACTTTTCCAACGCCGTTCCCGTCGCGTCCAGCGTGCCAACTTCTTCGCCGTCAAAAAACACGGTGATCGTGTAGCTCTCCGCATCGATGCGCGGCTCGAATCGTATGGTGTGCGGCTGACCGTCATAGACCTGCACGAGCGATTTGGATAAAATCGTTTGCTCGCGATCGTTGATCCTGAACTCGTTGAAGTTCCACCAAAACGAGAAATTGGACCCTGTATAATCGTCATTCTGCCAGCAGGACGCCGAAAAATTCCCCAAACAGGTATAGATCAGGCAGGCGTTGTCATACATGTTGTCGAATACCTGAATGGTATACTCGATCGCCGCGCCCTTCTCGATCACCGCCCCACTCGTCCAATAGCCGGCCGCGGGGTTTGTTGTGATCACCCCGTCTTCCACTCGGATGTCTCCAGTGGCAAATTGGCTCAGATCCGTGCTGTTTTCGGCCGGATCCGCCGATGCGGCCGCTTCCTCCGCAAAACCGACGATGCCCGCAGAAAGCACCAAAGACAGTGCGGCCAAAAGCAATAAAGCGATCCAAAATTTTTTCTTCACGTGAATTTCCCCCTTCCGTCGGATATTATGCTTTTACCATCTGAAGATCGGCGATATACATCGTATCGTCCGTGTTGCTCTGCACCGGAGAGATAAACAGCGAAAGGAACCTGTAACCCGCTCCGTTTTGGAACTCCGCTTTTACGGTCACCCATCCGTTCGCGTCCGGCGCCGAATATTGCAGGTTTTTCACTTCAAAGTCTGCGACCGGAATGTCTCGTCCTACGCCCATTCCCGTGCCGGAAAAACTGATCTGATCTGCGACCGCGGCACCGCTTGCAAATTTGATCTTGCACGTAATCTCGTACGCGCCGCTCGTTCCCAAAACCACCGGCCAGCCGACCGTCGGCATAAAATACGTCTGCTTGGACGGATCCCCCGGCCAAACCGTATAATGTTTCTTCTCGCGCGCGGTCTTATAGTCCACGGCAAAAATTTTGCCGGCCGTCCCTGCCGCCGCATCCAACAGACAGAAGGTCTTGTCTGCAAACATCGAATCGAAATCCCCGTAATTGATCACGCCGTTGATGCAGCACAGCGCCGGATAATTTTTGCCGTTCAAAAACCATGCATACGAGCGAGAAAAATCTTTTGCATCCAGCCCGTCGAGATCATCGGGGGTAATGATAAAACAATTCGAACGGTCCGTTGCAGGGAACAGATCGCCGTAAATGTCTCCGATCGCCAAAAACATACGATTCGGCCCGAGCATCCAAAAAACAGAGTCTTCCACCCAGGAATATGTATTTCCGATCATCCAAACTTGCCGGTATTCTTCCGCGAGCGCCAACCCGTAACGGTACATTTCCGCCGCTTTCGGCTGCAGCTCCTCATCGCTGGCGAGGTTGCCGAAAATTTGAATGCGCATTTTTACATCTTCCGCAAGATACAGGATCATCTTTGCCGAAATGCGCATTTCGGCTTCATACATTGGCCCGTTTTCCCCCGGCATCTCGATTTGTTCCAAAGTCTCCAACATGTTGTTGGATACCGCGATGATGTCATCCATCTGTTGAATGCATTTTTCAAGGACCGCTCGGTCGGTTCCGCCCTGCAGGTCCAAAAAAGTTTGCAGGTTGTTCATGCCCGGGTAAATTTCATTGGAGATCGTGCACAGCCAGGCCGCACCCCAACTCCTGCCCGTGATATCATTATACCGCTGCATCTTTTCCCAGGCGTCCAAAAGTTTTCCGGACTGTTCCTTCCAAATGAAGTCGTTTACATAGACCAAATATTCGTCGATCTTGTCTACGTTCTTTTCATAGTCCCAACTCAATCCGGCGCCGTAGGCCAAGGGATTGTATTCCGCCGTCAGGGTATTGCGATTGCCGCCATCCCCGAAAGTCGGATACATCACGCCCATGCTTTTGCTCTCTTTGGCGACGTAAGCGCCCGTCTTCATGTTCTTTTCCGCCGTGGAAAGCCGCCCCGCCACAGAGCCGAATACGTTTGTGGACGGCATCAGGATGTATTCTACGTCCAATTTGTCGAACATGGCGGTGTTCACGACAAAGGTCGCGTCCTCTTCGTATTCCCAAATATAGACCTTGACACCGGGCATCGCGGCAAATGCCCGCTTCATCTGCGACCTGGTTTCCGGGCCGTAATATTTTGCCAGCATGTCATGACAGGTGATCATCTTTACATTCCTTTCCACGCACATGTCGTACAAAATCCGCAGATTGTCCAAATATACATCCACCTTCGATGCGCCCGGCAGATACTCCAAACTTTGCCCCGTTCCCAATTCGTACGTCTCGTCGCCGCCGATAAACACCCACTCACAATCGAAACACTCGATCACGGTGTCCAACATCTGCCCGATCAGCTCTTGCGCCGCCGGGTTTTGCAGACAGATGGTCGAACAGCCGGCCGTAAAGGTTTCTTGCAAATCGATATACTGCGGATAAGCCAGCAGACCTTCCAAATGCCCCATGCACTCGACAAACGGGATTATTTCGATGTAATTTTTCCGCGCATATGCGGCTATTTGCGCCATTTCCTCCATCGAAAGCCCCTGTTGCCCCGTCTGAATGTCCTGGAAAAGCTCGCATTGCAGTGTTCCCGGAAATTCAATAAACAGCTGCAAATAGTTCATCTTCAGCGCCGCCATTTCATCGATCAGCGATTGAACCGTCTCCACGGTCGGCACCTTATCGCGCGCCATGTCTAAGGAAAAACCGCGCATTTCCAAATCGGGATAGTCTTCGATCTGAACGTACGGCAAAACCAGGCCGTTTCGCTGCAGGAGTTGGTCCATCGTAACCGCCGCATAATACGCGCCCGGTCCGTCTTTATAGGCGATCCGGATCCCGCTCTGATCGATGGTAATAGAATAGCCGTCAAAATGCAACTGCTCGTCCTGCTCCATGACGAGCGTCGCCTGCGCTTTCTCCGTTTCTTCCAACTGTTTGTAAAAACCCAGCACATCCAGCATCTTTTCCTTCGCATTCGCTTCGAGCTTCGCGTCGAAATAAACCTTTCCGTCGAACTCCCGCTCTTTGTCTGCCGTCTTTACGGATCGCGGAATGGGGTAAATACCCACATCCTCCGTTTGGTCCCATTCGACGGTTTCTTCCGAATCGATCGGCTTCTCCTGCTCGTCGCCGGGCGGCTCCACTT
>CALVHT010000053.1 GCA_944328645.1 uncultured Clostridia bacterium
CCGGCGCGGCGACCGGTGCGGTGGGCGTCGTCCGCCGCGACCCGATGGCGATGCGTCCTTTCTGCGGTTATCATATGGGCGACTACTTCCGGCATTGGATCGAGATGGGCAAAAAGGTGAAAAATCAGCCCAAGATCTTCAACGTCAACTGGTTCCGCACCGACGACGAAGGGCATTTCTTGTGGCCGGGCTTCGGCGAAAACATGCGCGTGCTCGAGTGGATCATCAAGCGCTGTGAAGGCGAGGTCGGCGCGGTAGAAACGCCCATCGGCTATGTGCCGGATCCGAAGGACATCGATTTGGAGGGCGTAGACGTATCCGAAGAGACGCTGCGGGAGATCCTTACCGTGGACAAAGAGACATGGAAGCAGGAAGCGGCCGGGATCGAAGAGTTCTATAAGCAGTTTGGCGACCGTTTGCCGCAAGAGCTGCAGGAGGAATTGGCGGCGCTCAAAGCGAATCTTGACAAATAAGCGGCCGTTTGTGCGGCAGAAAAGAAGCCCGGCATGGTTCCCTTCGCAGGGAAGGGAACCACGCCGGGCTTCTTGGCGTATGCTTGGGGCGCACGGATGCGCCTGTTTCGGGCGATCAACCGCGCACCAAAAGCCGAAAATTTTCTCCGGAGGGAAAAACCACGGTGATGGCATCGGCCTCGCCGTAGACGGTTGCCTCGAAGCAGTCGCGCAAGGCGAGCACGGCATGGCAGATAAACTCTTCTCGGGAGAGGGTTGGCGTCTTTTCGATCGTTTGTTCCATAGGGTCGGAAACCTCCTGCGTATATTGATCCGTTCTTTCGTTCTGGACAACATCATTATACCATGCGGCGGCAGAGGGGGGCAACTGAACCGGCATGGGAGATTTTGTCTGATCGGATACACTTTTGTCGAAAGTTGTCGAATCGGCAGATAAAAGCAAAAAACCGCGCAAAAGGGCGGTTTTTTCGGCGAAATTTTAAAAGGAATGTCATTTTTTCTTTTTTTCGGTGCGGCGCTTGTCGTTGATGATCTGCAAGGCGTCCTCGTCGATGCGGGTGATGCCCTCGCTCTTGGCAATTTCGACCATCTGTGTGAGGGCTGCTTTTAAAAAGACGCGGGGGATCTTGGTCAATTTGGCGCACGCCTCTTTGGTGAATTTGACCTCCGGATCGATGCGTTCCGCGGCGTAGAGGACCGAATTGACGTCGCCTTCCTTGGCCTGAATTTTTTCGGGGATGGGCCGGCGGAAACGGGTATACCAAAAATTCGTGCTGTCGCGGTAACCGTAATCGACCGGAACGCGCGGAAAGCCGCCCGCGCGGACGCCGTTGACGATGGCGTCGTACTGCCGTTCGCGCATCCAGATCTTATCGATCTTCAAAATAAAATGTGCGCCGAATTTGCTGGTGATGCCGTTGAAATTGCGGTAGGGCGGGTCGTATCCTTCCAAATTTCCGGGTCGGTCGAGGTACGCGTTTTCCAGCGAATCATCCCAAGTGCATTCGAAGATCTGAAAGGATTCGAGCAACAATTTGGGGCGAGAGTCGCCCAGCGTGCTGGGTTGCAGGGTAAAGAGGCAGTTTTTCATCTTTTCCTCGGTGGTATCGCCGGGGAAACCCAAGCGCACCGCTTCGCGGAAAAACTTTCGCTCATCGGGAATAAAATTCAGCGAAACGGTCTTGTTGCGCAAAATGTTTTGCGCGGTATTTGCGCTGTTACGGCATTCGAGCAGCATGGCGTAGTAGTCTTTCCCCGCGATGTAATAGGGGAAACACAGCGAATAGGCGCCCAAGTTGGTCATGCCGTTTTCGGCCACGGTTCCGGCCAGCACGGTCGGCATGGGGAAAAAGGCAGAAGTTTGGTAAAAATTGTCTACGATTCGCAAATCTTTGAAATCCTGCACGTTCGTTCCTCCTTTCGGCGGCAGGATATGCCGCACAAGTACGGTATACACCCGGCGGGGAAGAAAGTCAAGCAAAAAATAAAAATAATCGTACGGAAACAAATTTTTCAAAAAAAGTGGCAAAACCGCGATCAAAACCGCTTGACAGTATTTTGCAGATAAGATAAAATTTATTGAGTAAACAGCGGAGAGCGTCTATGGTACGCAAATCCCTTTCCAATCGAAAAATCAGACAAGGAGAACAACATCATGAAGACCTACATGGCAAACGCCCAAACGGTAGAGAGAAAATGGTATGTTGTAGACGCCGCCGGCGTACCTTTGGGCAGGCTCGCTTCGAAGGTCGCAGCGGTCCTTCGCGGTAAAAACAAACCCACGTTCACTCCCAACGTTGACACGGGCGACTTTGTGATTGTCATCAATAGCGATAAGGTGCTTTTGACGGGCAAAAAACTGGACGACAAATTTTACAGATACCATACCGGTTATATCGGCGGACTGAAAGAGGTCTCTTACCGCAAACTTCTCGCGGAAAAGAGCGACGTCGCCGTATATGAGGCGATCCGGGGCATGCTCCCGAAGAATTCTCTGGGCAGAAAGATGATCAAAAAACTCAGAGTGTATAAGGGTGCGGAGCATAACCACGAGGCGCAGAAGCCTGAAGAATTGAAATTATTTTAATGAGGTGGAAGAATGGCTAAACCGGTTTTGAAAAAGAAGTTGCAGTTCTGGGGAACTGGCAGAAGAAAAAAAGCGATCGCCCGCGTCCGTCTCATTCCCGGCGGTACCGGAAGCATTGTGATCAACGATCGCGCATTGGAAGATTACTTTCCGCAGGGCACCATGCAGTACATCGTCAAACAGCCCCTCGTCTTGACGCAGACAGAGGCCGCGTATGACATCGTCGTGAATGTATGCGGCGGCGGTTATACCGGGCAGGCCGGAGCGATTCGGCACGGCATTTCCCGCGCGCTCTTGCAGGCGCAGCCGGAACTGCGCCCGGCATTGAAAAAAGAGGGATTCTTGACCCGCGACCCGCGAAGCAAAGAGAGAAAGAAGTACGGCTTGAAGAAAGCACGCCGCGCTCCGCAGTTCTCCAAGAGATAATCGTCCGCGCAGTTTTTGTGCAGACGCCGCAGTCGGGCAACCCCGCGCCGCGCAGACAATGCGCGGCGCGTTTTACTTGTTGTTTCGATCGATGCGTCTTGAAATTTCGTCGTGGCGCGCGAGCATTTGTTCGGCGCGCCGCAATCGTTCGGTATCCGTAAACAGCCCCGGGTTTGTCGCCGTGGGCGGCGCCGATTCGGGGGCGGCCGGCTCGCTGTCGGCCGCGGGGGGCGGCGTTTGGGTTTCGCTCAGCCCCGCCAAAGCGGACAAGACTTGAAAAATTCCGAATTTTTCCATAAAACGGTTCCTCCGCAAATAGGTTTTTTGCTGATCAACGCAAAATTTTCATTATTTTTCAATGCTTTTTAATTGCTTAAAAGGCAAAATTGATATATAATAAAGGGGTATATCGGCGATTTTTCGCCGAACGGGAAGTGCGCAACGCGCGCGTCCATTAAAATCACAGACCGAAAGGAGTCTTTACTTTTATGCTGAAAACAGGCAAAAAAATATTCTTGCTGTTGTTGGCGCTTGCCCTTGCGCTCGGCGTTTTGGCAGGTTGCGACAAGTCATATAAAGTGACCCCGCTGGAAGGATATGTTTCGAGCGACAACGCGGCGGAATCCAACGGCGGCTTTGTCGTAAAAAAGGATAATTGGTTCTACTTTGTCAACGGCGCGCAGGATTATTCGACGGACAACACGTTCGGCAGCGTCGTCAAAGGCTCGCTCATGCGCATTTCCGAAACGGATCTGGCGGCGGGCAATTACAGCGCGGCGGACATCGTTGTTCCCTCGCTGATGATTTCCGAAGACCATACCTCGGGCGTGTTCATCTACGGCGACTATGTATACTACGCGACGCCGAACACCGTCCGCAACATCAACGGCGAGATCGAGAGCTCGTATCTCAATTTTAAGAGCACCCGGCTAGACGGCACCGAAACAATGCGCAACTATTATGCGCAGGTGAGCGACAATACGACCGCCTACCGCTACGTGCAGATCGACGGCACGGTGTATTTGCTCTACATCGATTCGACGAACACGGAAATTCATTCGGTCAATACGCAGACGGGCGAAAATACGGTCCTTGTCTCCGGTTACAGCAATTATGCATTCGACGCGACGGACTTCAACAATCCGGTGGTATATTATACGATGCCCGTCGTCAAAAAGAATACCTATCAGTACCACGCGGACGAAGCGCACGCGCATTCGGAAAACGAATCTTACAACCAACTCTATTGCGTCCGTGCGGATGCGACGGAAAGCCCGTATACGTTTGACTTTTCGGAAGGCTATGTCGATACCTCTTTGAAAGAGGGCGACGAAGGCTATGAGATGGAGTACGTAAACTTCGGTACTTTGATTTTGGACGGGATCGGCAGCGAAAAGTCGGAAGCCTCTCCGTTCAACCACGATTGGGCCGAAGGTGTCCGCATTGACAGTGCGCGCGGCTTTACGTATGCGCCTGTCAAATACACGGACGGAACGCTTATTTTGACCGTGACCAACCTCGATGCGTCGGTGTCGTTCGTTTATGCGCTCGACGATGCGGCGATCGGTTCCGATTGGAACAGCATTGCGGCCAATCCCGGCTCGGGTTCCACCGGTTCGCTGTCGCCGGTCTCGGTCTCCTCGGATAAAGCGACGTCTTCCGCGCTCTATTATGAACAAGACGGTTCTCTCTATTATATTTATGTGAGCACGGGCAATGCGATCACCCGTATCCGCGTCTCTTCCGACGCAGCGGATCGCGATTATATCGGCGAAACGACCTATTTGGCTCGTCAGCAGGAGGGCGCGACGCTCTTGTACTTGCAAGACGGCTATCTGTATTATTCGAAGGCGGGCACGAACGGCAAATCGCTGTATCGCATTCGCTACGACGGCGCCGCGGCCGACTATGTGCAATTCGGCAACGAGAGCGAGAATCTCCAGGATTATCGCCCGACGCAGTATTTGGCGCTGGATTATAATTCTTCGTGGTTTGCTCCGGAAGTCGTGGGCGGATATCTCTTCTTTGACAATGCGGAAAGCTACGCGGAAAATTATGTTTATGTCTTGAACAACGATCTCGACAACGCGCAGCTCAAGGCGCTCAACGAACTGTATGAGGACGTGCAGGACACCTTTACCGCCGTCTCCGCAAAATTCTCCAACGCATCCAACGCCGCCAAGTATTATTTCTATACCGGCGACGAGACGACCGTCTACGAGGAGGAGCATAAAGGCGAGTACCAGGCGGAAGATTTCGAGGTTTTGGAAGCGTTCGTTTCCTGCGGCAGTTCGCACGGCTTTGATTTCAGCAATCTGAAATCGGGCGAAGAAAAGGCAAACGTACAGAGCTTTTTCTATAACCGTGTCGGCCGCGTTTCGGAGGAAGATGCGGAAACCATTTCCGATTCGTTGATCGCGGCGCTGCTTTTGACGGCGGAAGAAGAATGATCGTGACCGGTTTTCGTCGCCAAGGCGAAAAAAACGGAGAAAAAACGACAAGAATCGGCGAAAAGAAAAAAAAGACGGAAAAATTTTTCCGTCTTTTTTATCATATGCGGCAAAAATGCCTTTTTTACACAAAAAAAGAAAAAAACAGGAAGAAAACGCTTTACAAACGCAGTATTTATTAGTATAATGTCCCCGAAAAATTTTCCGAGAATCGGCGCTTATTTTTCGGCGGACTGCACATAGTACTACCCGGCGGTATATATCTGTAATGAGGAGTGTTTCCGCAAAGAGCCCGAAGGGTTTCCTGATCGAGGAGGAGCAAATGGCAAAATATAAAAAATGTCCCCGTTGCGAACTGAACTATATCGAAGAGGACAAAGATTATTGCGACGTCTGTTTGGCGGAAATGCAGGGCGGAAAACTGAAATTTGCCGATTTGGACGATGAAGACGACGAGTCCGAAAAGACCGAACTTTGCCCCGTCTGCGGGGAAAACTATATGCGCCCCGGCGAAAAGATGTGCGACGAATGCAAGCAGAATGCCGCCGATTACGAGGAAGAAGAGGACATTGACCCCGAAAAGGACGAGGAGTGGCGCAATTATCTGGACGAAGAGACGGACGATTTGGTCATGGAGAGCGACGGGATCGATATCGGAGACGAATTTATCGACGATTTCGACGAAGAATTCGAGGACGAATACGTGGAGGAATCGGATTCGGAGACAGACGATTCGCTGGACGATTTGGGGTATTCCTCAGAGGCGTTCGACGAGCTGGACGAGGACGACGAGGACGAAGACGACGAGGACGACGAGGACGAAGACGATTTTTAAAAATCCGAAAGAGGTGCCGGCGGGATGCCGGTGTCTCTTTTTTTGATCAAACAAAACTCCGCGTGCAAAGCACGCGGAGTTTTGTTTTGCTTGTCGGCCGAGGCGCAAGCGCGCGTCAAACAGAGCCGCGGTCGCGGATCTGAACGTTTCCGCACAAGATTTCCGAATACGAGTAGGCGGTCTTGCCCCGATAATTTTTGTCGTCGGGCGATACGGTGAACAGGGAGGGGTAGATTCCCGTCAGCCGTCCCGTAAAATCGGCGCTCTTGTTGCGCCCGAGATTGACGTGTACATGCACGGGCCGGTCGTAAAAGCGGCGGACTTCCGCTTTGACGGAGCGAAGGTCGTTGGAAGGTTTGATCATAGTGTCCTCCTGCGCGCCGCCCGTCTTGCGGGGGGTCGAAACCCGAGTCCGGCGCACTTCTTAGATTTGCCAAAAACAGCAAAAAATATACATGTTTGCGTCGAATTTCAAAAAAGAACGGCAAAGCGGGCGCATATTTCGTTTTGACGATTCATACAATGGGAGTGAACAATTCGGAGGTTAGGCAAAAAACATGACAGTCAGTCCGCAATATGAAACTTACAGTTACACGGCGCGCGGCGCGCGCCTGCGATCGCAGTCTATCGTCGAATGCCGGCTGAGCGATTGGGCAGATAATCGTCTGCTCGCCGTCCGGCCGAGCGTCGTGTTCGGCGGCGCGGAAGTCGTTTCGGGCGAAGTCCGCTACGGCGGCAAGCTGTTCTTTTCCGTCGTGGGGGCCGCGCCGGACGGCACGATCATCGGGGCGGAACGCGGCGCAGAATTTTCGCATCGCGCGCCCTGCGAGGATGCCGCGCCCGCGCAGTCGGCCGAAGTCGTGCTGCAGGTAGAGAAGACGGAAACGCGCCCGGAAGGCCGATCGATCATCCTTTCGGCCATCGTCACGGCGGAGATCCGCTTGCTTGTTCCCACGCAGATCCGGTATTTGACGGGCGGGGCGGGCGTCGTATGCGATTATTCTCCCGTGCGCATCGGCCGTGTCGAGCCGTGCAGCGGAACGATTTCGCTGGAGGAAGAGTTTGAAACGGAATACGTGGGGGACGTCTTGTTGCACAGCGAACAGGTATGTTTGACGCGCGTCGTGGCGGCGGCAGGGTGCTTGGATGTTTCCGGAGAGATCAATTTGGGTGTCCTTGCCAAGCGCGAGGGAGAAAACGAGGTCGTCGCCTACGAGCGCCTGATCCCTTTCCGCGCGGAGATCCCGTGTGACAATGCGGTCACCGGCATGCCCTGCGATGCGCGCGTGTGTATCTCCTCCGTCAATCTTACGGCGACCTGTGACGAGGAAAAGGATCGTTGCCGCATCGCGGCGCGCATCGACGCATCGGTGCGCGGTCGGTTGTACCGTGCGGACGAAGTACGGATGGCGGCAGACGCTTTTTGTCCCGGCCGCAGTGCGCGCCTGCAGCGCGCCGTTCTTGCGTCGGAAGAACCGCTGTGCGCTTTTACGGCAGCCGAACGCGTGAGCGGAACGGCGGTGGCGGACGGACCAATCGAGGCCGGCGATTCGATGCAGGCGGCGGCCGTGTGCGAAACGCAGATCGCCGCGACCGTTTCCGACGGCGCGATCGAGGCGGAGGGGGTGCTGAACGCGGTGGTGTTCTGCAAAGACGCCGAGGGGCAGCCCAAAAGCCTGCGCGTGAGTCTGCCGTTTGCCTTTCCCGTGCGCAGCGATCGCGCGCATGCGGGCGACGTTGCGGAAATATCGGCAGCCTGCTGCGGCGTTTCCGTACGCCAGCGCCGGCCGGGCGAGCTGGAGGCGGAAGGTTCGCTCAAACTTTTTGTTACGCTGTGTTCCGGGGGCGAATATGCGTATATCGAACAGTGCGAGGCCGGGGAAGCAACGGAAGAGGATGCGGGCGCGATCACCGTATTTTTGCCGACGGCGGGGGATACGCTGTGGCAGACCGCAAAAAAGCTCGGGCGTGCGCCCGAGGAGTTGAAAAGTTCCAATCCGGAGCTGACCTTTCCGTTGCACGGCGGCGAACGCATCGTGGTCTATCGCCGCAAAGAGATCGGCAACTGAGCGCAAAGCGATCAAAATTTGGCAAAAAGGCGCGGATTTCCGCGCTTTTTTGCCGTATTCTCGTGAATATTTCACGAAAAATCCGAACGCAGTGTTTACATTTCCAAAAAAGGGTGCTATAATAATAAAGAAAAAGATTTGGGGAGCGCCGCGATGGTTTCGACCAAAGTCAAAAGTGCTGCCAAGGTAAATTTGTCGTTGAACATTGCGGGCGCTGCGGGCGGCTATCATCAGATCGACAGCGTGGTCGCATCTGTCGACGTGTATGATACGATTTGCCTAAAACCGCGCACGGACAAGCTCGTGAACGTCTATATGCACGGCGCGGGAAGCGAGCGCATTCCGCGCGCGCAAAACAACGCCGTTTTGGCGGGGGAAGCGTTTGTCGCCGCATTCGATACGGGCGGCGCGGACATCGAGATCTACAAAGATATCCCGCAGGGCGCGGGGCTGGGCGGCTCGTCGGCGGATGCGGCGGGCGTTTTGAACGCAATGGCGAAATGTTATCGCATTCGAGACGCCCTCGCGCTGAAATCGCTGGCAGACGGTTTGGGAAGCGACACGGGATACATGCTGTGCGGCGGATTTGCCCGCATCAGCGGCCGGGGCGAACGGGTGGAACGGCTCGCGTCTCCCCGGGTCTACCATATGTTGTTATTTTGGCCGGATACGCCCGTCAGCACGGCGGCATGTTACCGCGCGTATGACGACGCTCCCGACCCTCTGCGGGCAGACAGTGCCCGCCTGGCGCGCGCGTTGGTGCGGGGGGATTTTGCGGAGGTCGCCGCGAACGTGTATAACGCCTTGCAGCGGCCGGCGGCGGCCTTGAATCCCGCGGTGAAGGAAGCGCTTGCCGCCGCGGCGGCAGCCTCTCCCGCAGCCTGCGCGGTTACCGGTTCGGGCAGCGCGGTATTTGCACTGTTTGAGAGCGAAGAGCTGTGCCGCTGGGCGAAGAGTCGCTATCGCGGCAAGCTGAAAACGCGCGTCGTGCGCACTGTGGAGCCGGACAGGCAAAGGTCTGTCCTGCGCAATCCGTTTGTGCTCGGCAGGACGGGAAGACTCGAAGAAATGAATCAGGACAGGGAGACGCATGGAAGAAAGGAACCTTGAATTAGACGACGACGGAAAGATCAAATTGCGCAAACGGCAGGAGAACAACCTTCTCGACGGCGTTGCGGATGCTGCCGCGGACGACATCGTGATCGACATCCCCGATTTTCGCAATTTTGGGGAAGGGAACGAGGGCGGATCGCTCAGCGACGAGGAGCTGTTGCGCCGCAGCGAAGAGCGCGAACGCGAGCGGGAGAGCCGACGCGAGCGCGCCGCGCAGATATACGAGGAAGCCGAACGGCTGTACGCTGCGGGCGATACGGACGCGGCGGGTGAAAAATACTTGGACAGTGCCGCGCTTTACGGTGCGGATTGGCGCCCGTGGTTCGGCGTCGTGCGCGTGCAGACGCGCGACTTTACCGATTTTTCGGCGATCTATGACTGCCAACAAGCCTACGACAA
The DNA here is from genome assembly GCA_944328645.1 of uncultured Clostridia bacterium. Classification (GTDB taxonomy): domain Bacteria; phylum Bacillota; class Clostridia; order Christensenellales; family Borkfalkiaceae; genus Borkfalkia. The sequence goes on from CALVHT010000053.1 coordinate 9,852, forward strand.
GGCGCTGCGCCGCATGAAGCCGGCGGACCGAGCGGCCATCGCCGCGCGCTATGTTCCGCAACTGGAAGAACAGGCGGATGATTGCGCCGAACGACAGGAAAAACTGACGGCGGAGGATGTGCGGCTCCGTGAACAGCAGCGCCCGGAGATCCTGCGCGAGTACCGCGTCGCGTCGCGGCTGTTTTTTCTGTTTTTGGTGCTGTTTGCGCTGTTTGCAGTCACCGGCGGCGTTCTGTCTACGCTGATCAACATCGTATACGGCATGCAGATCCTGGTGTTGGCGATCATCTTCATCGCGATTGCCCTGGTGTTGTTGGTGGTGCTGACCGTCTGTTTGCGGCGGTTTGTAGGGGCGCGCCTCGCCAAGACCCGCAACGCGCGAGCCGGAACGACGCAAGCGGGCGAACAGGCGCGCGTCGATGCGGAAACGGAGGAACTCATTCGTTCCATCATTGAAGATTTTACCAAATAACGGGCGGCCTCTCGGGTGACGAGAGGCCTTTTTTGTATATTAAAACCCGCGGATAGTCCGCGGGTAACGAAAAGCTTAAGCGATGAGTGATGAAATAAAAACTCCTTTTGATATAATGAGGTTGCGACCTGGCAGTTGCAACACAAAAATCAAAAGGAGGACATCCAAATGGATGACGTAAAAAGTTTAGCACATACAAAAGTACAGTTTACAAGGGACTACACAGGGTAACGGTCTGACGGGAGGATTACCGCCCGTCAGATTTTCCATGTAAT
>CALVHT010000054.1 GCA_944328645.1 uncultured Clostridia bacterium
GAGACACATCGGCGGGTCGTGAAATTTATACTCGAGGGTATGGTCGACGTCTTGGCCCACCTTTGCAATGCGCGTGAAAAAGGCGTCCAGCTCGTCCTCGGTCACCGCCTTGTCCAAACTGTACAGACGCGCGATGTGTCGATGGCGCGCGAAAGCCTTGACCGGCTCCCCGCCCACGCGGCGGGTCGGCGAATCAAACAAAACGACTCCGCTCTCCCGTTCCATCTCTCGCAACCGATCGTAGAGGCGATCGTACTCTGCGTCCGGCACGGAGGGCGCGTCCAACACGTAATATTCGTAGGCGTAGCGATTCAACCGATCGACCAGTTCTCGCATGGATTGCATTGGCTTTTTCTCCTCTTGCCTGTTTTTTGCGCGTCATCGTACGACGGTGAGGGGCGCGATCTGTACCGAGAGCGACTTGATCCCCAACCCCGGAAAACTGACGTTGGCGATCATCGCCGCGCCCTCGCCGCGCGTAGACACGATCATGCCTTCGCCGAATTTCGGGTGCCGGACCCGGACGCCCGTACGGAAGGCGGCATAGTCTTTGGCCGGCTGCGCGCCTTCTTTCGGCCTTGCCGCAGCCTGCGCCCGTTTATAGGCAGAGGCCGCCGAAAACGCGGGTGATGCGGCGCTCGGTTCGGGCGGAAGATCGCTGCGATAGCCAAACTCGTCTTCATCCGACGACGCCGCGCGAGAAAAACTGCGCCGCATTCCGTAACCCGTGTACGCCGAACGCCCGCCGTACGGACGCTCGCCGTGCGCGCGCTGCGTATAATCCGCGTATGCCGAACGCTGCGGCGGCACGGCAAGGACGGAAGACAGCTCCTCCATAAACCGCGAAGGAAGGGTCATGCTGCGTTCGCCATACAGATACCGGCTGCGCGACCGGGTAAAATAGAGATGTTCGCGCGCACGCGTGATCGCGACATACAGCAACCGCCGCTCCTCTTCCAGCTCGCCCTCGTCGTAAGCGGCGCGCGAGACGGGCATGATGTTTTCCTCCATCCCCACGATAAATACGTTTTTAAATTCCAGCCCTTTCACCGAATGAATGGTCGCCACGGTGACATAATCGCTCGCATCCATCTCGTCCGTATCCGAGCTGAGCGTAACCTGATTCAGAAAGTCGGCAAGGGTCGCCCCCTTGTTCAATTTGCAAAACTCGTCCACCGAATTGACAAATTCGTCAATGTTTGCCTTCTTGTTGATGCTTTCATCCGAATCGTCGGAATACATCGACAGGATGCCGCTGTCGTTGATGACGTCGCGGATCAGCTCATCCGCGCCCATATCTACCCCTTTGAGGACCAAATTCTTCAATAAGTTGCCGAAGGCCTTGACCTTTTGGCGGCTGCCGGCATTGAGCGCCAGCGTGTCCGCTTCCAATACCGCGTCGTATACGCTCAGCTCGTTCGCGGCGGCGTATTCTTCCAAGGTCTCCACCGTTTTGGCGCCGATTCCGCGCTTCGGAACGTTGAGGATGCGCACGACCGCCTCGCTGTCAAACGGATTATTGATCACGCGCAGATAGGCAAGCAGATCCTTGATCTCTTTGCGTTCATAAAAGCGAAACCCGCCGAATACTTTATAGGGAATATTGTATTTGGAAAACTCTTGCTCGTAAGCGCGCGTCAGCGCATTGATGCGCATCAGCACGGCAAAATCCGCGAATGAGTCTCCCCGGTTCATCTGTTGGGCGATGGTGCGCGCGACGTAGAGCGCCTCGTCGTTTTCCGTCTCCGCCTGAAAATACTGGGCTTCCGCGCCTTCGTCGTTGTTGGTCCAAAGAACTTTGTCTTTACGGCGGCCGTTGTTTTTGATGACGGCGTTGGCCAACTTCAAAATATTTTTGCTGGATCGGTAATTCCGCTCCAGCTTATAAACTTTGGCGTGCGGAAAATCCTTTTCAAAATCCAAGATATTTTCGATCTTCGCGCCGCGCCACCCGTAAATGCTCTGGTCATCGTCGCCCACGGCGAACAGGTTGCCGTGCACCGTTGCCAGCAATCGCACAATCGCATATTGCACGCCGTTGGTATCTTGAAATTCGTCCACGTGGATGTAGCGGAATCGCCCGGACAGGTATTCGAGCGCTTCCTTGTCCGTCTCCAAAAGGCGCAACGTTTCGGTCAAGAGATCGTCGAAATCCAGCGCGTTGTTCTGTTTGAGATGCTCGCAATATGCCGTATACACCGCCGTGATCTCGCGGATACCTTTCAAATCGGCATTGTTGCGCGCATATTCCGACGGATTTTGGCCGAGCATTTTCGCGTTTGCGATGTGAAATTTAATGTTTTTGAGCAGCTTTTCGTCCTCGTAGCCGCACTGCGTGAAAGACTTTTTGATGATATTGGCTCGTTCGGTCTCGCTGTAAATGGAAAAGTTTTTGTTGAACCCCAAACGCTCGGCGAACAGGCGCAAAATGCGCACGCACATGCTGTGAATGGTACACACCCACATGCCGGCCGCCCCGTCGATGCTGCCTGCCAGTCGTTCCTTCATCTCGTTCGCCGCCTTGTTGGTAAAGGTGATGGCGAGGATGGCGGAAGGATACACTCCCTTCGCCTCGACCAAATAGGCGATGCGCGAAGTCAAGACCCGCGTTTTTCCGCTGCCCGCCCCCGCCAGCACCAGCACCGCCCCTTCCGTATCCGTCACCGGCCGGATCTGCTCTTCGTTCAGTTGCGCAAGGATTTCATCGATCATCGTAAAACTCCGCCGCGCGGGCAATCCTGCCCGCGCGCATTCCCACATTCGGTCTTAATATTATAGCACATTCGCCGCCGAAGGGCAAGTCTTTGCCCCGTTCTCAAAATCGGCTGTCTATAAAGAAATGCCGAACAACTCGTTCGGCGTAATATCCAACAGCTCGCACAGCCGCAGGATCTGTTCATAATTCAATTCAAACACGCCGTTCTCGAAACGGCTATACTGCTGCTGCGTCATATACATCTGCGCGGCGATCGCCTTTTGCGTATATCCCTTTGCCCTGCGGGCTACCTTCAAATTATTGCCGACAATTTTTGCTATTTCCATGCCAATAAGTTACCACTTTCTGATGTAAAGTCGTTGACTTACATCAGTAAATGATGTATAATGGTGCCATTAAAACACAAAGGAGAAGCAGAATGTACGAATACAAAACCGAACGCGTAGCCCCGGCCCGACAAAATAATCTTGTCAACACGTATGCGGCTTTCGGCTGGGAATTGATGAGCGCACAGGAAACCTATCACGAGAGCACGGAAATCACCGGCATACACGCAAAAGCACGGACCTACGGGGCGTTTATGCAGGGATTTACCGGCGATGACGGAAAAGTTACCACAACGATCGACACAGCCAAAACGGTCACAAATTACGTCACTCTCCAGTTCCGACGCGATACAGCCATTCCGAACTATGCAAAACTGGTGGAACTGGAACATAAGGCGCTGGACCTTTTTCCGACCCGCCCCCAAAAGCCGCACAAACCGATCGCGCGAACGATATTGTCCGTGATCTGTGCATTCATTCTGATCGTCTCCCTGGTACGCATGACGCAGACAACCGTCGATGTATCCACATTCGATCTCGTGATCGTCGGCGTCATGGTCCTCCTCTTTGTATTGACGCTGATCGGCTGGACCGTATACAGCAAAAAAACAAATACTTACAAGAAAGCTTTGGTCCGCTATAATCAGGACGTACAAAAATGCAAAGAGTATTACCAGGAAGCGCAAAAGCTGACATTTGGAAAATAATATTGGACAGAGCCATCTCAAAAAAGTAGACGGCTCTGTTTTTTTCCAAGAGACTGCCGCCGTACTGTTTCCGCCCTCAGCCGCGGCCCTCGTATTCGCATTCTTTGCGATAGCGCTCGAGTGCCTTGAGATAACGCTCGGACAAGGTGAGCGTATAGCGCTGTTTTTCTTCGTAGGAAAGTTTGTCGAACACGGCTCGGTCGGTCAGCCGCCCGATCGCATCGGACACCTCTCCCTCCTTGACCAGGATGGCTTTTACCCGTTCGTAAAACGCATCGTCGTCTCCGCCCTTGATGGTACAGGTCACCTTTCCGGCAAAATAATGACAGGCTCGGCTCTCATTGACGCCGGCGCGCCGAGCGCGTGCCAGCTCGTCCGTCAGTTCGCCCTTGCAGTTCTCCCAAAAACCGCTCTTCAATCGATTTTTCGCCTCTTTCGCGATGCTTTTAAAACTTTTCGGTTGATTTTTTGCCATACCGACCTCCGCAATCGACAAATTTCGCGCAAACAAAAAGCCCGCTATCTTTCAATAACAGGCTTTTGTGTTCAATTAATTCTTGTTGTTTCTCTTGCGTGCCGCTTCCGACTTCTTCTTTCTACGGACGGAAGGCTTTTCGTAATGCTCTTTCCGGCGAAGATCTCCGATGATGCCGTCACGCGAGCACTTTCTTTTGAAACGACGCAATGCGCTGTCAATCGACTCGTTTTCTCCGACTCTGATCGTGGACATTTCCTCTCTACCCTCCTTCGCCTACGCACTTATTTTTGCAACGGTATTATTTTAATACAATGCACCCCGCCTGTCAAGCGTTTGGGCGGGGCGATCGCATTTTTTTTGGTTGGTTTTCCAGGATTTCCCGCGGCGCTTCTCTGCCGTCTCTCCGCCGAAGCGTCTTAGGGCGCTTGACAAATCCGTTCCGCCCCGCTATAATGTGTATACATACGCCGGAGACAAAACCGCACAAACCGCGGCCCGGCCAAGGAGTATCTATGGAACAATCTATGACCCCTGCAGAGCGTTCGCTCGCCCTACATAAAAAGCTGATATGGCCGAATATCGCAATCGTGGTCGTTTCGCTGATCGCCGTCTTTACGCTTTTGTTCGGCACATGGTTTGATTTGAAAGCGCCGGTCGACGCACCGCTCGTACAGACGCTGGCCGAGGCCATCCGAGAGGAAGACGGCATGGAGATCGACGAGGATATGATCCAACTGGTCGTGCGCGACTTGGATTCGGAAATCGGCATCAAACTCGGCCCCATCGATCTGCTTCGTGCCGGACTTTCCGTCGACCGCAACGGATTGAAGGCCGTTGCGAACAGCGTCTTCCACGATCTTACCAATGCCATCGCCGAGATCAGCGAACAAATCCTGCCCTCTGTTTTGACCATTGCCGTCGTGACAACCGTGTTTGAACAGACCGGCTACCCCGAAAACTTTTCATTCGAAACGCTCGACCCCACCGTCTTTCAAGAGACGATCTCACTGCTCAACGATCAAGAACCGGCCGCTGCCAAAACAGAGTTCTTGCAACAAATGGACACGTTTGCACAGGAACAGCTGCAGATGGAGATCACGCCGGAAAACCGAGATAAGATTTCCGACATATTTGACGAAGCGGTGGAACTGATGACCAAAAACGGGGAATTTTCTTTTTCGAATTTCCCCACGGCCGTCTCCCAGCTGATGAAAAAATACAGCGAAAACGGGTCTTTGACGGAAGAGGAGTCACCCGTTTTGGATGAGAACGACGATCTTACGGCCGTACAGACGCGCGCGCTCATGAGCGTTTCGACCGAAAACCTGGAACAAACAGCCGGTGCGATCGATCAACTCTTTGAACTGATGGAAAATCCCGATGACTTTATCGACAGCATGGACGAATCGACCTTTGCCTTGGTCCGTTCGATCTGTTTAAGCGTTGGAATTTGGATGACTTTTTATGCGCTGCTTTGGCTGATATTGGCTTTATTTGCCTTTATACATATCTTTACCCGCAATAAAAAGGTGAGTATGTGGTATGTAAAACTGACCGGGCTGACGCCTTTTCTTCTCAGCGTCGTCATTCCGTTTGTGGCTGTCGCTTTGCTCCCCTGGGTCATTCCGCAAGTGCCGGCCATCACGATCCTGTGCGGCGGCATGACCATCGCTTCGGCGGTCTGCTATATCGCGCTGTGGCTGATCTCGATCTTTTGGTGCCACCCCATCAAACGGCGCATCAAACATCCGGAAGCCTATTCGATGGAGGAGGATGACGAAGAATAACGCTGAAAAATTTTGCATCGTTTCGTAATTAAGCCCGGCAATGCGCCGGGCTTTTTTTGATCCGGTTATCCTGCGGCGAGACATGGCGCGCCTGTTCCGTTGTTCGCAATCCGTTTCTCCGAAGGTTTCTCTCCCGGGATGCGGCTCCTCTGCGCTTCAATCCATTCAATCGGATAGATCACCTTGCAATCCGATTGTACGCGATGTTCCAAACGTTTCAATGGCGTTGAAAATCCGAGCCATTTTTTTTATCGGTTTGTCCATAATTTTCCCGCGCGGTGGCGAGCATGAGCTTGATGCGGTTTTCTTGATTGACCTTCGTGGCAGACGGGTCATAGTCCACCGCAACGATGTTTTCGTGTTCATACATTTGTTTGAGCGTACGAATCGTCCCTTTGCCCGCAATATGGTTTGGCAGGCACCCGAACGGCTGCGCGCAGACAATGTTGTCCGTTCCCGTTTCGGCCAACGCCGCCATTTCCGCGGGGATCAGCCATCCTTCGCCCATCTTGACGCCCTGGTGGATGACCTTATCCGCACAGCGGCGCAAATGTTCAAAATCGTGCAACGGCTCAAATCCGTACCGCTCGGTCAGACGAATGATCTTGCGCTGAACATAGTGCAGGTACCGGTATACGACGGCAAACGCGGGCGTGGCGCCATTTTTTTTGTTGTAATACTTAGCGTCGTTTACGTTGTTGACGGCACAATACATGACAAAGTCCATCAACGCCGGTACGACCGGTTCACACCCCTCCGAAAGCAAAAATTCCTCCAAATGCGAGTTGCCCAGCGGCGAATATTTGACATAGATCTCGCCGACAATGCCGACCCTGATCTTTTTCTCGCCGCTGCGGCGCACGCCGGCAAAGCGCCGAAGAAGATATTTGGTAACCTTTCGATAGCGCAGATATTGCTTACGCTCGTATATTTTGCGGATAAACTCGATGCAATCATCCCGCGCCTGATCGGCCGCGCCCTCGTCCAACTCGTACGGCTTGCACTGGTTGTACAGGGACATGAGCGTGTCTCCGTAAAAAATCGCAAATGCCAGTTTTGCCAATGTTTTCAGCCCGACGGGAAATCCGCTGTCCTTTTCCAGCCCTGCAAAATTCAGCGAGATCACCGGTACTTTGGGAAACTCGGCCTTGAGGGCCTTGCGAATCAGCGGAATGTAATTGGATGCGCGGCATCCGCCGCCCGATTGGGTGATCATGACGGCGGTATGCTCCACGTCGTATTTGCCGCTCTTGAGCGCATCGATAAACTGCCCCGTCACGCACAGGGCGGGAAAGCAGGTGTCGTTGTGTACGTGCTTGAGCCCCTCGTCAATGACCGCGCGCGAATCGTTGCGGAGCAATTCGATGTCCCACCCGTCTTTGCGCAAAAAGTCAATGATGATCCCGAAATGCACGGGAAGCATGTCCGGTACAAGGATCTTGTGCGTGTGCTTCATTGCCGGAGTAAATTTCGGATAATCGTCGCGGAAATCGACGGTATCCTGCCGAGAATCATTTTTTTTCATCCAAACGCCTCTTTTGCTCCTCGACGGCGGCAAGCATGCTCCGCAGACGGATCTTCACCACGCCGAGATTGTTGATTTCGTCTATTTTGATCTGCGTGTACAATTTACCGCGGCTCTCCAGAATCGAACGCAGCTCATCCGTCGTGATGGCGTCGATGCCGCATCCGAACGAAACGAGTTGCACGAGGTTCGTATCCGCGTGTTCGGATACATACTCAGCCGCACGATATAAACGTGCATGGTACGTCCACTGATTCAATACATTGAGCAGAACCTGTTTCCCCTGCTCAAAGACGCTGTCTTCGGACAAGACCGCCACGTTCAGAGACGAAAGCAGTTTGCCGATGCCGTGATTGATCTCCGGATCGATGTGATACGGCCGGCCCGCCAAGACGATGATCGGCAGGCCGCGGCTGCGGGCCTCTGCGGCAATTTGCGCGCCTTTTTGGCGAATGTCCGCATGAAACGATTCCAGCCTTGCAAAGCCTTCCCGCAGCCCCTTGCGTATCTCCGCCGCGGAGAGCTTAAATCGGCGCAATGCCTGCCGCAAAGCGCGCACCGTCGTCCCCTCGTCGTTGGGATCGATATACGGCATGATAAAATTCTCCCCGGTCAGACGCTCGTTGTTCGCCTTCAACAACTCGGGATAGTACGCCACGATCGGACAATTATAATGGTTGGTCGAATCATGCTCGTCCAAGTTGTAGCTTTCGCAGGGAAAGAAAATACAGTCGACCCCCGCATCCAGCAGGCTCTCGATGTGCCCGTGTGCCAGTTTTGCAGGATAGCACACCGTATCCGACGCAACGGTATGCTGTCCTTTAAAATACAGGCGCCGCGAAGATTCCTCACTGAGGACGACCTCGAACCCGCACGATTCAAACAGTCCGGCCCAAAGCGGCAACTGTTCGTAAAAGCCCAGCACCAGCGGCAGCCCGATCCGGCCGCGCCGACCCTTCGTGCCGTTGACACTGCGAAGCAGCCGCTCATATTTATAGTGGTAGATGTCCAATTCGTTCGAATGCGGCTTTAAACCCGCGCCGCGCTCGCATTTGTTGCCCGAGATATATTTTCGTCCGTCCGAAAAAGTGATCACGTTGACATTGCAGTGCGAAGTACAGCCCTTGCAGACGTGGCTCTGCGAACGATACGCAAAATATTTCAGTTCCTCGGCGTTGATCACGCTGCTTTGGCCGCGCATGTTTTCCTTGGCGTACAGCGCCGCACCGAATGCACCCATCAGCCCCGCAATGCCCGGGCGCACGACGTGCTTGCCCGTTTCGATCTCGAAGGAGCGAAGCACGGCGTCGTTCAAAAACGTGCCGCCCTGCACGAGGATGTTGTTGCCCAACTCGTCCGGCGTCTTGGCGCGGATCACTTTGTAGATCGCATTTTTGACGATGGAAGAGGACAGACCCGCGGAAATATCCTCCACGCTCGCGCCCTCTTTCTGCGCCTGCTTGACCGAACTGTTCATAAACACCGTACAGCGGCTCCCCAGTTCGACGGGATGTTTGGCAAACAGCCCGAGACGAGAAAACTCGTCGATCTCCATGCCCATGGCCTTGGCAAACGTTTGGATGAACGAGCCGCAGCCGGAAGAACACGCCTCGTTGAGCATGATGTTGTCGATGGCTCCGTTCTTGATCTTAAAACATTTGATATCCTGCCCGCCGATATCGATGATAAAATCGACTTTCGGATTGAAATAGAGCGCCGCTTTAAAATGCGCCACCGTTTCCACGATCCCAAAATCCGCTTTGAGGGCGGCTTTGATCAGATCCTCGCCGTAACCGGTCGTCGCGGCGCCGCAGATCCGCACGCGCCCCCCCGAAAGCGCGTAGATCTCGCGCAATCGGTCCAAAACAATGTCTAACGGCTGGCCGTTGTTGGATTGATAATGCTGGTAGAGCAGCTTGCAGTCGGGCGTTATGAGGACCAGTTTGGTGGTCGTCGAGCCGCTGTCGATGCCCAAATATGCGTCGCCCGTATATGTTTGGATGTCTTCGAACGCGAGATCGCTTGCCTTATGCCGCGAAACAAAGGCGTCATATTCGGCCTGATCGCAAAACAGCGGTTCACCGGTCACGATTTCGTCGCTCCCCTTCGCCGCGCGTATCCGATCGACGATCTCATCCAGGTGCATCGCGTCCACGTTCTGCGAATACAGCGCCGCGCCGACAGACATGAAACAGGGCGCGTTTTCCGGGAACACGGCATGCTCGTCAACCAGATCCAGCGTCTCCCGGAACGCCTTGCGAAGACCTTGTAAAAAAAAGAGCGGCCCGCCCAAAAACAGCACTTTCCCGCGAATGCGTCGGCCTTGTGCCAGGCCCGAGACCGTTTGATCGACCACGGCCTGGAAAATACTGGCGGCTATATCCTCTTTTTTCGCGCCTTGGTTGAGCAGCGGCTGAATGTCCGACTTGGCGAACACGCCGCAGCGCGAAGCAATGGGATAGACTTTTTCCGCCTGCAACGACAGGCGATCCATCTCGCCGACAGACAAATTCAACAGGGTCGCCATTTGATCGATAAACGCCCCCGTGCCGCCCGCGCAACTCCCGTTCATGCGCTGTTCCGTGCCGCCGGTCACGAAAATGATCTTGGCGTCTTCCCCGCCCAGTTCGACCGCTGCGTCCGCATCGGGATAATAGCGGCGGATCGCCGTAAATGCCGCCTGCACTTCCTGTACGAACGGAACACCGCTGCGCTCTGCCAAGCCCAGTCCCGCCGAGCCGGTGATACACACGGTAAATTCTCCCGCGCCAAATTTTTGTTCCACCACGGAAAGCTGGTTGAGCACGCACTCTTTCACCCGCGCAAAGTGCCGCTCGTAACTGGTATATAAAATTTCGAGCGATTCGGAGAGGACGCTCACCTTGACGGTCGTGGAACCGACGTCAATCCCCATTCGTTTTGTCATACGCAAACCTACGCTGAAATCGTCCGGATCCCGGACGTACTTTTTTAAAACCCTTTTTTTTCGTGTATTATAGCACAAAACACGCAAAATGACAAGGCTCTCG
>CALVHT010000055.1 GCA_944328645.1 uncultured Clostridia bacterium
GTTCGACGGCGATGAAAAGAGAGTCGAAGCGGACGACGCGGCGGTGTGTTGCGGCCGAGATTTTATCGTCAGGCAGCGGACCCGCGGCACATATTTATTGTTTGAAATTCAATCACGCAAGGGTCGAAGTTTAGGGCGGCTGCGGAGCAAATCGCTGTGCAGCCGTTCCAAATATATTTTGAATTCTTGTTGGGCCAAAATCATGATCAAAGCAAACAAGGCAGGGAGGTAAATCGATGATTCAGGATTTGAGTGAGCAACTGCATTCATTCGGACTATGTTCGCCGCGTGCATATTACGTACCGTTCGGGGCAGAACAAAAAGAAGGTTGTCGGGAAGAGAGCGAGCGGTTTGTTTCCCTAAACGGGGAATGGTCTTTTGAAGCGCATGCGCGGTTGTCTGAAATTGCGGAGAACTTTTGCGAAAAACAGCTTCCGGATAAAATTACAGTGCCTTCTTGCGTGCAGTACGCCGGATACGATTTTTTTCAGTATACGAACACGCGGTTTCCCATACCCTATTCTCCGCCGCTCGTGCCCGTGGAAAATCCCGCCTATCATTTCAGCCGCGCCTTTCCGGCAACGGAGGGGGCAAAAACATATCTTGTGTTTGAGGGCGTGGATTCCAGCTTTTATGTCTACGTGAACGGAAGATATGTCGGGTATTCGCAGATATCGCACCGAATGAGTGAATTTGATATTACCGATTTCGTCCGCGCGGGAGAAAATCGATTGGATGTTGTGGTGCAGAAATGGTGCGCCGGCAGCTATTGCGAGGATCAGGACAAGTGGCGGTTCACCGGTATATTTCGCGATGTTTATCTGCTTACTCGTCCGATAGGACATATCATCGATTATAAAATCGAGACAAGATGTTCCGGCACAGACGCGGAAGTGCGTTTTTTCCACCGGGCCGGCGGAGCGGCTCGCGTTTCTTTCGGTGGCGAGAGCAAGGCGGTCTGCGCGGGGGAGTGCGTTTGCTTTTGTGTCGAAAAAGCAAAACTTTGGAGCGCCGAGTCTCCCTATCTATATGGTTTGACGATCGACTGCGCAGGCGAGAGAATTTACGAAAAGGTCGGAATTCGTACGTGCGAGGTTCGGGACGGAAAGTTTTTGTTGAACGGGAAGCCGATAAAATTTTACGGTGTCAATCGGCATGATTTTCATCCTGCAAAAGGGGCGGCGGTATCCTTGGAGGATATGGAGGACGATGTGTGCCGGATGAAACGCTTGAACGTAAATGCGGTGCGTACGTCGCATTATCCCTCGGCTCCCGAATTTTATAAGTTATGCGATCGGTACGGCCTGTACGTGATTTCCGAATCCGATTTGGAAACGCATGGGACCGTCGAATTAGGGCGCGCGAGCGAAGGATTGAGTTGGGATCAGCGGTTCGGACTGATTTCCGGCGACGAGCGATACGAGTGTACGTATATCGAGCGACAGCTTGCGAACGTGGAGGTCAACAAAAATCGCCCTTGCGTGGTGATCTGGTCTTTGGGCAACGAAGCGGGGTACGGAAGAAACATTGCCGCGGCAAGTCGTGCGGTCAAGGAGCGCGATTCCCGCCCCGTGCATTATGAATCGGCGCAATACGTGGAACGTCCGGCGCGAGATGATGTGTATTATTCGAGCATAGTCGATATTCAAAGCCGCATGTATCCTCCCGTGGAATGGATGCGCGAAGAGTTTTTGCAGGACAAGCGCGAGTGGCGGCCGTTGTTTCTCTGTGAATACGCGCATGCGATGGGCAACGGTCCGGGCGGACTCAAAGAATACTGGGATTTGATGGAGTCGAGCGAGCGATTCATGGGCGGCTGCGTTTGGGAGTGGGCAGATCACGGCATTTCCTATAAGGGCGGCCCGTTCCGCTACGGCGGCGATTTCGGCGAGCGGATGCACGATAAAAATTTTTGTATCGACGGCATTGTTACGCCAAATCGGGAATGGAAGAGCGGCACGCGAGAGATGCGAAAGGCTTATCAACCGATTGTTTTTGCAAAAACGGAAGCGGGAATCGCATTATTTAATAAAAATCAATTTGAACCGCTTGCGGGAAAATTGGTTTTGATTTATAATAATTACGGAAAGGACGAGGGGAGCGAATCGTTTTCGCTCGTCGTCGGGGCGCGCGAAAGTGTTGAAGTTCCTTGCAAGTCTGCGCAAACCATCGTGGCGCGCTTTTATTCCGCGGAAGAGCGATTGGGCGTTCCGGCAGGAGAGGAACTTGCCTGGGAAGGCTTTTTTGAAGAAAGTTTTTGCATGACCACGTTGGAAGAAACGATCCGCGCAACACAGAACGGGCGTCTTGTACAGGTGTGTGCGGGAAGATCGGAATTTCTTTTCGACCCTGTTTCGGGCGAAATGGCGCAAATACGTTGCGGTGATCGCGTGTTTCGCGACATACAGCTGTCCGTTTGGCGGGCTCCGACGGACAACGATCTCGATGACAGTGTAGACAGACGACTGCGCGAGGCGAAAAACGAGGCGCGTACGATATCGCTCGAAGGGAATTCCGTGCTCGTGCAGGGGCGCTTCGTACACGGGGGATTGGCGCCGATGTTTTCGTACACGATCCGATATACGTTCGGAGAAAAGGGCTTTACCGCCCAGGCAGAGTGGGATTGCGGCGCGTACGGCGAATATGTGCCTCGTTTCGGTCTTGTATTCAAATTGCCGAAAGAATTTTCTTCACTGCGCTATTGCGCCTACGGCCCCGGCGAAAGCTATATCGATAAGCATTTGGGTGCATATAAAGACGTATTCGAGAGCAGCGTTGCAATGCAGTATGATCATCGTTATATCAAGCCGCAAGAATCGGGCAGTCATTACGGAGCGGACTTCGCGGAGGTTTCCGACGGAGAATTGACTGTTCGCGCCGAAGGGATGCAATCGTTCAGCGCGATCGCGTATTCGGCTAAGACATTGACCGATGTCCTGCATGACGACGAACTCCCCGCACAGGATGCAACGTATTTTACCGCAGATTTTTGGATGAGCGGGGTGGGCACGCACTCTTGCGGGCCGAAATTGCCGCAGAAATTCCGTTTGCCTTCGCACGGATGCGGTCGGATCACTGTTTGTTTTGAGGAGAAAAACCGATGAAGGATGAATATGAATTTTCAGAAATATACAAACGATTCGAGATAGAGGGTGAATACGTTTCCTGCGAGCGATACGGGGAAGGACACATCAACGACACCTTCCGCCTTACAGTCGCGCATGGCGGAAGAGAGGTGCATTATATCTTGCAGCGCATCAACCACCGATTATTTACGGATGTGGAAAAGCTGATGCACAATATCGAGCTTGTAACGGAGTGCTGCAAAGAAAGCGTTTTGGCGCGGGGCGGAGACCCTTTGCGGGAGTGCCTGACCATTATTCGCACGCGGAACAACAAGACGTTTTATTTTGACGGTGCGAATTATTTCCGCATGTATGTGTTTATCGAGGGTGCAACGACGCACCAGAGCGTCAGAAACCCGCGGGACTTTTATGAAAGCGCCGTGGCATTCGGAAATTTTGCGAAGCTGCTGGCGAAGTTCGATGCATCGCAACTTTACGAGATCCTGCCCAACTTCCACAACACGAAAGTGCGGTACGCAAATTTTTTGCGTGCAGAGGAACAGGACGTGTGCGGCCGAAAGGCAGAGGTGCAAAAGGAGATCGATTGGGTGATCGCGCATGGAGAGCTGTGCGGGAAACTGGTGGATAAGATCGACTCGGGCGAGATCCCGTTACGAGTGACGCACAACGATACGAAGCTGAACAACGTCATGTTGGACGACGCAACGGGTAAGGGGATCGCCGTTATCGATTTAGACACGGTGATGCCGGGAACATTATGCTACGATTTCGGGGACAGCATTCGCTTTGGGTGCAGCAGCGGCGCGGAGGATGAGCCGGATCTGTCCAAAGTGCATTTTTGTTTGGATTTGTACGAAACCTATTTACAAGGGTATCTTTCGGCGGTGGGCGGCGCAATCTTGCAGACAGAGCGAGAAATGTTGCCTTGGGGCGCGGTATTGATGACTTACGAGTGCGGGATGCGATTTTTGACGGACTATTTGGAAGGGGACGTGTATTTTCGCACACATCGCGAAAAGCATAATCTTGATCGTGCGCGGACGCAATTCAAACTGGTGGACGAGATGTTAGCGGCGTTTGACAAAATGCTTGCCGCAGCAAAACTGTAAAAAGACATGGATCTCAACGAGAAAACGACTTATTGTTTGCGCGAAAACAGGACAGGGCGGACGGATGATACCTGCCGATTTTACTTTGCGTTTGAGGCAGATGCGCTGTATTTTGATTTCGACGTTCACGATGAAGAAATCGTCAGTCCCTATACGGAGGACAACGAGGATCTTTGGCAGGGCGATGCCGTGGAAGTGTTTTTATCGCCGGATGGCAACTTAAAAAGATACATGGAACTGGAGGTGTCGCCGAACGGCGTACGTTTTTACGGCGAGATCACCAATGAGGACGGCAAAACGCCGCAATTAAAGAAAACCAAGCCACAATTTGATGCGGAAGCCATGCGTACAGAATACGGATACCGGGTATCCATTCGTCTTCCTTTTACGGCATTGGAAGGGTTTGATCGGAGCAAAATGAAACTGAATGCGTTCTGTCTGGATAAAATGTTCGGCGGACAGCAAAAGTTGTATGCTTTGAATCCTACACGGTGCGACAGCTTTCATCGGCCGAAATTCTTCATCGGGGAGGCAGAAAAATGAAATTCAAGGACGGGGATCGAATTGTCTTTGCAGGGGATTCGATTACGGATGCGGATAAAAACACGACGTGGGATAAAATGGGTAACGGGTATGTGCGACTGGTGCGGGACGCATTGGCGGCCTTCCGGCCGCAGATTCGCTGTCAAGTTTTTAACGCAGGGATCAGCGGAGACAATTCGAGGGATCTGTTGGCTCGGTGGGAATCGGATGTGGCGTCGCTGGATCCGACGGTTTTATATTGCTTGATCGGGGCGAACGACGTTTGGCGCCATTTTGACTGGATCCGCACAAGGCGTTGGTCAGCGAAGAAGAGTACGAAAAGAACGTGAGCGAAATTTGCAAACGGGGAAAAAAGTATGGCCGTTTTGTTTTGATAACGCCGTATTTTTTGGAGCGAAATCGTGAAGACGAAATGCGGCGGAAGACAGAGCGATATGCAGAGATCGCCCGCCGCGCAGCGGAAAAGCAAGAGGTCGCGGTTTTG
Organism: uncultured Clostridia bacterium; assembly: GCA_944328645.1. Classification (GTDB taxonomy): domain Bacteria; phylum Bacillota; class Clostridia; order Christensenellales; family Borkfalkiaceae; genus Borkfalkia. Next base: position 5,223 of record CALVHT010000055.1, read on the forward strand.
GACGCGCAAGCGGTGTTCGATCGATACATGGAGGCGCGATCGGGGATGAGTATTTCCTGGGACAGGGTGCATCCTGGAGCGATCGGAGCGATGTTGCTTGCGCGGATGATCTTGGAAAACTGAAAAAGGAAGCCGGCAGCAACCGGAAAGAGTCTCTCTGCGGGACGGACAAACGGTTGGTACGGCCGGTCCGCGTCCGCGTGGCGAGCATATGCTTGTCACCGGAATACGGAGAAATTTAGAAATAAAAAAGAGGACGCTGCCCTGCGTTTGGGTGAGGGATCGATATGGACGGAAAAAGATTGATTGAAAAATTATTGGCATACGCAAAGGCGCATCTGCACCTGCCCATCGAGGACGAGGTTTATATGCGCAACGTTCTTTTGTCGCAATTCGGCTTTGCCGAGCCGTACGAGGGAGAAGTCGATGTCGCAGAAGTGATGGCTGCGGATGTGCCCGACGCTCTTGCGGAGGAATTGAGGACATTCGCCTTGGAAAAAGGACTTTGCGACGAGGATTTTGTCGAGCGGTATGTTGCGGACGTGTTCGGGCTTTTGTCGCCCCTGCCTTCGGCGATAAATCGTACTTTCAAGGAGATCAAGACGGAACGGGGGCCGCAGGCGGCGTGCGATTATCTGTACGATATCTCCGTAAAAAGCGGATATGTCCAAAAGACGGCGATATCGCGCAATTTAAAGTGGGAATATGCGGATGGAAACAACGTATTGGAAATTACGGTCAATCTTTCCAAGCCCGAAAAGAGCAATAAAGACATCGCTAAATTGCTCACGGCGCCGCAAGGGAAAAAGTATCCAGCGTGTGCGCTGTGTAAAGAAAACGAGGGGTTCGAAGGCACGGCCGCACATCCGCCTCGCCGCAATATCCGTACGGTAAAAATGCAACTGGGCGGCGAAAAATGGTTCATGCAATATTCGCCGTATGCCTATTATAACGAACATTGCATCGTCATCAACGAACAGCATGTTCCTATGCAGGTCTATGAGGGAACGCCCGCAAAACTACTCGATTTTGTGGACGCATTGCCCAATTATTTTATCGGCAGCAATGCATCTTTGCCCATTGTCGGCGGTTCGATCTTGAACCACGAACATTATCAGGGAGGGCGACATTGTATGCCCATGCATCGCGCAAAGATCGGGAAAGAATATACAAGCAAAGAGTTCCCGAACCTTCGGATCGGCATTCTCGATTGGTACAACAGCGCCGTGCAGTGCGAGGGAAAAGACAGGGAAGCGGTGGACGCGTTTGCGAAAAAAGTCATAGCGGCATGGAAAAATTTTGACTGCCCCGCATGCGAGATCTTGAGTCGGACGGGAGAAACACCGCACAACACACTCTCTCCCATTTGTCGCAAGACGGGAGATACATACGTCTTCACGATGATATTGCGCAACAATCGTACGAGCGAGGAGTTCCCCGAAGGGATTTTCCATGTCCATCCCGAGTATCTGAACATCAAGAGCGAGGGCATCGGGCTGATCGAGGCGATGGGCCTGTTCATTTTGCCGCCGCGCTTGAAACGACAGCTGGGGGAGATCGAAGATATCTTGTGCGGCAAAGCAGAGTACGATCCTGCGAAATTGCAGGACCCGGCAAACGATCTGCATGTCCATGCGGGCATGGTTCGGCAACTTGTCGGGGCCGGGATGGCAAAGGACGAAAAGGAAGCGGCGGTTCGCGTGCGGGAATATGTCAACCGTGTTTGCGCGGGGATTTTAGACAATACGGCAGTATTCAAGCGAGACGAAACAGGGCGGCGCGGTTTTGCCCGATTTATGGCATCTCTCGGGCTGGAGGAAAAATAAACCGGCAAAGGTTTGGCTGCAAAAGCGGCCGTGCTGTTTGAGCGGGTTTTGGTAAAATCGAATATGCGCGGCGTGTAGCGGAAGGTGTCGATCGCATCGGAAAGGCTTGTCGCCGCGCAACCCGCAAAACAGCAGAACGGTTGTGCGGCGAGCTTTTGCAGCTCGAGCAACTGCGGGGGCAGGATATAAGAATGATACCGGACAAAATTGTTCAAATTTATAGAAAGGAGACAGTACAATGGAAAAGGTTTTATTGACGGGAGGTGCGGGCTTTATTGGCAGCCACACGCTCGTGGAATTGTTGGAGAAGGGGTACGACGTCGCAGTGGTAGACAACTTGTGCAATTCCTCCGAGGAAGCGCTTCGCCGCGTCAAAAAGATCACGGGAAAGAATTTTAAGTTTTACAATGCGGACATTCGTGACCGCGTTGCAATGGAGAAGATCTTCTCGGAAAACAAGTTTGATTCGGTCATTCACTTCGCGGGGCTGAAAGCCGTGGGCGAAAGTTGCCGTATGCCGCTCGAATATTATGACAACAACATTTACGGCACGCTGGTTTTGCTGGAAACCATGCGCGCGCATACCGTTCAAAAAATTGTATTTTCTTCGTCTGCTACGGTATACGGAACGCCGGAACAGCTTCCGCTCACCGAGACATGCAAAACGGGCGGAACGACCAATCCATACGGTTCGACCAAGTATTATCTGGAAGGCATTCTCATGGATTTATATAAAGCGGATAATGCGTGGAACGTTATTCTTTTGCGCTATTTTAATCCGGTGGGCGCCCATGCGAGCGGACTGATCGGGGAGGACCCGAAGGGGATCCCGAACAATCTGATGCCGTACGTCGCACAGGTTGCGAGCGGGAAACTCCATAAAATTAACATCTTCGGCAACGATTACCCGACCAAAGACGGTACGGGCGTGCGCGACTATATCCATGTCGTGGATTTGGCGCGCGGGCACGTTGCGGCGATTGAAAAACTTACGAGCGCGGGCGTGCATATCTACAATCTCGGCACGGGCGTAGGGTACAGCGTGCTCGACATGGTGCATGCCTTTGAAAAGGCGTGCGGAAAGCCGCTTCCATATGAAATTTGTGCGCGAAGGTCGGGCGATATTGCCGAGTGCTATGCCGATCCGACGAAGGCGGCAGAGGAGCTTGGCTGGAAGGCAGAGTACGGCATTGAGGAAATGTGCCGCGACCAGTGGAATTGGCAGAGTAAAAATCCGAACGGCTACAATGCAGACTAAATTATAAAGGAAAAACGAAATGAAGATCATCATAGCAAAGGATTACGAAGAGTTGTCGGCAAAAGCCGCGGAAATTATGATCGGGTTGGTCCGGCAGAACCCCAAAGCAGTGTTGGGGCTGGCAACGGGAACAACTCCGCTGGGGCTGTATGCAAAAATGATCGCCGATCATCGAGAGAATGGCACAAGCTATGTGCACATTCGCACGGTCAACCTGGACGAGTATAAGGGATTGCCGAAGACGCACCGGCAGAGCTATGCGTATTTCATGCGCAAGAATTTGTTGGAAGAATTGGATATCGACCTGAATCATACGGATATCGAAGACGGCATGGCGTCGGATGCGGAAACAGAGTGCGCTCGTTACGATGCCGTATTGGAAAAATTTCCGCGCGATATTCAGCTCTTAGGATTGGGGAGCAACGGACACATCGCCTTCAACGAGCCGGGTACGCCTTTCGGGAGCGGCACGCATGTCGTCACCCTTGCCGAAAACACGGTGAAGGACAATGCTCGTCTGTTTGAAGACGTATCGGAAGTGCCGCGACAGGCCTTTACGATGGGTATTCGGCAGATCATGCAAGCCAAAAAGATTCTGATCCTTGCAAGCGGCGCAAACAAGGCGGAAGCGGTCGGCAAGGCGGTCAAGGGTGCGGTGACAGAGCTCGTTCCGGCATCGGTATTGCAGCTTCATCCGGATTGCATTTTGATAGCGGACAGGGACGCGGCGGCAAAATTGGAAAATATTTGATTCGGACGCAAAAATTTTAGCAAGGGCCAGCGTCGTCCTTTGGCGGTTGCGAAAGGGGCGGCCACGGCCTTTTCGGAAAAGAAGTTTTGGCACGGCAACGCGTTTGGAAAAAATGATTGCAATGCTCGGCAATGATGCGGGGATTGCGTGCGCAGCGATGCTGGCAAAGGAGAAAAATGAAACGAAACGCACAAACAATTTTGTACATACCCGACGGGGAAACGGAGGAAAAGGCGATCGGCCGGACGACGCATCTCGCAATAGCGGCACATCAAGACGATATTGAGTTTATGGCATATGCGCCGATAGCGGATTGTTTCGGGAAAGCGGAGCAATGGTTTTCCGGAGTTGTGGTGACGGACGGCGCAGGAAGCCCGCGGAGCGGCCTATATGCGGATTATACAGACGAGCAGATGAAAGCCGTGCGTGTCATCGAGCAAAAAAAGGCGGCTGCGGTGGGGGAATACTCCTTTCAAATGCTGTTGGGCTATCCGTCCAAAGCGGTAAAGGACGCGAAAAATACGGAAATCATCGAAGAGATCGCGGAAATCATCAGAGCGTCGAAACCGAAATATCTGTACACGCACAACCTCGCGGACAAGCACGATACGCACGTTGCCACGGCCTTGAAGGTCATCGCTGCGCTGCGCACGTTAAAAGCCGACGAACGTCCCGCAAAAGTGTACGGTTGTGAAGTATGGCGCGATCTGGATTGGGTCTGCGACGAAGAAAAGGTATATTTGGACTGCAGCCAGCACCCGAATCTTATGCGATGCCTCTCGGCGGTGTTTGACAGTCAGATCGTCGGCGGAAAACGGTATGACCTGGCGGCCGAGGGCAGAAGACTCGCGAACGCGACTTTCAGCGCAAGCCACGCGTGCGATACTTATGCAGCTTTGAATTATGCGATGGATTTGACGCCGCTCATGGATAAAAACGTGGATATCGCGGAGTACATTATGGGATATGCCGAGCGATTGAAAGAGACCATCGGGCAAACGATACGGAAATTTTTATAGAGGCAGATTTGAACGGGCAGGTAAGAGCGGAGGGGCGTTACACGCCGGTTGATTTAAAAAATTGATCCGATTTGATGGGTGCAGGGAATAGTGCAACGAAGCGGCAGAGCAAGGGCTCCGCCGCTTCGTTGCCGAAAGGGAAAGACAGCACCTTTTCCGAAAGATCGGTGCGGACAAAAAAGAAAAACAAAGTCTTGCATTTTTCGTCTGCGTATGGTAAAATTAAAAAGCAACCTCAGCGAAAATCGTAGAGTTGGGGTGCTTCGTTTGTCTGCTATACAGGCGAAAAAGTGTTTGAAAAGGAGAGAATGTATGGCCATTGGCATTATTTTAGGAATCGTGTTTGGCGGATTGGCGATCGGAGGCTTTGTATACGGAGGGATCAGGCTGAGCAAGAATTCCAGGAATTCCGGAAAACGCACGAGTACAACCGGCCTCGCCGCAATTTTAGTGGGGGCGGCGGGGTTTGTTTTGTTCTTGTTGATTCCGTTC
>CALVHT010000056.1 GCA_944328645.1 uncultured Clostridia bacterium
GCCCTATTCCAAAAATCCGCCGCACCGGCACAAAATACTCCCGCCGCCACGGCTCGCCGCCGGCAAGCCAACGGGCGGCCGTTCGGAAAGAGACCCCGCCGGTTTGCCCGGATGTGAAAAATTGCAAAGCGGAACTGCCGCCTTGCAACTTTTTTGATGCGAATATCCGTCTTACAGCACGACCCGTACCACGACCAGCGCGAAAGCGATGTAGACGAACGTGCTTGCAAACAGCGTTCCGTCGATGCGGTCCAAGATGCCGCCGTGCCCGGGCAATAATTTGCCCATATCTTTCAAGCCGAGCCGACGCTTGATGACGCTCTCTACCAGATCGCCGAATTCCGTCAGCAACGAAGTGATCAGCCCGATGACCGCAAATACGACCCATGGACTTCCCGCCCAAGAATAGCCAAGCCCGCGATAGACGTAATCGGAAGTCAGCGTATACAGCCAATACAGCAAGACGCTCGCGCCCGTGCCGAACACCACGCCCCCGATCGCGCCGGAAACCGTCTTGTTCGGACTGATGGACGGGCAAAGTTTTTTGCCGCGGAACAGACTCCCAATGACATAAGCAAAGGTATCCGCAACCGGCGAAATGACAAAGATCAACAACAGCCCCAACGTCGAAGCGACCCGAAACTCGTTTGTCAAGAGCATCGTCGAAAGAATGGCTGTCGGATAGAAGCCCGCCATCAAGGCGGCGCCCGTTCCGGCCAGCGTCGTGTTGCGATGATCGACAACGAGCAGGCAAAACAGCGCAATGGCAAAAACAAAAGACAAAACGAGCAAACTCCGGTATCCCTGCCCCGGCGCAAAGGATTCGACCACATAAAACGCGGGCGTAAATACCAACGCATAGGCGTAGACGACCAACTTTTGCGAAGCACACAGCTTCATGGCGCGCGCAAAGGGTTCCGCCGTCTGCCCATGCGGCCCGCACAGCGCGTGCAACATTTCGTAGGTGCCGATCAGCGAAAAGGCATAGACCAAAATCCCAAACAGGCGATGATCGATGTTCCGCAAAAAGAAGAATCCGACGAGCACGCCGATATAGATAATCCCGGTCGCGATGCGTTTGATCATGTCGTTCCCTCCCGTACGTTTCCAAAGCGCCTGTCGCGCGCGGAATAATTCTCGATCGCTTTTTCCAAGTCGCGTTTGGAAAACTCCGGCCACATTTTATTGGAAAAATACAATTCCGAATACGCCGCCTGGTACAGCAGAAAATTGCTCAGGCGCAGCTCGCCGCCCGTGCGGATGATCAGATCCGGATCGGGCAGGCTGCCCGTGGAAAGCAGTGCCGAAAAACTCGCCTCATCGACGAACCGGCCCTGCGAGACGGCTATGTTGACCGCTCGCACGATCTCTTGACGCGAACCGTAATCCAAGCAGATGTTGAACAGCCCTTCCGTAAGCGCTTTCGTCTCATCCATGACGTTTAAAACGCTTTCGCGAATGTCGGGCGGAAAAACCGTGATGTCTCCGATGACGTTGACCTTTACGCCCATCTCCAACAGCTTGTCCTTCTTCTTGGTAAAATACGAACGGATCAGATCAAACAGTTCGTTCAATTCCTCTTTCGGGCGGAACAAATTCTCCGTAGACAAGGCGTAGACGGTGACAATGCGCACGCCCAAACGGAAGGCGTGCGTACAGATCCGAAACATATTTTGCACACCCATGCGATGACCGTATGCGCGCGGACGGAAACGACGTTTCGCCCAACGCCCGTTCCCGTCCATGATCAAAGCGAGGTGTGTGGGCAATTTGATTTGTTTCATTCCTTCCCCAGTCGATCAAACCGACATTATTTCCTTTTCCTTTTCGGCGGTATGCTTTTCAATCTGCTCCATGCACTTAGCGACCGTCTTTTCAACTTCTTTTTCCACCAAAGCGCACTCGTCTTCCGAAATTTCCTTCGCCGTCTTCATCTTTTTCAGCGCATCCATGGCATCGCGGCGAACGTTGCGCGCCGCAACTTTGGCATCTTCGGAGAGGGATTTTATCTGTTTCGCGATCTCCCGGCGGCGCTCTTCCGTCAGATCGGGGAAGATCAGCCGGATCACTTTGCCGTCGTTGGTGGGGTTCAAACCGATGTTCGACTGCAAAATCGCCTTTTCGATCCCTTTGAGCAAACTCGTATCCCACGGGCTGATCACCAAGCACTTCGCATCGGCCACGGCGATATTGCCGACCTGGTTGAGCGGCGACATTGTGCCATAATAGTCAACCATGATTTTATCCAACACGTGCGGATTGGCGCGACCGGCGCGAATATTGCTGAACTCTTCCCGCAGAACGCTCGCCGTCTTGTCCAACTTGTCTTCCAAAACCATCAATAATTCCTGTACTTTTTCATTCTCGATCATATTGGTGTTTTTCCTCCTGCGAAAAAATTGAATGCGGCCGTTTTGCCGGCAAAAACAGGCGATCGCCGCCTTATCTCTCCGACCGGAGTCGCCGCTTCCCCCGCCGTTTTAATCGTTGGCGATCAGCGTACCCGTCTTCTCGCCGCAAATGGCCCGCACGATCGCATCCTTTTCAGACAGGGCAAACGCCAAGACGGGAACATCGTTGTCCATACACATGGTGATCGCCGTCGTGTCCATCGCCTTCAGCCCGCGATTGATCACTTCCATATGCGTGATGTTCTCAATCTTTTTGGCGTTCGGATTGGTTTTCGGGTCGCTGTCGTAGATCCCGTCCACATTTTTGGCCAGCAGCAAAATATCGGCATTGGTCTCGCAGGCGCGCAGTGCGGCGCCCGTATCCGTTGAACAGTACGGATTTCCCGTGCCACAGGCAAAAATAACGATCCTGCCCAATTCAAAATGACGGAGCGCCTTGCGCAGGATGAACGGCTCGGCGACGCTGACCATGTTCAGCGCCGTCTGCACGCGTGTCGGCACGCCCTTCTTTTCGATCGCATCCTGCATGGCGAGCGAATTAATGACGGTCGCCAGCATTCCCATATGATCCGCCGTCGTCCGGTCCATATTTGTGCCCTGTCTGCCGCGCCAAAAATTGCCGCCGCCCAGCACGATGCCGACCTCCACGCCCATGTCGTGGATGCGGATGAGCTGATCGACGACTCCTTCGATGATCTTTTCGTCCAGCCCAAAGCCCTGCTCACCGGCGAGCGCCTCGCCGGAAAGTTTGAGTATAATCCTCTTGTATTTCGGTGTTTGCTTCTCCATCGATTTCTCCGATCGGCCACAGGATCGAGCGCCGGCCATTCGGCTGACACGCAAAAACGCGGGCCGCAGTTTTAATTTCTCTGTTTTGACATGATCCGAACAGGACGTGCGTCGAGCAAAACCCTATTTTTGGAAAAAAGGGCACACAACGCTCGATTGTGTGCCCTTGCGGCTCTTAGCCTTTCATCTTAGAAACTTGTTTTTCGACTTCTTCGGCGAGGTCGTCTTTCTTTTTCTCGATCCCTTCGCCCATTTCAAAGCGCGCAAAGCGGCGCACCGTGATCTTTTCGCCGATCGATGCGATCGCCTCGGTGATGAGCTGGTTGATCGTCTTAGAGGAATCCTTCACGAACGGCTGTTCGAGCAGGCAGAAGTCCTCATAATATTTTTTGATGCGTCCTTGCACCATCTTTTCGGCGATCGCCTCGGGCTTGCCCTCGTTCATCGCCTGTACTTTCAAAATCTTTTTCTCTTCGTCCAAAACCGCCTGCGGCACTTCCTCTTTGGTCACGTACAGCGGTTTTGCCGCCGCGATCTGCAGGGCGATGTCGTGCACCAGCTCTTTGAATTGATCGCCGCGCGCCACGAAATCGGTTTCGCAGTTGACTTCGACCAATACGCCGACCTTGCCGCCCATATGAATATAGCTGTCAACAATGCCCTCGGCTGCGATGCGGCCGGCTTTCTTCGCCGCCGTCGCCATGCCCTTTTCACGCAGAATTTCCACGGCTTTGTCCATATCTCCGTTGGCCTCGGTCAACGCTTTCTTGCAATCCATCATGCCTACGCCCGTCTTTTGGCGCAGAGCGTTTACGTCGCTTGCTGTGATAGCCATTTTTGTATTCTCCTAAAAACTATTTTCCGGGGGCGGCGCTACTCTCGGGGCCGCCCGTTCGAAAAGCGCCGCCGGCGCTTCCCGTTGCATTCCTCTCTTTTCAGCCGAAAATTATTCCGCCTGTTCCTCTTCCTGCGCGTCTACGACCTCTTCGATCGAAACCTCTTCCTCTGCCTGTTCCGCCGCTTGCTGCATCTCCGCGTTGACCGCTTCGCCTTGGTTCGCCTCGATGACTGCGTTCGCGATGACCGACGAAAGCAGTTTGACCGCACGGATGGCGTCGTCATTGCCGGGGATCACATAATCGATCAGATCCGGATCACAGTTGGTATCGGTGATCGCCACGATAGGAATGTGCAGTTTGCGCGCTTCCTGCACGGCGATGTCCTCACTGTGCGGATCAACGATGAACATGGCGCCCGGAAGCGTTTTCATCTCTTTAATGCCGCCCAAATTTGCTTCGAGCTTTTCCATCTCCTTCTTCAGGCCGAGAACTTCCTTCTTGGGAAGGAGATCAAAATCCCCGTTCTCTTCCATTTTTTCCAGCTTGTTCAAGCGGTCGATCCGCGAACGGATGGTCTTGAAGTTGGTCAGCGTGCCGCCCAACCAGCGGGAATTGATGTAAAACTGGCCGCAACGCACAGCTTCTTCTTTGATCGCATCCTGCGCCTGTTTTTTGGTGCCGACAAACAAAATGCTCTTGCCGGATTTGACCGTGTCTACAACAAAGTTGTACGCCTTTTCGACGAGACCGACGGTGAGCTGCAAATCGATGATGTGGATGTCGTTGCGCGCCGCGAAGATGTACTTTTTCATCTTCGGGTTCCATTTTCTGGTCTGGTGACCGAAGTGCACGCCCGCTTCGAGCAGCTGCTTCATCGTGATAACTGCCATAAAAAAATCCTCCGTTTATTCCTCCTCCGTGCGCCGAAAAACTCCGCATCAGCCCGCCGGCGTTGAATTTGGCGGGAACGGAACGCGGAACGCACCGGAGTGTGAATTTTTAGCCTTACTATTTTAGCATATTTCCCCATCGAATGCAAGCAAAAAACGCCCCCTTCCGGCGATTCTCGCAAACGGGAACGAAAAAGATCTTGCCGCTCCGGCTCAGTCTTTGTGCTCTTTCTTGTGGTCGTGATTTTTGCAGCCGCAACCGCAGCCTTCTTCGTAATCGGTATCCAAAGAAGCCGCCTCATCCGCATCGTCGTCCTCTTCCATGATGCGGCAGAATTCGTCGAACACCTCGTCCAACAATTTGTCGTCCTCGACGGGGACCAACTCTTCTTCCCCCTCTTCTCCGACGATCTGTAAGATGGTCACCTCGTCCTCTTCGGCGTTGTCCTCTTCCTCCGCCGACTGGAAAAAGGCGTACCACCCCCCTTTGTACTCGATGGTCCCGATGTGATAACACTTATGAATCTTCCCCGCATCATCGACGAGTTCGACCAGGTTCACCTCTTCATCGCCGCAATCCTCGCAGTCACAGTCGCACTCCGAATGCAGTTTCTTTTCCTCGCTCATGGCAATTCTCCTTTCTTTTTTATTCAAATACCCTTCCAAAATGTAGGAAGCGGCAATGCTGTCGATCGAACGCTTGCGATCTTCGCGCCGTACGCCGCCGTCGATGAGAACGCGTTCCGCCTCCATCGTCGTAAACCGCTCGTCCTCCTCCACGATGGGGATATCCGTCTTTTCGCGCAAAAGCCGAATAAATCGGCGCGTCTTTTCCGTCTGGATAGACTCGCTGCCGTCAAAATTGTACGGAACTCCGCAAACGATCAGCCCTGCGTCCTTTTCCCGCGCGATCCGAACCAGATTTTCCGCGTCTGCTTCGGCGCTTTTGCTTCGGAAATAGGTGGTTCCGGGCAAAGCGAATGTGTTGAACGGATCGCTCGCGGCAATACCGATTCTTTTATCGCCTATATCGAAAGCGATTATTCGTTTTTCCATAAAATCTCCGAAAATCCGCGCATTTTACCGGCGGGTATCGTTAACAGTATACCATACTGCAGCCGCTGTCGTCCACAATTTTTATTAAAAAAGCGCAATTTTGAAAAAAGTTTCTCGTCTTTTCACAAATCTTTCAAAAAACGATATCCGCCCCGCTCGTTGCGGGACGGATACCGTAAGAAAAAGTTGTAAAGATGTGTAAGCAAATCCTTGGCGAACGCGCCCTTTTCCGAAACGGCGGGGCGCAGACAGACGATCGCATCCCGCGGTGCTGAGGCGTTTCTCGCCGCACCGCATTTCCCCCGCATCGCCGTCTGCCGATTTTCCTCCGCGTCCGACGACGTCGTCCGTCGCACTGAGGCAACCGATGCCCCTCGCGCTTCGTCAATGCCATTATAAGAAATAGTTTTCCAAAATTTGTCGCAATTTTGTAAAAAAACCGTAAAATCCAGCCCGACGGCAAAAAATTTTGCCGTCGGGCTGGGTACAAAGCAAACCGTCCGTCTGCAAATCTGCGACGGACGGTTTGCTTTGCGCATTACTCGATTTTCTCCGAAGCCTGCGTTTTGATATCCGGCTGTCCCAAGCGGACCTCTTGCGCATCCCGAATGCGAATCGCCGCGACGAAAAAGGCAAGGCCGATCAAAAACAGCACGGCGAGCGCTCCCACGCCCAAACTTTGATTGCCCGTCCAATCGGTGACTCCGCCGACAAGCAACGTACCCATAAACGCGGCACCTTTGCCGAAAATATCATAGATACCGAAATATTCGCCTGCCTTTTGCGGCGGAATGATCTTGGCATAGTAGGAGCGAGACATTGCCTGAATGGTCCCCTGAAACAATCCGACGCAGACCGCCAAGATCCAAAATTCATACTCTTGATCCAAAAAGATCGCGTAGACCGTGATGAAAAAATAAGCGACGATGCACGCCACGATCAGATACTGCGGCTTCACGCGGCGCGAGAGCATTCCCAAAAAAATGGCGGACGGAAACGCCACGATCTGCGTTACCAGCAGCGCGATGACCAGGCTGACCGTGTTCAGCCCCAGTGATGTACCGTATGCGGTCGCCATATCGATGATCGTATATACCCCGTCAATGAAAAAGAAGAACGCGAGCAGAAAAAAGAGTATTTTCTTTTGCCGCCCGATCTCGCGGAAGACGCCGCCTAAATTTTTTATCCCGACCCGAATCGGATGTCCGCCCGACTCGACATAATGCGTCTGCCGATAGCTGAGCCAAAGCGGCAGCGAGCAAGCCACCCACCAAACGGCAACGATGAGGAATACAATGATCATGGCTGCTGTCTGCGAAAGGATGTTCGCCATCGCGTACAGGATATAGACGACGATGGTCAGCAAAAAAGGCAGGCAGCTTCCGATGTAACCCCAAGCATAGCCGCGCGAGGAGACCTCGTCCATGCGCTCCTTCTCGGTCACATCGCACAGCATGGAATCATAGACGACCAAACTCAGCTGGTACCCCGATTTGGCGAGTACGAACAGGATCAAAAACCAAAGCCAATGCTGTATAAACCCAAGAGCCGCACAGCCGACCGCCCCCACCAAAATGGCGATCGAAAAGATCTTCCGCCGCGCGCCGCGCAGATCCGACAAGGTTCCCAACGTCGGGCCCAACAGGGCGACAAGGATCGTGGAAATACTCGTTGCATACGCCCAATACGCGAGGTAATCGGAATTGGAAATGCCCGCATTTGCCGCGATCGAGTTAAAAAAGATCGGTAAAAGCGTGGAAACCAACAGCGTAAACGCCGAATTGCCCACGTCGTACCAGACCCACTTCCGTTCCAATCGGTTCATCTTAAAGCTCATATTCTCTCTCCTCCTCCAGCGAGAGCACACAGATCGAATCCCAACCAGGCGGGGGACCGAATGTTTGGTCAAACGCGCCGGAAAGCGCATTCTCCCCGCGCAAGAATCCCCAATAATTTTCTGTCAGCGACAGGCAAGTCTCTTGCGCGCGCAAAAACAATTTTTCTAAACGCAAATTGCTGTCGGCACAGGCGGGAATGGGATGTTTTGCCATCATCATGCCGTGCATCTCCGCATAATTGCGCGACAGGCGAAGCGTCGTGTTTACCAAAAAACGCTTGGGTGCATGCGGCGCACACAGCAAGCGATTGTAAAAGATCATCGCCCGCAAGGCTCGGCGCACCGCACGGGCATCCGCCTGTGCGAAAAAAGGAGCAATTATTGCGGCGTTTTCGCGCGAAGCAACGATGTGGTCGGTCAGATGCGCCTTCCATGGATCGATGCCGCGCTGTTCCAATAAATAGCGGTCAAATTCACTTTCGATCTCGGTGTGCTTGACGTGCGAAAGTCGAATTTTGTTTTCAATATAGCCGTGGCAAGTACTGTCTAAAGCGAAATGGCAAACGAAGCCCAACAGATAAGCCAACGAGGCATCCCGATGCGGCGATGCGCCCAAGCGGTCTTTGGCCGGCGCAAAAAACGCTCGCGCGGGGCGATCGTGAGTTTGATAACCGATCTGATTGATCGGATCCGTTTTTAAAACCTTATAGTAAAAAAAAATATCCGGGCCGTGCAGTCCAATATCGTAGAGCTGGCGTTCGTTTTGCACGAGCGCGCGGATCGATTCGGGGTAGTGTTCGAGGATTTTCTCTCCGAACAAACGGTGTGCATAAGTAGACGGCATAAATACTTCCTCCGATGCTCCCATTATACAACCTTTTGAAAAATTTTTCTCTTTATTTTCTTAGAAATATGTAAAATTTTTGTATAATTTTTAAAAATCGATGCGCCGCAAGCATGCGGCGCATCTGTTTACGTTTTATTTCTTTTTCGAGGCGGAACCGTCCTCCGCCGTTTCCCGGGCGCCGCCCATGGTGGCCAGTTTTTCGTCGATATAGGCATCGACCTTCTCTTTCAGTTCTTCCTGTCCACGGCGCACCAGCGTCCGCGTCTTATTGCTGTTGGCAACGATCAGCGCGCCTAACGCCGCGCCGATCGCCATCCCAGCGATCAGTTTTTCCATACGTTTTTCCTCCGTGCGGACATAGCCGCATTTGCAGTATGCGGCGTTCGGCGCACAATTATGCGCCTCGCCCGCCGTAAAATTGTCAATCTTCGGCGGGCGGGCCGGAGGGTTCTGCGTTTGCCGCCCGGTGCAAAATCTCGTTTTCCTCCTGCAACCGACGGATCTGTTCGCGCAGCCGCTCGTTTTCTTCGCGCAAAGACAGCGCCAAACGATCGTACAGCGCGTTGATCTCGTTTTCCAATCGCCGCTCCAGCAACCGATTGTGGCGGGCAAGCACTTCCCCGGATATACCCAAACGCTATGCTGCCGCACGTACCTCATCCGGCTGTTTTTTCAGCATGTTGCGAAATTTATTTTGGTAACGAAGCATCTTTTTTTCATCCCCGCCGCATACATTGGCGATCGCTCGCCGTACCGACGTGCCTTTGCCGCGTTCCAGCAAAATCTTTTGCAACATTTCTTCCTTTTCGTCGTCGGTAAAAGGCCGTACCGTTTCGGCGCGCAGTTCGCTATCCTTGAGCAGCCCGCGCGCCGCCGCGCTGTCCGTCTTCAACAACCTGTAATAATAATTGCGTACGCTTCCGCACGCGCGCCCGTGCTCCTTCCCATATCCGGCGAACAACGCCGTCAATGTCTTTCCGGCACGTTTCCCCGCCGTCATGTACTCTACGAATTGCTCCGCTTCCGCTTTGGCATAACCGTTGATCTTTTCCATCGAGGTTACCTCCCGTTTTAGTCGGCAGGATTATTGACATACTTTCACTCTTTTATTCATACAATAACATCGTTTCGAATATTTTTCCAAAGGAGTCTGCCATGCGCGTGCATTTTTCCGCCGCACAGCCCTGCGTTCTTCGACTGGGAGGCGCAGCGCTGGGATTTTGCGGCGAAACGGACCAGTTTGCGGATCTGCCCCAAAGTCCGCCCATCCTGGCAGAATTTTTGCCCGCCGACGGGAATTATTTCCCCCTGTCCTTCCTGCTGGACGACAACTTTTTTCAAGCTCCGCCCGATTGCACGGAGGTATATCGCTACGACTGCGGCGCCGATCTGTTCGCCGCACGATTTTCTGCGCGCAACACAAGTTTCCGGCTCTTGGCCCAGCGGCGAGTCGGCAATATTTTCGGAACACTCTTTTCTTGGGGGGGAACGCAACTGTGCGTCGAGGCGGACGGTCGGTTGGAGGCTTACCCGCTTCCCGACGGAGATTGCGCGTTAGACGAGGCTGCGATCGGAGCAGAAACTTTTTTGAGCGCCTTTTGCCGGACTGCCCGGGGCGGCCGCCTGTTCCTCTACAACCGCCGCGCAGAATGCGCCTTGGCCGAGGAAGCCGACTCCTTCCACTGCGGGGAGACGCTGCGCGTCTGCGCGGATCTGCAAGACATTGC